>JBNKRV010000132.1:0-4086 GCA_050296935.1 Marinilabiliaceae bacterium | reverse complement strand
AATGTCCAGTAATCTTTTTTATAAATCGAATTCCTTATTCCCCATGGTGTAGAGAACCGCCTAGTACGAGACCCGTATGCTAGGTGCTGTGAGAGCTTCTCCACTAGGCTTTTTGCCTAGTGGCTGGCTACTCGATTGTATGCTGGGCTTTATTCATTATCAATCACTTACGTATCAAATTGCTCCTTTTTTGTTTTCAGGGTTGGCAGTCCGTGTGCTTGGGTATCCATACTCTTTGACAAGTTTTGGTTTGTGTGTTGGCTCTTTTGAGCGACTTGGCAATGTGTATGGATACGAAGGGCTGGCATTATTTCCCTCTATTTAATCGTCTATTTGATAATTTCTTCCAGATACTATTTGCTAAAGAAATTTCCTTTTCTGAAAAGTTAAATAATTCCTTCAAAATTACTTTATCAGTAAATTTCAATATATCATGAATTGATTCTTTGCTTCTCAATTTTCCATCAATTGTTTCAAGTAATTTTTCGTTTTGTTCATTGTAAGGAATAACAATACTTTCAACTTCATTAGGCATAAGTTCAAGCACCCCACCACCATGGCTCCGCCCACATATCTCAGTAAACGCAAGGGTCAATGAATTATAATAACTAGCAACTAAAGCTTTTTTATCTATATCACTATTTATTTTTACTCGATGCATTGTGTCTGTAGTATATGCACCGACATCATTAATTAAGAATTTTGGGTATAAATTATTTCTTCTGACAAATAAAGCATCTGAAACCCACAAAGAAGGAACTATTTGCCATTCATCTCTAATTCGACATTTATAGCCTTTATTAATTCCTTGTTCCTCACCAAAAGCAATGTATTCTCTTGCTCCATTATGACCATTTAAATTTTCCTTTTTTGGGAAAACTAACAAATTTGAGCGAGCTTCAAGGTTTTGGTTTAATTGCCAATCTTTTTTTGTAAAAATTGCACTGGAAACCTGAACACTACGACCAACCATAGGTTTTGCAAAATCGTCAAGTTGATAAAACTGTACCGTAGACTTGGGTACTGTAAAAAAGGGATTTGCACCTGTAGTTATACCAACTTCAACCTTTGATAATTGCCCAAGCTTTTTTAAACGTTTATCTGTTTTAATTTTTTCTATAAAGTCAATTTCATCTTGCTCTAAAAAATAAAAAGTCCATTTATTTGACTTGAAATCAATTTTCTTTTTCGGTGATTTTAATTTAGCAACATCAAGCCTTAATAGTCCTTCTGCATTTTCAACTTCAATATGCTCAATAAAATGTTTGTCTGTTTTGTCCCTTTCGCAAAGTAGCAAAACCACCTCTTGTTGAATATCAGGGAAAACGAGTTTCTCAAATGAAACAATATTAATCTTGTTGTAAAAACGAGCTAAAAATTGACGTAATGTTTTAGCAAATGAAACTTGAAGGATTTCGGCTGGAACAACAAATCCAATTTTCCCCGTCTCTTTTAATAAAAGACTAGAGCCAACAATAAACGAAACCCATGAATTAGTGAGCTTTGAGTATTTAAGCTCGGCTCTATTAAATATAATATTTGCCTGTTCTTGTTGCTCTTTATTAAAATACTGATAACGAATAAATGGAGGATTACCTACAACTAGATCAAACCTTCTTTCTGTAGAATTGCAAAATTCATGGAATTCCTTATTTTCAACTACACAATTTTCAATATTATGAGATGATGCTTTTTCAGCTTCTTCTGGTGCTAATTCGGTAGCAAATATTGAATTGTATTCATAACCCCCTTCTCGGATTTGCTGAAGAAACATACCATCGCCACAACTTGGCTCTAGAATGTCACACTGCTTATTCCCATTAAAAGCCCATTTCAAAATAAAAGAAGCTATTGGGGCAGGTGTATAAAAACCTCCTCTTAATTTTTCCGATGTTGCTTCTTTAATTAATTGCATTGCGTATCATTTTTATGATTCTTCAAATAATCCATTTTGCTCTCTGCTACTTTTAAAGCTTCTTGTGCAACTTCTTCCTCTTGAATTGAATAAACAATGCTGTCACTTAAAAATGCTATTGTCAATTCTCTTTCGCTTAAATGAAATATGTCCGAAAAATCTTTAATGAACTGTTTTGATGGTCTTCTTTGGTTTTTTTCAATCTTTGATAATAAAGAAGTGTCAATTTTCAATTTATTTGCTACTTCTTTGAGAGTAAGCTCTTCGCTTTGTCTTATCTCTTTTATAGTTTCTCCAAATGTTTTTTCTATCTTCATTTCTTTGGACGCATTTTGTCCAAAAATACAACAATTCTAAAATAAATCAAATAAAAAGACTATTGAATAACTAATGTGAATTCATCAGATTGATTTGTAGTACGATACAAATACGCTGTTTTTCCAATCAATTCATCATGAGCAATTAGTTTTTTAGCTTCTCCCCAATGAATTTGAGTTGCAGGCTGACTTACACTTTCTAAATGCTGACTCCTAGTATTGTGAGATAGTTTTAAGGAATATATTCCGTAATCAATATTTTGGATTATTATCCTGAAATTAGCATTTGAGCGTTCAATATGCATCGTTTTTGGCTGAGTATCAGTAGTCCATGTTAGAGTATTAAAAACAACATCCCTAAAATAGTGTCTAGGATTAATTGTTTTTGAAGTTCCTTTCTTTAAAAGCATAGAACCAGTAGGATTAGTATTTCCTCCTTTAGGTATATTCAAATCCCTTTCTGTCAGTTCACCACTCTCCCAAAGAATCTCATTTAAAACTGAATTATCAAATTCAAAATCATTAGTAACTTCAAGCTCTTCAATGATTTCATTAACAGTACTATTTGTTCTATAGCGCCCTTTGAAGGCATCAGGTATTTTGACTTGTTTTCTTTTTGGTATTTCTAAATCGTTACCTTCTTTTGGAGCTGTGTCTGATGTTTGTTTTCCGTGTTTTTGCTTCCAAACAGTTTTTGTTGGTACTATTCCTTGGTCAACAAATCGTTTAATATTTTCAGTAGTGATTTCAAACAAGTTTGGGTCTGATAAATCAAAAAGACCTGAATAATATTCTTTCAACTGATTTAATGGCTCTGCATCGGTAGCAATTGTACCTTCTATCATTATTGAACTTTCAACATTTGCAAATAGCCCTCTACCTGTTAGATTTGATGAACCAACAATCAAAGTATAATCATCACTGCCTTCAAATAAGTATATTTTAGGGTGAAATATAGGCGACTCTTTTTGATAGAAAATTCGACTTGTTACACCTAAGTCCTTTATTTTTTCTAACGCTTTTATTGAAGTTCCCTCTTGGTCAACTCCGACAATAATTGTTATTGAGTCAAAATTTCCAGCACTACTTTCGATACACTCGGTTAATCCTAATATTCCAGACTCACTTGCAAATGCAGAAATAACTATGAATGAATTAAACTTTTTGTCTTGAAATAATTTAATCAGATTATTTCCTACTGAATTCGGAGATTTGTGTTCAAATCCTTGCCCTAAGAATGAAATGTTCATTGGTGTATTTTTTCTAGTTGTTCAAAAATCAACTTCATTGATACACCAAGACCTTTGGCAATTTTTTCGATATTTTCAAGGGTTATATTCTTTTCTCCACGCTCAATCATTCCAATATATGTGCGATGCACATTAGAACGAAATCCAAGTTCCTCTTGGGATATTCCTTTTTCCTTTCTTATCTGTTTAATTAATTCACCAAACTTATTTGATAATTCTCTATTCATAGTGTATACTAAAGTTAGCACAAAGTAACACTGAATAGAAATCTATAACCACATACTATAGTTAGCATTTTTTATTGTAGGTCGGCAAAGATTTGGCTCTTTTGCAAGCTGAAGTATCGGTTTGTGTGTTGGGGCTTGCAAATGTGCCAAATGTGGGTTGGTTTTTCTTTTTAGCGGGTAGACAAAACAAAAATTCTTTCAAGTATGCACTATCGTTTCATTTTTCCTGCCTTGCATAGTAGAGTAGAGCCTGATAGCTCACTTACCTTTGTTAATCATAAAAGTAACAATTATAAGTAAACTATCAGCGCCCCCTTCATCAAACCGTACATGAAGTTTTCCCTCATACGGCTTACCGATAGAGTTCTTTGTTTGAT
>JBNKRV010000131.1:0-34535 GCA_050296935.1 Marinilabiliaceae bacterium | reverse complement strand
CTAATCCTCGGTAACTTATCGACCCGGTTAGATACTCGGCTACGATGGCCTCTTTACTGATGTTTTCTTTTTTCTTGTCCATGACTTTTTGTGCGGTGTTAATTTACACTATTTGTGTAAACCTATATCAGGACAAGTCAGCCAGAGGCATACGCCGAACGATTTACATTATTTACTCGCTTCGCTCAGCAAGGGGTTGAGCGACATAGAAAAAATGCAACCTACTGAAAAAGACCATATTCTTTTTACCCTGGATGCTATGATTCAAAAAATTAAACTTAAAAATATTGCTGCATTGTAAATAATCGGGTTACAAACCCTACCTCATAAAACAAAAGAGCTGCAAACTTTTACATTTGCAGCTCTTTTATTTTTATTCCCAGCTTGCTTATTGCACGGTTTAAAAAACCGCGCTAACAGCCGTGATGGTTAATTTGCATTTCCACGCCTACGGGGGGGGAGAGATACCCAATATGATATTAGATCTTTTACAATAATGTACAGTTAAAATATCTCCTAATTTTATCTTATCATATTCATCCTCACTAACTACATATGTTAAGTCTCCAAACTTAACTATATAAATTACAGAACTTCCTGCTGCAAGATAATTACTAGTTGTAAATGTACCATATCTTTCATTGTGCTTATTCGTTACTTCTAGCATTTCACTTATTTTGAACTTCTTGTTAATATCTTTTCGTAAGAACCTTGTTCTAAATAAATAAAATAAAATAAGAAGAACTGTTATTATTAAAGGGATCAATAAATAAATCTTATTTCTCCCAAATAAACTTGTTCCCTGAAAAATTCCAATTAAATCAATTGCTACTAAGAATAATAAAAATATTCCTGTAAATACAAGATACATAATCAAGCGATTCTTATATATCTGTAAATTATTTTTCAATAACTGAATTTCTTTTTTATTTAATTTAGTCTCTTTCATTACTTAACACTATTACCTTGGGGTTACATCAATAGGGGGTTTTTCATAGTAATCTTCAGGCTTTTGTTTGGCATTCTTATTATTTGTAAACCTTTCATTTCCTTCTTTTCTATCTTTTTTCCCATCATGTTTTCCTTCCATTGTGCTCATGCCTGTTGTGGAGTGCATTCCTGATACTCCACCTATTGGGGATTGGAAGATAACGTTTAGGAAATCAGCCCAACCTCCTTTTCCTTCAAACCCAACTTCATACCCAGCATCATAAGCAGCTCTGCTCATTCCTCCCCCTAATGCATCTGATGCAAATTCTTTAGCAAGGTCATCTTCTGATTTTACATTAGAGTATAATTCTATAGTAACTAATTCCCCTTTATCATTTTTGACAACTCCTGTTATAGTGATGCCTTCATTTCTTTCTTTAATACCTTCTCGTCCAACTGCAGTTCCAGAAAAGCCATCAATTCCTTGACCCTCTAGTTGCTTTGGCATCCAGTCCGAATGATCACCATTATTGTCTACAAAATCATTATTAGCACCATAATTGAGAATCCGATTTATTTCCTTAATATCTCCTTGTGAAGCTTTACCATCATTCATTTTTTGTAATAGGGGATGTACTTTTGTTGACAACTGAGGACTATATATTGATACCCTTTCTTCATTTCCATCAGGGTCAATAAATATTATTGGATTATTTAAACAATAACTATAAACACTAGTATTTATATTACTTTCTGCTTTATTATCCACGACATGCCACCTCCCCAAACTAGGGTCATAAAACCGTGCTCCATAATCGTACCAATTTACGCAACTTTTTACACCTGTTTTTCTGCTCCTACCACCTCCAAAACTGCATCTCAAAGAACGTTTAACGTCACCAAAAATAGCATCTTTTTTCTTTTAATTGAGGATTTTAACTGAACGTTTCTCATATTTTGTTCAGTTAAAAGAAAAAGGGGAACATTTTTTTAATGCTTTTGGCTGTACCTGTTATGTTTTTCGGATGATAAAGCCAGATTAAAGGCAAGATAAAGCTACCCTGAACAGAAGACGTTGCTTCGAGGTTTCCAAGCGAAGCAAAGCGAAGGCAGAGCGAAGGCAGAGCGAACCCATGATACAAGAAAAGAACACATTACATGGTTGAACCGATAATATTTTTATCTTTAGTAGCTCTTAAAATTTTTGTTTAACCTATTAAAATCACATGCTATGGCAGTTGTTTTAAAAAACCTTGTAACTAAAGGTCTGAGCGGTAAATTAGGAGATTCGCTCGTATTTCGTAAAGTCGGTGATAAAACTATAGTTTCAACCGTACCTACCACAACTAAAGAACCTACAGAAGCTCAAAAGGCTCAACGTGAACGTTTCCAGATGGCGGTATTATATGCTAAAAGTCAGATGGATGACCCTGAGTTAAAAGCAGCCTATGAAGCTGAAGCAAAAGGAGCCGGTCAACCTAATGCGTATAACATTGCGGTTGCTGACTTTTTCAAAGCTCCGGATATTGATGAAGTTGATTTGGAGAGCTATTCGGGTGCTGTTGGTGATACCATCAGGGTTCGTGCAATCGATAACTTTAAAGTTGAAGAAGTTAAGGTAGAGATTTATAATGCAGACGGTTCTGCAGTTGAGAGCGGCATGGCTGTTAAAGATTCAAACGGTTTGGACTGGATTTATACCGCTACCGCTGCTAACGAGGATTTAAGCGGAGACCGCATTGTTATCAAGGCTTCGGATGTTCCGGGTAATGTCACTGCTAAAGAAGAGACTTTAAATTAAGCATTCTCTTTCAGGATGAAGGAAAGCTGCCTTTTATGAGGTGGCTTTTTTTGTGCCCTACATCATCCTTCCTATTATTTTTTTTCGAACCGAAGAAAAGAAAAAAAGATGACTACATCACAAGTGGAGGGATGCAAAGGTGCAAGGGCGGCGGAGGCACGGAGCCGTTTATATACCCTTGCTCCTTTGTCAGACCGGAGCTTACCTTTGCCTTTCTTTTTGTTCTTTTGATACTCCCGAACCGTAGCCGACGCCACCTTTGGGGTGGTGGTCGGGGCTACGGAGGGCAGATACTAAAGGGGCTGACAAGCTCCTTTGCCATTGGTAATTGGGAAGGCAAACGGCTCTTTAAAAAATTTAGGAAGTGCGTAAGGTCGTGGGATTTTTTAATGTGCCGTTTGTGTGCGATGGCGTGGGTCGGGGAGCGTCGGACTGCGTGGCTATTGTATATAATATCAGCTATAACTGACAGCCGACAACACTTCTTTTATACCGCTGAAAGCAGGCTGTTTTATAGCTGCTATTATGTATCAATAGCTTGGGGTTTTATTTTTTGGCGGAGGTTTTTGTTTGCGGGTCGGGCAGCTTTTTGTTTTTTTCTTTTAAACCGCTTAAAATCAGATTTTCAGTTAAAAGAAAAAACAATGTGCTGCTTGTGGGTGGGACAAAAACTGTGACAAAAAATAAAACAGAAGGGTCGGCGCAGGGGAAGGGCAAAAAAGACCGTGCAAGCTTGGAGGTACGAGAAGCGGGGATTTTTTGACCTGTGGGGCGGGTCAGGCTGTGGTTTCTTTCTTCGTGGAGTTGTTTTCTTTAATCAGCTTTTGAAGGCGTTTAATTTGTTCCGCTCTTTCTTTACTTATCATTATTTCATGGGCTTTGCCATCAAGTGTTATTGTGGCTTTTACTTCTTTCTTTTCCATATCGTTCTATTTTAATGGGTGATACTTTTCCAGTTTACTTTGGAGTTTATCCAGGTTGTTTAATTGATATCTTTCTGTAGAACTCACATGTTTGTGTCCTGCCATATATTGAACCTCCCGGAGATTATGGTTTTTAAGCCAGTAGGTGATTACACTTGCCCTTATTTGCTTGGGATGGAGTATTTCAGGGTTTTGTTTTCTGATGGCGCTAAACATGTGCAACAGGCTGTTTTTGATATTCTCACTTCCGTTGATACTGATAAAGAGTTGCGCTTTTAATCTTGTTTTATTGATTCTGTCTGGTTTACGGGCTGGTTTGGGTTTACTGATTTCCTTTAATATCCTTGGCCTTATCTTGTTTTGATATTCGTATAAATCAAGTATCTGGAAGGGTTTTAACTCTAAGGTTCTGCTGTTCCTTCTTCTGTTTCCAGGAACAACTATTTTGCCTTGCTTTAGTTTCAGGTGGTTAGTTTCAAGCTGTTTCAGTTCCTCGGTGGTTACACCTTGGTAAATCAGTAAACCTAACATTATCTTATTTCGTTTACTTCGGTTGTCGCTTACTTCATAGGATTGGTAGAGGTTTTCAAGTATTGTAAAGTCGATAATATTAGAAGGTAGCTTTTGCTTGCTTCCTCTTAAATTTAGATTTGTAGCCGGATTGATAATACTTGAGTTATATTTCTTTAAAAAGTCGTAGTAATTGCGGATGCTACTTAGCTTTCTATTAATTAGTTTTATGCTCTTTCTCCCGCCATTGCGGGACAGGCTATCCAACTTACAGTAATCAATAAAGTTCAGTAAATCGTTATAGGTGGTTTCGTTTGGCTCTAAGTGTTCCGATTCCATCCAGTTAAAAAAATAGGCGATGTAATTCAGCTTGTGACGGATGGTATCCTGACCGTTTCCAAGTTTCTGCAGGTAACTTTCAAAACCTTGTAACTGTTCTTTGTACTGCTCTTTTAATTGATGGTATATACTTTTAGGTTTCATTTTTTATATGTGTATAAATCTGTGTACTTTCTAAACTGGCATGCCCTAAAAACCTGCTTATTTCTTCCAGTTCCATTCCCGATTGTAACAGATGTGTGGCGATGGAGTGACGAAGCGTATGTAAACCTATTTCCTTTTGTATCCCTGCTGCTTCTGTGAGTTTATGGATTCTGCTTATCAAAGCATTTCCGCATAATCGTTTTACCCGCATACTTAAAAACAAGGCTTCGGGCTTGGTATTCTTAAAGCTCTTTATCTTTTCCCTGGCTACATAGATATAGTTCTCTAAATCTTCTTTTACGGTTTCAGTCATGGGAACATAGCGTTCACGATAGTTCTTGCCTTTTCTGACGTAGAGCCGTTTATCTTTCAACAGCACATCTTCGATATTCAACGCTTGACCTTCACTTCTTCTTAATCCACAACCATAATAAACGCTTAAGATGGCACGGTCTCTTATTCCTAAAATATCATTGCCACAAGCTTTGTAAAGTGCCTTGATTTCGGTTTGATTAAGTATGGTTTTGGTATTGGTTTTCTCCGTTTCCGGTTTTAAATCGATTTCTATATTTCCCTTGCCTGTTTCCTGTAAATACCTGCTAAAACGCTTTAAAGCGTTGATATTACTTGTAATGTAGTTGTTTGATAAACTGCCGGATTGCCGTTTGTTTTTCCTGGTTTGTAAGTATTGGTGATAACCCTTTAAAGTCTCTGTTTGTATGGCTTCAAGCTTGTTTACTTCATTTGATTTCAGATAAAAGAAAAAATCATTGACATAACTAACCGAAGCATTAACCGTGCTTTCTGCATATTCCAAGGTCTTTAGCCACTTTTCAAAGGATTCTGAGAGTATAACGCTTATTTCCATTACGATGCATTTTTAACCCCTGCCTTGCATTTTTTGAAGTATAACAGTTATACTTTTGTAGCCCTTTGTTTTCGGGCATTTGTAAAGCAAAAAGCGGTGTTATTCTATTGTTATACTAATGTTACACTGAGTGTTTTACTTCGTATCTCTTCTAAAATATCGTTCAGCACATCGGTACCGGCTTTTAGTTTTTCGTAGTCATCCCAGCGATAGATTTCATATTCAAAGCCGGTCTTTTTATTGCCTCCTGTCTTGCGGATAAACCCCCGGCTTTCAAGCTCGTGCATGTAGCGGTTTACTTTCATGGGATACATTCTCAGCCGTTCCCGGACTTCCTTTGCATAGAAGTTTTCTTTCTGCTCTTTCTTAACCCACCGTTTCAGGCTCTCAAAGAACTCACGTACTGCACGGGGCAGTTCATCGGCTTTGGCTAAGAGCACATCTTTTAAAAGTATGTTTGCCCATTTAATATCCTCTAAAGTGGTTTCTATATAGCGTTCACCTGTGTTTGCATCGGTTTTGATTTCTCTTTGATATTGGTGGTAAAAAGTAATCGTTTCAATGGTGGCCAGATAATGGGCATTGGTGCGGAGTGGTTTAAAAATATACTCAGGAAGCTTTAGCTGTTCCGCATAAGGATTTCGGACTTTTATGGGTTTTAACACCGTTTGCATATCCTTAAAAAACTCCTTCATTTGGTTTTCTTCCTTGGTTCTTACCTTGCCTGCCGATAGTTGCCGTTGATAGTCCATAATCATTTCTTTATGTTCGTTGCTGCCATCGAGGTAAATCAATAAGCTACGGTTTGCATTGTCTTCGTAAAGTCGCTCTTTCGTTGTTGTTCCTGCTAAGCATATCGGGCCTTCAACCACAAGCGATACCGTTTTCATATTCCCTTTGCTGTCCTTGATAGGCACTCGTTTACTAATGCGTTTTTTGCTCTGTAATTCACGCAAAGGATAGAGAACATCCATTGCCCCGTCCATATCTTCTATTAGTACCAACTTATGCTTAAGCTCTTTTCTATCGAAGTAATAAAAGGCGTTTTCTGATAAGATGGTAATTTCCAGTTTCTCTTGTTCCGGTATGAGTTCGCTTATTTTTTCCTGCAGATAAGTCTTACCCGTTCCCGAAGCTCCTAAACTGATGATGTGTAAAGGATGCTCTCTTAATCGACTGGTAAATACCAGATACATTAACAAACGGTTATTTTCTTCGCCTATCATCCCGGTTCTTCCGATGTCGTTGTTTGTCCGCTCCATTAGCTTTGAGGATTGCAGATAGTTGACTGCTTTCCGGTATCGCTGCTCTGACAGTTGCCGTGCCTGTGGTTTCTGTTCTTTTTGGCTTTCGATTTTGCTTAACCTGTAGGCTTCTATTTGTTCGGTCATTTCGGCTATTGCCCTGCGGATGGTGTTGGTTCCTGCTTCCAGTTGTTCACTGGCTTTATTGATGAACTTTTCAAGATAATCGGAGTGGTAAAGGTCGATGGTGTGGCGGATGGAGTGCAAAGGGTCGTTGGTATCGGTTCTGGTGATTTTTACGGTTATTCTTAACCTATCCAACTGCTGCAGGTTGATTCCTCCTAAGATGATGATTTGTAGTTCGTTTGTTGCAAAAGTTATAAACTCCGGATTCTTGGTATTTAGTTTCGTTTGGGTTCTCAGTGGTTCTGGTGGCACTTGGGTATGAGTGCTCTGTTTTTCTTCAACTACTTCAGATAAAAGAAAAACACGTTCTTCTATTAATTGCAACAATGCATCTTTATCGTAAGCAACAGACAGGCTGTTTATATCTTCTCCCTCCGGTGTTTCTACAGCTGATAACTTTACATTGGGTAATAATTCGCTTAACTCTTTAAAATACTTCTGTATTGCTTCGTTTCCGGCTTTGTCGCCATCAAAAAAGAAGATGATTTCCTCAAGCTTTTGCAGTTCCTTGATTGCCTCGGTATGTTCTGTTGTTAATCCATTTGTACCAAAGCAAGCTAAAACGCTGTAAGCTTCAGTTATTTCAGGTATTTGTAAAAGTGTTGCTGTGTCTATGATTGCTTCGGTTAATATCAACCTGGTTGTATTTGAACTTGGATAGCCTGGATAAAGTCCGGTTCTGTTGGCTGTATAAAAGTGTTTTGATTTTTTATTGTCGATTATAGACCGACCGTACAAACTAACGATATTGCCAGACTTATCTTTCAAAGGGAACATGATACACTCTTTAGCAAAAGCGGTGTAGGTTGTGCCGTTTGAGTTAGGTGTTTTACCATTATAGGGTATCAGTAATCCTGCAGCTATACAAGCTTGCATATCCTTTTCGTTTAGTTTGCCTCTGTGGTGGAACTGCCCAGAGTTATAACCTACTTCTAATAATTCATGGTTTAAGTTTCTGCTTTGTAAGTATTCCTTTGGCTTCTTAGCTATGTTGCTGTTTAATCCGTTTTGGAAGTAGGTAAATATTTTGGTTAATATTTCTGTGTGGTTCTCCTTTGGTTTCTTTGATTGTACCTTTTTGCCATTTATGGGTTTTATTTCGCCTCCTGCCAGTTCCGAAGCTTTCAACAATGCCTGGCGCTTGTTGCTATTTTCTTTTAGTTGAATAAATTCTATTACATCGCCATTCTTACCACAACCAAAACAGTTAAATGTATTTGTGTTTGGATAAACTTTCATACTTGCCGTATCATCAGCATGGAAAGAGCATTTTAACATGTTGTTCCGGTCAGGATTTAAGCCATAATGTTTTAAAACCTTTGCTATATCTAACCTTGACTTAATTTCTTGTATTTCCATATTGGCACAGTTGAATATTTTGCAACAATAAATTTCATTTTCTTGCAAGCAAATATATAGATTAGTTTCATATATTTGCAATACTCTTTCATTAAAATATTCACTTTAGCCTTAAAATTGTAAAATATGGTAACTTTGACAGAAATTCAATTCATAAAAATGAAGTTTAACGAGAAGATTAAAGCTTTACGCAAGAACATGAACCTTAGCCAGCAAGACCTTGCTGCTAAGCTTCATATACATGTCACACACCTGTCTAAAATGGAAAACGGGCATTTAACGCCCTCGATTGATATTGTACAAAGAATGATGAAAGTGTTTGCCGTGAGTGCAGACCAGCTTTTAAACGACAACCAAAACAGCGTGATAGAGATTCAGAACCACGAACTAAACGAACAGCTGGCACTTATCAGCCAACTGGATGAAGACGAGAAAAACGCCCTGGTAAAGATTATTAACTCCATGCTTACAAAAAAACGAATGAAGGATTTACTGGACGGTAAAATAAATTTAAACCAATAAAAAAGCCCTGACTTGCCGGGCTTTTTTATTCTATTCCTTTATGGTTTTCTTGAGCTTTCCTTTTTTGCTGTAAACTTCGGTGTAATTAATTGCTCCATCAGGATGGTAGTAAACTACTTTACCTTTAGGCTTTCCTTTCTTAAAATTACCTTCTATCCGTTTATTACCATTTTTATAATAATCTACTTGGTAACCTTCGCAAGGTTCATCACAATAACAAAAGCCACTCCATGGCTTACTGGCAATCACTTCATGACACTTATTAAGCACTTCTAATCTCAATGTATCAGCGTTATAGTTTTCTGAAGCCAATATTTGTATTTTGTATGGCACACTCTCATCTAACGTATAATTTGCCATTACCCATACAAGTTCATATACGCCTTCTTCTAAACTACATATTCCCGTAGTATCATCTGGTTTAATTTTGATATCGCCATTCTTAAGTTCGTAAAACAGTACCTTTTCAATTTTATTATTACAAGGATTTAAACCAAGCAATTCAAATTTACAAGTTTGAGCATTAGTCAAAGTAGCTGACAAAAACACAGTAAAGAAAAGGCTAAATATTCTTAATGATGAAAGGTTTTCCATATTCCGTTTACTTTATATCTAAATGCTTGTTTCATAATACGCTTTGAAAGGCTTTGCAATTCATGCACATTCATCTGATTTAACTTCATGCCCTTATAACTATAATTGTTTATATCAATAGGACCTGTTGGTAAATTATCATACCTGCTTGGCAATGTTGTTTCTGTTGTTCCAAACATTCCCTGACGTGCATACCCTTCATATTCGTCCTGTTTGTCATACAAAAAGTAGCTTGGACTCTTTATTCCAAATGAACCTAAACTCATTTGTCCTTGGTCAAATTGGTATGCATGTTTTAATTCATGTGCAAAAAGACCCATTCCTGCATTTGAAGAAATATTGATGTCAACTGCATTTGTTGATGTATTAAAACTTGTACTTGCAGTAACAGTTGAATTTCCAACTGCATCCGTTGTTGTTGCCGATGACGATGATATTTCGTTTACATTATAAACTTGGTCAGATGCTGCAAGTGTAGCTATTTCACCTCTAACACCCTCCAGACTTTCATTTGCAGAATTAAGCCTACCAATTTGCTTATTAAGACGTTTCGCTTTTCCTGCCTTTAATCCTCCTGCATCTAACTGCGCTTGCTTCTCTGAAATTTTATTATTATTCCGTTCCTGTTGTTGATTAATGTTAGTTATCAAGTTGTTTACCCATCCCCATGCAGATTCCGTAAATTCCATTCCTGTTGGGTCAACATAACGAACTGGATTATTTGCCATCATGCTATAAGAACTCATGCCGTAAAACTTCTCAGCCATTGGGTCCATGGTAGTTGTACGCCCAAGAGCTGGGTCGTACATTCTCGCGCCGAAATCGTACCAACCCAAACTTACCCCTCCAAGATCGTCATCCTGAAGTTCTTTACCGTTGTAAAGATACTTGTTTTGCGTATAATCATCAATGGAGGCCGAAGTAAAATTTTGGCTTTCAAAGGCCATTCCAAATGGATAATAGTTATTAACCTGCATTACATCTGCACCTCCAGGTATAACACTACCACCAAATACTACTCGTGTATTTCCCAAATGGTCTTTCAAAAAGTACTCGTAATGCCATTTGGTTTTACCCTCTGAGGTATATGGTACAGCACGTCCTTCATCGGTATATAAAAAAGAAGGTTTATCATCTACAAATACAATATTACTAGTGTAATTTGTAGATTTATTTGTACTGCTGTTAGTGTTTTCAATTGTTTGAGCCAATTTATTACCCAAAGCATCATAATGGAAATATATGATACTTCCATCAGGAAAACCGCTAACTTTCTCTGGAAGGTTAAGTTCATTATAAATAATACTGGTACCTTTCCCTGGATCGGTTTTCATATTTCCGTTTTTATCGTAGTCATAAAAACTTTGATTACGAACAACATAATCAGCTACACCACTTATATCACCACTTACTTGATCGCTAACTTGTTTTAATTGATTGGTGCCATTGTAATAAGTATAAACCAAATCATCGGCCTGGCTACCTTTATACATTCTTGATAATTGCTTAATATTACCATTTTCATCATAATCCGATACCGATTCCGAAAACTGTAGCTTGTTATTATTCAGACTACTACCTTCGCCATAATTACCTTCCAACAAACGGTTTGCATTATCGTAGTTAAAACCATATCCTCTGGTTTTATCAAAAATAGTATTCCATTTTACAGCCGCAATATTACCGTTATATTGGCAACCTCCTGTTACAAGGCTGGCATCTAAATTATCAATATTACTATAATAAAGTTCCATTCCAAACAGGTCGTTTCCATCTTCACTTAAATCTGTACTGTTAATACCTGTAAGCCACCCCCTGATATTATAACTATAATCAACTTTTTGGGCAAAGGCACGATCAGCCCCTTCTACATCCTTTGTATGCAGGAATTTTTCCTTTAACTGTCCCAACTCATTGTATCTATTTGCACTTAGCACAACTTTTTCTTCGTCGTTAATTTGACACTGCGTTTCTAATAATCTGCCTACATGGTCATAAATAAAGTTCTTATGTACTTTCACCTCCTCTTGTCCGGGTTTATGTATAAGCTCTGTTTCAAGAATCTGAAAAGTTATTGGTTCATATCTAGTACTAAAGACTTCATAATCATCCATATGATTATGCTTTATAGATCTGATATTATTCCCTTCATCATCAAAATAGTTAACTGTGCAAATTTCTGAGTTTAAGTTTGTATACCCTGAATTATCTACCTGTATGGTTTTAACCATAGATCCGGTAACTCTTCCCATGGTTAAATCAGAATAATTGGTGTTAAAATTTACTGGGACAGCACAATTCGAATAACTGTAATTGATATCGTCATTCAGACAATCATTTATAAATTCATAATCATCATACCAGGTAATAGTTAATATTGATGCCTTATCGACATTGTAGCCTGACGGATAACTGTTATTACCCGAACCTGCATAACCATATAAATCACTTGAGCCATCGTAATATTCAAAGTAATCGCCATTAAAATCATTAAAATCAGTTCTTATTTGATCTAAATCTTCACTTACTTCAATATTTCCGGTTAATACAGGTCGGTCAAAGCAATCATATTTAATAAACTTATATTTATTTGGGTTGGAAGCCCTCAAATTACCATCCTGAGTTAAAACAAGCCGATCCCTGTTATCGTACACCATATAAACGTAATCAGCACCAGGAATTTTTTTACCAATCATTCTTCCCTTAAAATCATAATCGTAGTAATAGCACAATTCAAAATCAGAAGCAGATTGTGCTAAAGGAGGTACAACAATTTTCAACTCTCCTTTACCATTGTACACATAATGAGTTGTTAAGCGCTCATTCCCATCTCCAAGATCAACCTCACTCATTACCATTCTCCCCATTTTATCAAAATACTCAAATCTTGTTTCTACAGAATGAGTCCCAGTATGATTTTCATCTGCATATGATTTTACCAGTAGTTCTCCAACTTTATAAGTTTTTTGACTTTTGTCACAATCAAATGATGTTTTAGATTCATTATTTGATAAGTATTCGTAATAAAGAAAATGATCATCATCCCAATCTTTACCTGGTAAATAATAATCCATTAACATTGATCCATCATAATCTTTCTCAGCAATAAGCTTTTCATCAGATGCAAAACCTAAATTACTGTAAAAATTTCCAATTTCACTACCAGTACTGTATTCTCCGTAATTTCTTGTAGCACTCATATCTACATATGGTAGAGGATCCTCAATATAATCTCCATATAGTGGAATATGAAATTTTATTAAATCATAACCCTGAGGTGAATTTTTAACATTTACTGTTTGAATCAGGCTTCCTAAACCATCAAAGTATTGTATTACTTCATTTAAATTATTATTATTTCTGTACGAAATAGTGCTTATGTAATTTAAATCTTCTGTTGTAATACCTTTACTAATAATCTCAGGAACCGATATATCACTTACAACAGGACTTTCAGGTACACTTTCTGTAGTAATATAGGCATGAAATGTAGCACCTTTTTGTACATTAAAACCTGGCTTTAATGTTATGGAGGTATTATTCTTTACTTCTGCAGTACCCATAATCGGATCACTAAGTTCTATTTGACCATATACCATTGAATATGAGACACACATCAAAATAAAAATCAATAGTACTTTTGTAGGGGGGAGTTTAATGCCCCAATTATTAAATATATATTTCATTATTAAATCCTTAAAAATGTATTGAACGAATACGCATGCATAAAAATGATTATTAACACTGTATCCGACTTCTTCTAATGATTAATCTGTTAGTTATTTTTTAACAAACTTCTTTGTTAAACTATGATCATCACTAATAATATTAAAGTAATAATTTCCACTGCTTAATTTACTTACATCAATAGTTAAAACTTGACCTGGTTGATAGCGGTCAATTTTTTTCTGAAGAAATAATTTACCTGCAACATTTACTACTTGAATGTCAAATGTTACATCATTCTGCACCTTTAAACTCCAGTGTAAAATATCATTTACCGGAATTGGATAAATAGATATCATTTTTTCTCCCAGACTTAAATTTGCATATTCAGGTAACTTGAAATAAGTTACTTTTATTGAATCGTTTGAATAACATCCCATTGAATCTATTACAGTAAGACTATATTTGAATACTCCTGTTAGTTGATCCGGGTTTGAAGTTAATAAGGTTTGCAAATTACTACCATCTTGCCATTTGTAGCTATACATCATATCGGGCCCCTGCAATTCTAATGATTCACCAACAAGAATTGACGTATCCTGACCCAATGTAAAATCACTGGCACGTACCTTATTAACAATAACACTATCCTTAATCACACACCCTCTTTTATCCACAACAGAAACTCTATATTCCCCAGGCTGATCTACAATAATTTCCCTCTTATTAAATATGGAATCATTCCAAACAACATGAGTATATCCTCTGCCTATTGAAAGAGCTATTGAGCTATTTTCGCATACATAAGGAGGAGACATTATCAAATTTTCATCTGGCTGACAATTAAAGTACTTGGCTACAAATACATCAACGTCACCCATTGATGTTAACTGTTGCTCACCTGCATCTATTTCTCCTTTAAAGCTGCCTGAAAAATAAATATTTCCATTACTGTCTAATTCACAACCTTCAGCCATATTACTTTGATCACCATTCATGCTTCCTACCCAAGTAATTATCCCAGAAGAATCAGTTTGCGCGATAAAAGCATTACTATGTGTACTTTTTGATTTAATAATAGTACTATCGAATTTTATTGAGTCATTGTAAACACCTGTAATCATAGTGCCGCCAAGATTATTTAATCGCATATGATTTATCCTGTCAGTATATTTTCCACCATAAGTATTAAACCACTTTACTGTTCCAACAGTATCAAGTTTTGCCATGAATATATCTCCAAGTCCTTTTGTCGGGTATTTTAAACTATCTATTTCTAATTGAGAATTAAAGTTACCACAAAGAAACAATTGACTCTGATGATTAATACTTATGCCACTCACGTTAATATATGCCGGACTATATATTTCCTTTGCCCATAAAGGTTGAAACAAACTATCCAATTTTAGTAGGGCAAGGTTATTACCTTGTTTATCATATCGCTTAGTAATGGATAACGATTTTAAATTAATATCGCAATCATAATTTATAGATAAATATGAGTTTCCGCTTTGATCTGTGGCAAATGCAGTTGGTTTTTCAAAACCTTTTGTTCCTATCTGTTTTATATTTAAACATTCCCCAAATTCATTCAACTTCAATAAAAAAATATCCTGATGACCATTACTCAACAATAAACCATCTTTATGTTTTAATGTGTCCGTAAAAAATCCACTTATTGTAATATTATTGTATAAATCTGTATCAATCAAAAAGGCCGAGGCAGCTCCAGAATATGGTAAGGTATAAACCCAATCACTTTTCCCTCTTTTATTGATTCGGGCAATAATTAACTTCTTATCTTTTCCATCTAGTTGCTGTTTGCCAATCTTCATCTCTCCCTGCACCTGACCAACAATATATAAATCATTATCAGGGGCATTATGAATTGCTGTAATTTTGTCCATATAAGGACCTCCTGCCTGCCAAAACCATTTCATTTGACCTTGGCTGTTGTACCTGGCAACATATATATCCCTATTCCCATTACCTTCCTTTTTTTTCTTTTTATTCATTATATCTCCGGTAAAACCACCTGCTACATATATGTTGTCATTGACATCAATAACCAATCCATTTGACATATCCCAACCTGAACCTCCAATTTGTTTAATCCATTGCCATTTTTTCTGATGTTCCTGGGCTATACTGATTTTATTTGTAAGGAGAATTAAAAAAATACATGTCGCTAAAAATCGAATAAGTAAATTCATAATTTTAAATTAATTGGCTTCGGGGTTAGAAAAATGATATTTATATTCCTTTAGAGTCTGATTATTATGATTACTTATGCTCTGAAGACGATTAAATTCATCATAAGTATAATGAACCTTTCTCCCGTTTGGATCCGATTCACAAATTATGCCATCAGGCATTTGTGCATCATAAGTGTAAATCATATATTTCCCTGATCCAAGGTTTGAGGTAATTTCAGCTCTTCTTGTGTCTATACCCATATGGTAAATATTATCGCGTAAAGTCTGTGTAACATTTAGTGGTTCTGCTGATATGACTTTTGCTATTGGAACATATTTATTTGAACCCCAGAAATAATAAGTAATCGGACCTGAATATTGATTTACCTGAATAATATTACCATTTTCATCGTACTTGCAACTTGCCTTTAATTTCATATCCGCCTGATCTATAAAATAAGTAAATAAAGGTGCATTATATAAATCTGATAAACCCTCTTTGTTTAAGGTATATACATCTTTAATTTTATAGGGAAAACTATTTTCAAATTCAAGAAAATTAGCTTTTATAACCTCGGCACTTCCATTCTTTTCATATAAAGTTTCAGAAAGAATTGGTATATTCATTATGTTATCATTGCACATATTAACCATAGTGGAATGCCATCTGGGCGGTGTTTTAGATTGCCACTTTGCTAAATAATTAGGAAATACATATTTGTTAATCAATTTTTCAGTATTGTTTAAAGTTTGAATCTCTTCAATTAATTGCCCAAATTCATTATATTCATAATCAGTTACGATCTTATTGTTATTATTATTAGATTCTGAAACATAAAAATTACGTTCAATCTTTTGACGAACTTTAATAATACCTGGTTTCTCAGTCACAGCATGAGCAAATAACAACCTAACAGATTGATTAGTAGATTGAGAGCCACAAACAGTTTCGAAAGAAAAGCTGTATGTTCTTCCTATAATAAGCCTATTGTAATATCTTGATGAAATATTATTTGCATTATATAAATAATTAACTTGTTTATAGTGTCTTCTTTGACTGCTTTCTTCTGTTAACTTAAATAACTTACCAACCAAAGAATAATCATAAGCATCAATAAATTGATCCTCAAATGCCTTCCAACCAATACAAGAAATTAATTTAGAAGATCGTGAGCCATAATTATAGTATTCGAATGTTTTAGTAACATCATTAGTTTCGTTTGTCTCTACTACCCTCGAATAACCTACATGTGAAGGTCCATTTCTTTTGTATTGCACTAATCCATTTACATCTTTTATTGTAAAAGACACTTTTGCAATTGGCTCTAGTGGTAATCTGTCATTAAACGTAAATTTTGTTGTTAACTCGGGTTCTCCATTTAAAATACCAGAGCTTTCACCCTCTTCTGTTTGGTAAGAGTAACTTAGTGTTTTAAGTGTATTATTTCCAATGCCTTTGTATGTTATTGACGAAATTCGAGACCCACCTGTATAATAACTTCTATGATTAGGTGGATGCAAAATAATTGTTCCATCAACAAGAATTTTATCATCTTTAGTACTATTTCTTAAAACTCCCCGATTGTCAAGATACTTCCAAAATTTATTTGACTCCCAAATAAATTCGGTACTTCCCTTAGTAGGATAAGTAATCTTTTTAATTAATCCTGTTCCAGAACTCAAAAAGCCATACCTACCTCCTTTCGTTATCCAGTTCCAATCAGAACAATCATAATATTTAAAATTGTACTCCTCATTTCCATCGCTATTGGACTGTGAAACTTTATATAATGCAAGTACAGGTAAGTATCCTCCCTCCTCACTTTCATAAATTAGATCAAATGTTTTTTGTTCATTAGTAGGTTCAGTGATTACTATTTGATCCAGTTTTAGCCATTTAAAATTTCTAGAAGATTTTAACCATGAAGTTGATAAAATATCATAATTACTATTTGAAGTCGAACTAGTTTTATGTAAATAGTCAAGAGGATACGTTTTATTGTTATCAACTTCAGATGATTCGAACGCAATAGAAGAAGTAACCGAATGATTATCTATTGCAGTAATTCTATCTAAATATACTGGAAATATAACTTTGCCATCTTTATCGTATAAATCAACCTCTTTTTCTTTAATCCGATTAAAAATGTCATCCTCATCATCAATGCTACCAAAACCACTACAATTGGCCCAATTAAAACGAAATGTACCTCCAATTACTTGTTCTAATCTGTATGATACTTCGCAGGTCGGATACCCTTCTTTATAAGTAAAAAGAATAGTATTACCGTCAACGTCAGTAATTGATTTTACACGCCAGGAATCTGCAATTAATCCTTGCGCTTCATATGAAGAATAATAATTGCTTTTATAATTATTAGAAAACTCTATGGCACTTGATTCAGACCCAAAAGTGACTTGCGTTCCATTATCCAACGTTAACTTAAAGCCGTTTATGTATCTATGATTAAAGTTAACGTTGTAATTTTTTCTATTTATAGAATTTCTACTGTAACCTAAGCATTCCACTTTAACTTCACCATCATCAGGCATCACTACCCAACCATCTGTACTATAATAAAAGCGGCCTGAGTGTCCTAATATATTATATCTAAATTCATCAGCTGAGAGATCGAGATGATTTCCTATTCCACTACCTGGTTCATCATATGCAAATGAATAGTAGGTTGTTAATTTACTCGAATAAAAATCTCTAGAACTTTCAGGATTGACGGTATTCGCACCTGCTTCTATAAACCCTTCGTAGGAACTTGTTTTTTCCATATATTCATCAGGCTTGCCATTCACTGTTCTTGTAATAATACCTCCACAATTCAAAGTCCATCCAGCACCAACCCAACCTGGCACCTTACCCGCCTTAACAATATCTTTATTATAACTTAAACTTACAGGTAAAGTAATACTACCCGATTTTAGTGAATAAACTGGCACTGATATATTAGGAGTCCCTTGAAAATAGTTCATTGACATATCTCCAAATTGTTGCATTCCAGTTGCATTGGGGCTTAGAATTTCGGGTTTAGGTATTTGAGCTTGTGTTGTAAGCACTAAACAAAAAAGAATAAATAAAATGTAATATTTCATTTGATTTTCGGGATTATCGATTTAACAATTGCTCAATCTTAGCTAAGCGTTCTTTTAAAGTACTCATTTCCTTCAACTTTTTCTCCTGGGCAATAGTGTGCAAAGTCAACTCCTCCACCTTCTGCAACAACAACTTATTCATCTCCGCCAGATTCACACCCTGCGCTTCCATGGTTTCGGCACTGGGGAGATCTGGCAAGTGCTTATGGGTTTTAATAAAGTTTTCTACTTCGGTGAGGTCTTTGAGGTTGTAGGTATCGGAGAATACGAAGTCGGGCCAGTCTGCCTGATCTGTAGAAACGCGAACTTCTTTAGCAAGAATAGTTCCGTTAACTGACAGTTTTTCTTTGGGATTATTTGTACCAATGCCGACGTTGCCATTAGGAGAAATTCTTAACCGTTCATGCATTTGCTCTTCAAAATTAGTATAAAAGGAAATGTAACCACCACCACCATGATTAGAAAATCTTAAATCAATACTATTATACAAACCAATTAATCCCCTTGGCTGTCCATCAGACACTCTTCTAAATCTTATATAGTTCTCTGAACCTGTTCCTCCAATATCAAGATTCCCTCCCATAACATGAAGCTTGCCTTGCGGTGCTGTAGTTCCTATTCCAACTTTGCCTGTATTAATATAAGAACTACCACTATTCGAAAAGAAAGTATTTGTTCCTATATTTGTACCGCCAGAAAAATCACCTGCATAATTAAGCCAAAGCCTATTACCTTCATAGTGAACAATCGCTCGTCCTCCACTTCCTCTATTGGCATACTTTAAATGTAGATCTGCAGCACCGTTATATGTGAAATAGTTTCCTCCATTATACACTTTGAAATTCCCATTGACTGTAAGAGTATGACTTGTTGAAGTTGTCCCAATCCCAACATTCCCAGTAGTTCCAATTTTATTGGTTGCCTGCCCCCAAGCACCAACACTCACTACTCCAATAATAAAAAGCGTAATTAATTTTCTCATTTTAGTTTTTTTATTAAAATTTATTTGTTGTAATTCTGTCGCACATTCCGGTTCTCCCCAAAGGCAAGCCAAACATAAACACCCACTATCCAAAAAATCAAAGCCCCTCTATGGGTTTGGGGTCGTTTGCTCTGTAAGTGAACTCTTTCACGAAAATTTGCTCAATTATCCTATGCATTTGGGGTAAATGATACTCAAATTCCATTCTCAGCAGAATATCATCTACATGGGTGGAGCATAATCTGTTACTATATCCTTGGTGAATCATGATCCGGTTTTTATGTATGGGTTGTAATGTTTTGGTAGGATGTTTTGTGATACGCATTGTAAATAATGTAAATATATTTTGTAAAGGGCAGGGATTATTCTTCACGCCATTATAATAATGAGTTGTTTTATTTAGAACATACAGGGAAAAGTGAAGTTATTTGGAGTTGATTTTACTTGAAGAATTTGTGTTTTTCTCATAGTTGTTTGCATTTGGTTTTGGATTAATAGTTGTGATCAATTTTCATGATGCACATATCTTATTATGCATATTATAAATATTTGCGTGCAAATATAAAACAAATTTCTACTTAACAAATACATATACAATCATTAAAATGTAAAGAGAGTATTAACATGACTTCGATTAAAATTATAGAATTCAGCTTTTTAGGGCAAAAATTTTAGTTTCCCACTTATAATTATTGCGATAAGTGAATGTAGAAGCAAAGTTTACTTTGATTATGCTGAACGCAGCAATAATAAGGAACTAAACAGCGATCTTCTTTCCTGAAATTCTTTATAATAGCCCGTCATTAATTCAGAATTTTCAATTGAACTTCACTATTTATAAGCGGTCTGAAACAAAGTTCTATTAAAATAAATTTAAATGAGGTAAATCTAAAATTTCATGTCGAACTTAGGTTTTTATTAACCCTGTGCACAACAAAATTCAAGGCTTCAAAAAACAAGGTATAATGCCGTTCTGGTGAGCTGAGGTAAAACAGCGAACTAACTTGTTTTGAAATTATTTCAACGTGTAACAGACTTTATACATATTGTAGGTTAAATACAGATTTTGTTGGTCAGTAAATGGAATAAAAAACCCGGAAAATAATCCGGGTTGTAATTTAGAAGTATAATTGCATTTCTTTAATTCTTTACCAACGTACCTATCTTTTCCCCTTTAATAACCCTGATAAGGTTACCCGGAGTATCCATATCAAATACCACGATAGGCAGATCATTTTCTTTACACATAGTAGTGGCGGTTAAGTCCATTACTTTTAATCCGCGATTATAAATCTCATCAAAAGTAATTTCATCAAACTTAGTTGCCGTTGGGTCTTTCTCCGGATCGGCGGTGTAAATACCATCTACGCGAGTTCCTTTAAGCATTACATCTGCTTTAATTTCAATACCGCGTAAGGATGATCCGGTGTCAGTAGTAAAATACGGGTTTCCGGTTCCTGCAGAAAGAATAACAACTTCACCATTATTCAATGCCTCAATGGCTTTGGGTTGAGAGTAAAATTCCCCAACAGGTTCCATTTTAATGGCTGTTAATACTCTGGCTTTAACGCCTGAATTATTTAAAGAAGATTTCAGTGCCAGACTATTGATCACCGTTGCCAGCATACCCATTTGATCACCCTGATATCGATCGAAACCTTTTGCAGCTCCACTCAAACCGCGAAATATATTTCCACCCCCGATAACAATACCAACCTGAACGCCCAATTCGGTAATTTCTTTTATCTGTTGTGCATATTCTTCTAATCGGTTATTGTCGATGCCGTAGTTTTGATCCCCCATAAGTGATTCGCCACTAAGCTTTAATAAAACTCTTTTATACATGCTCAATAATTTTGTATCTTGATTAATTCATCACAAATCTAAGGAAAAAAGGGCAATAAAAAATCCGGTGCTTCATGTGGAACACCGGATAACTACAAAATTAATATAAACTATGCTTCAGTCAATTCTTTTTCGTAATCAGCTAATAATTGGGCTTGTACATCATGTGGTACAATATCATATTTAGCAAATTTTAATGTAAAATGAGCTCTTCCCCCTGTGATTGAACTAAGTGAAGTTGAGTATTTATCCATCTCTTTTAATGGTACTTTGGCTTTAATTACTTCAAAACCTTTCTCACTATTCATGCCTTCAATCATAGCTCTTCTGCCTTGCAGATCACTCATTACATCACCCATTTTTTCAGATGGCACTTTTACTTCAACATCATACACAGGCTCCAGGATTTTAGGTCCTGCTTCTTTAAATGCAGAACTAAAGGCATTTCTTCCTGCCAGCTTAAATGATATTTCATTTGAATCTACAGGGTGCATTTTACCGTCGTATACACAAACTCTGATATCACGTGCATAAGAACCGGTTAAAGGACCTTCTTCCATTTTTTCCATGATGCCTTTTAAAATGGCGGGTAAAAATCTAGCGTCAATAGCACCTCCTACAATACAATTGTGGAAAACCAGTTTACCACCCCATGGCAGTTTCACTTCTTCAGTGCCACGAATATTCATCTTGAATTCCTGTCCTTCAAATCGATAAAAGGTGGGTTCAGGCATACCTTCAGAATAAGGTTCAATAACCATATGTACCTCACCGAACTGACCGGAACCTCCGGATTGCTTTTTATGCCGATAATCACCTTTTGCAGCCTTAGTAATGGTTTCGCGGTAGGGGATCTTCGGGCGTTCAAATTCAATTTCGATCTTGTCGTTATTTTCTATGCGCCATTTCATGGTGTTCAGGTGAAATTCGCCTTGGCCAAATACAAGAATTTGTTTTAACTCCTTAGAGTATTCAACAACGAGTGTGGGGTCCTCTTCGTGTATTCGGTGCATCGCTTCACCTAATTTTTCATCGTCACTTTCATTAATTGGTCTGATTGCAGTTCTATACTTATGATCCGGGTAATGAATAGGCTCAAAAATGTAATTACACCCTTTGTCGTTCAGGGTATCGTTTGTTTTTGTTTCTTTAAGTTTAACTGTAGCACCAATATCACCGGCAACCAATTGGGATATTTTAGTTCGGGTACTTCCGGCAACGCAATATAATTGAGAAATTCTCTCTTTTGTTGATTTTGTCATGTTCACCAGATCCACCCCTTCAGAAATTTTTCCTGACATTACTTTAAAGAAGGATACTTCACCAAGGTGAGGTTCAATACTGGTTTTAAAAACAAAGATAGAAGCAGGTCCATCGGCTGAACATGTTACTTCTTCTGCATTTTTAGTAATCGGCTTTGGCATTTCTGATACAAAAGGAACAATGTTACCCAGGAATTCCATGAGTCGCCGAACGCCCATATCTTTAGTGGCTGAAACGCAGAAAACCGGAAATAGATCGCGGGCAATTAATCCTTTTTTCATTCCGGAGCGCATCTGATCTTCATCTAATGTTCCTTTTTCAAAGAATAGTTCCATTAAATCCTCATCATTTTCGGCTGCTGCTTCCACTAAAATATTGTGCAGTTCGTTGGCTTTTTCTTTTTGATCTTCCGGGATGTCTAGTATTTCAGGTTTACCACCATCAGGACCCCATTGGTACATTTTCATTTTAAGTACATCTACTAGTGCATTAAAACCTTCACCAACAGCAACCGGATATTGTACTATGACTACTTTTTTTCCAAAACTATCAACGGCCTGATCAATAGTCTGGTCGTAATTGGCCTTTTCATTATCAAGCTGATTGGCTATGAAAATGACCGGTTTTTTATATTGTTCGGTATATCTGAATAAATTCTGTGTTCCTACCTCAACACCCTGGGTAGTATTTAAAAGCATTAAAGCGGTGTCGGTTACGTTTAATGAAGTAATAGCGCCGGTAATAAAATCATCTGAACCAGGGCAATCGATAAAGTTTAATTTTTTATCGAGCCACTCGGCATACATAACAGATGAAAAAACCGAGTATCCGTATTCATGCTCAACCCGATGATAATCAGAAACTGTACTCTTGCTTTCGATATTGCCTCTGCGGCTAATAACACCACCCTCAAATAACATAGCCTCGGCGAGGGTGGTTTTACCCGAGCCTGAACTTCCGAGAAGGGCTATGTTTTTAATTTGATTTGCTTGATATACCTTCATAAAACTTAGATTTGCGGTCTGCTCATCAATCAAATATCACTATTTCATAGCCCGAAATGCAGGGCGATTATCACTGTAAATGATGAATATTTGAATAGCGGAGAAAACCATGTTAATAAATTAAGGGATTCAAGAAACTGTTTATAGAACAACTAAAAGAGTTTCTAAGGATATGCATTCAAAATTAACAATATTTAGCTAACAATCAAGTAATCTGACCTTAAAGTTCGGTTCGGATATGTAATATTTGCATACCTATAGACCTTCCCGTTTTTATCTGCAGGATTGATTCCGGGTTTCTAAAATTTACCTTGAACAGAAACATATCATTGCTCAGTTTATTTGCCGGTTGTTTTTTTAGGTTAGTAATTTGAATTATTAAAATGTAAAGTAGGGGCGTTGTTTTGATGGGGTGAAAATAAATAATCAGTGGTTATTTAGTGTTCATCAATAAAGTCCAGCTACTGCGTTGTTGCTCAAAATCTAAATCTTCATATACCTTGGTATACTGCGGTTTGAATTTTTCTCACGCCTTGTATTTAAACGATATACTCCAAACATCCGACTTTATGGACACAAGTGTTTTTTATAGGCATATGTTAAATGATAGCATGGTCTGGCCGAAGCACTGAATTTTATGAAAACGTTATCAGCATTCATTGGGAATATTCATTTCAAAGTATGAAACAGGCACATAAAGGAATGAAAAAGTACAGAGACTTATTTCTTAATTAAAGTTGAATGTATCGATATTAAATTGTAATTTGTTATAACCCAAAAACCTGCAACATATTACAGAAAAGACTGGAATGGTGATTGAAAATGGATTACAATATTAACCTAAAACAGCAATTATGATACTCGAGGGAAAGGCAAAGAAGTTAAAAATTATTATTCAGGAGACCGACAAAGTTTATCAGCGATCATTGTACGAAGCTATTGTGTTTGCTGCAAAAAAATACACACTGGCAGGGAGTACAGTTTCCCGTGGAGTAATGGGATATGGTGCCAATGGGTTGGCAGATTCGTCAAAAGTATATGATATCTCAAAAGAACCACCTATTATTATTGAAATTGTGGATATGGAGGAAAGAATTGAGGATTTTTCAAAAGTAGTAGCTGGCTTATTGGAAAAGGCCGATGGAGCCGGTATTATTTATACTGAAGATGTTAATATTATTGCTTATAGAAAACACGAAAAGGAAAAATCATTAACAAAGTAGTAATAGTATCACACATCTCTTTGTCAACATTTAATTTATTATTTAATGACTTTCAGAGTAAGTCATTAAATATACAGTATATAACAACAGAACCACCTTTAACATATAGCAGCTACTATGGCTTTATCCCCTCGTTATAAAGAGAATTTTTACTTTGGAGCTGGATAATATACGTTTTTTATTTTGTAGGATAAATGCTCTGATTACTAAACTATTGCCTTTGGTTATTTCATGTATATAATTTAGTGAATAACCGGATAACGAATGCAAATTTCGAATAGGCACCTGTATGATTCATTATTTGTGCAGGTCATGCCAGTTTCATAATAACCGGTCTATCTGTATTCTAAAATTTTAATCGAATTCAGCTTATTGTAAATTTATCAGTTACAGCCTTTAGTTTTTATATGAGAATACTCAAATTGTTTCATTCGATTCATGATATTTAATTTGGAGTTTTCATTATTAGCTGTTTATTTTGAGTACACAAAAATAATGGTGGCCTGATGAGAGTTCTTCTGATATTTATATTTATTTTTTCAACATACATTACTGCGCTTGCTCAATCTATTAATAATACTTCATCACCTAAACTGGTCTTGTTTATCAATGTGGATGAGTTACATACGGAACACCTTCTAGCCTTGAAGAATAAGTTTTCGCAACATGGATTTAATCAGCTCGTCAATCAGGGGTCGTTTTTTCATAGTGCTGACTATGAATCATTAACCACTTATAAAGGTACGCGGTTATTAAATATGTATAGCGGTGCGTATCCCGAAGTTCATGGTGTAATCAGTGATTTATGGTTTACTCCCAACAGTAACGATACAAAACAGGCATTCGAATTTATGGCTGATAAACCGGAAGTACGTCCGGATTCTGGTTCAGTTAAGCTGAATGAGTTTCTTTCTTCAACCATCGCAGATGAACTGAGTTTGTTTTATATGGGCCGTTCTAAAATTGCTTCCATTGGGCTGTCTCCTGAAGACAATGCTTTTTTTACGCATTCCGACAGTATTCAGAATTATTGGTTCGACAGAACAAACGGCTTTATGGTATCAGAATCGGAGAAAGCCTTACCAGAGTGGGTCAATAATTTTAATAAAATGGATTTATCCGGTATGTATGCCTCACGGCAATGGGGGCCATTGTCTGACCTCAAAAAATACCAGGAATATTTGTCGGTGAATAAAGAAATTGAGCCCAGGCATTTTATGTACGATTTAAAGTACAAAGATAATGTAGCAACTCCCTATCAAAAGCTGGTAGGTTCGCCATATGGTAATGTACTTGTACGTGATTTTGCAGCTGCATTAATTTTAAATGAGGAGTTTGGTAAAGATGAATATCCTGATTTGTTATCTGTTTCTTTTACCTGTAAACCTTTCACTAATCCTAATCCTGAATTGTTTGATGCTGAACTGGAAGATATGTTGTTACGTTTGGATGGACAAATTGAATCATTGATTCAGCTGATTAGTGATAATGTGGGGCTTGAACATACACTCATTGTATTGTCATCAACACCAACTCTGCAATGGAGTCCGGAAACGTTAAATGAAAATAACCTTAGCGGTGGATATTTTAATGGAAGAAAGACTTCAGCCTTATTAAATCTGTATTTAATGGCTATTTACGGTCAGGGGAAATGGATTAAGGGCTATCATGATAAACAGTTTTATCTGAATCATGCTCTCATTAAAAAATCAGGTATTGCTCTTGAAGAGATTCAGGCTAAGGCATCCGGCTTTTTATTGGAGGTGTCAGGCATTCAAAACACCATATCTGCGCATCTTTTAAGAACAAACAACTATACCTCGGGGATATATTACCAAATGCAGAAGTCTTTTTACTACGGTCGTTCCGGTGATTTATTTATATCCTTAAAGCCAGGCTGGACTGAAGAAGTGGATACCAATTCAGGAAACGAGATGAAAGGTCAGCGTTTTAATATCCCATTAATGTTCTTTGGCTGGCAAGTTCCATCCATCCAGATATTCAGAAAGATTAAGATGATTCAGGTGGCACCAACTATATCTGCTATACTGGGAATACCAAGGCCCAACGGTGCATCAGGGGAGCCAATACATGAGATCGTGAAGTAACTGAAATTCCTAAAACGAATCTATTACATTTTTAAACTCCTTGAGTAGTGATATATCTTTTTCAAAAGCGTTGCCTACTACAATAATATCTGCTCCGGCATTACATGCTGTTTTTATTTTTTCACAGGAATTTAAACCACCTCCTACAATCAACGGAATAGAAATATTTGCTTTAACAGCTTTAATCATATCTTCCGGTACCGGATTTAGCGCACCACTTCCGCCTTCGAGGTATATTAGTTTATGACCTAACATTTCACCTGCTAGAGCCGTGGCCACAGCTATTTCAGTTTTATTAGCAGGTATGGGGGAGGTCTGACTCATATAACCCACCGAGGTTGATGTTCCGCTTTCAATAAGCATATATCCGGTAGGTAAAACTTCCATTCCCGATGCTTTTATAATGGGTGCAGAAGAAACATGATTCCCGATGAGTAAATCCGGGTTTCTGCCTGATATGAGCGATATAAATAAGATGCCATCGGCATCAGTTGAAAGCTGAATCAGGCTTCCGGGGAACAAAACCACCGGAATAGACAGGTGTTTTTTTAGTAAGCGGACGGCTTCATCTGTTTTGTTGGCTACCAGACTGCCTCCAACCAGAATAATATCCGGTTGAGCGGCTTCCATAGCTGTAATGATTTTCAATAAATTCTGATCAGGAAACTGGTCGGGGTCAATAAGTACCGCAAATACTTTTTTTTGTGCTTTTACCTTGGCTAAAATCTTATTCAATATCATAGTGCTTGCGGTTAACAATGGTATACCAGATAATAATCAGGTGTAACCAAATATTTATATTTTAAAATAGTTGATTCTTCTTTGCAATATAAGGCATTAATTTCTCCTTCAGTACTTATTTTAAAAGGCTCACAGATTAAATGCTCGTTAAAAATAATACTTTGTTCATCATATATCTTATACATGGTTTCCTTCAGACTCCATATTAATGCGTAATATGCTGTTTTATTTTCCTCAGGAATAAATTCCGACTCCTGATTACTAATAAAACGCGAGTATATATTGTTCACTCTATTTGAAGGATATTCAATGTCAATACCCACATTATTGCCTTTTGATAAGGCAATAGCTGCGTACCCATTGGTGTGACTAATGCTTAAGTTGTATTGACTATTTTCCAGAACAGGTTTTCCGGAAGGTAAATAACTGATCAATGGTTCTATATCCAGTATTTCTTTTAGCAGACACCGTATAGCCAAAAATTCAGCCTTACGTTTGTCTAACTTGTAAGATTCATACTTTTGTGAATCAGATTCCGAAAGAATTAACTTGTTGGCAAGATTTGCTGGTGTTTCAGTGATTTCCCATACCGAAATAATACCGCTATCACCTATATCTTTTCTGAAAACTAAAGGCATTATTTATTTTTTGGTAGAGATTTCCATTGAAAAGTCTCCATCAAATGAATGATATCTTTTCTTACAAAAGATATAACAGGAGCTAAGGAATCCTTATTAGGTACTGCATTAAAATATAGTGAACCACGCAAGAAATTTTTCACGCTGTCGGTCACAAAAAACTGAACAGATGAGGCAGCATCTCCGGTTATGTCGTAAAGGATACCATACACTTTTTTCTCCGGAGAGATAAACAGTTTTTCCCCGATAGCATCCGCTTTTATGGAATGCTTGTAAGCCAGCTTACGACTATCTTCAAGTACCTGAACCAGATTGTGTTCAATTTTTTTATAGCTGATGTGAATTTTTCCCTTATAATTTGGGTAATCCAGATTTATCCAGTAGGGTTCTGCATTCGGAGCCTTATCATCAACCACATTGGCATAGGTAGCTTTTTCAAAAGTATAAGGAAAATCCCTGTTTAATACTTCATAGTCATGTTCAGGAAACGCAATGCGATAATAAGCTCTTGGTTTGGGTGTGTAATGATTGCCACAGCTGTACAGCAAGGCAAAAGCAGAAAATAAGAATATGTACGTCAGATATTTACCCATAATATGATGGTTGTTTTTAATCCTGAAAATTATTTCTTTGGTTTGTACTCATACTTGAGTTTAATTATTCGTCTCGAATCTACTGCCATTACAGTAAATACATGTCCCTTGTATTTAATCGTTTCATGTTTGTCAGGTATTTCTCCTGTAATTTCCAATATAAGGCCGGCTAATGTTTCAGCATCTCCACGGATTTTCTCAAAAGTAGTTTCTGAAGTATTGGTTACTTTATGAAAATCGTTAAGTAGGGTTTTGCCCTCAAATATGAAGCTGCCATCTGGTTGTTTAGTGAAAAACGATTCTTCATCATCCATCTCATCACTGATCTCTCCTAATATTTCCTCTAAAATATCATCCAGAGAAACAATACCTGAAGTACCACCATATTCATCAACAACAATCGCTAAATGAATTTTATTTAGCTGAAATTCTTCAAGCAGATCATTGATCTTTTTATTTTCAGGAATGAAATAAGGCGGGCGTATTAACTTCTGCCACTTAAAATCATCACTTTTATCAATATGTGAAAGTAAATCTTTTACATATAAAACACCTTTTACATTATCAGGAGTATTTTCAAATACCGGAATTCTACTGTACCCCGACTCTACAATGACTGACAACACTTTATTAAAACCACTTGTGATGTCAATATCAATAACATCAACTCTGGCCGTCATAATTTCCTCGGCAGAAATATTGCCAAACTTAACAATGCCTTCAAGAATCTCTTTTTCATCTGTAATTTCTTCACTGGTAAGCTCCAGTGCCTGCGAAATATCATCCAGTGATATGGATGTTTTTTTATTAAGGCGTTTGTTTACAATATTAGAAGAACTAACGAGTACAAAACTTAAAGGTCTCAGAATATTTTTAAGAATAAGGATGGGGTAGGCCATTATTTCAGCAAAACGTCGCGAAAATTTTGCGGCATATACTTTTGGTAGTATTTCGCCAAAAAATAGAATGATGGCTGTTATACCAAATACTTCAAATACAAATTTTACCCATTGGGGATTACCGAATACCAACAATGAATCAGATATGTAGGCCGAAAGAATGACAATACCCACATTCACAAAATTATTACCAATCAGAATGGTAGCCAGGAGTTGTTCAGGCTTGCTCAAATGTCTGATAATATATTTGCTGCTTTTGTGTTCTGAGGTTTTCAGTTCCTTTAAGTCGCTGGGGGATAGTGAGAAAAAGGCTACCTCAGAGCCAGACAGCAGTGCAGAACAGCATAGCAATATAATCAATATGAATATAGCAATTGAAGTGCCAAAAGTTAGTGGCAACAATTCAACTATAGTAACATTTGTATTTATCGTAAGTAATGAAAATATAAGGTCTGTTTCCAAAAATAATCCGGGCTTAAGTGAATACTAGAAAGGCAAATCGTCCTGTTCAGTGGACTCGCCTAAAATGTCGTCGTTATTGTAAGATGAATTTTGTGTTGGAGCTTCTGATGCAGGTGATGCACTGTTAGAAGGTGATGCATTATTTGCATTAGACATGTTTGAATTACCTGATTGTGATACAGATGTATTGTCTGATTTGCGTCCAAGTAATTGCAATACATCTACATATACCTCAGTAGTATATCGCTTATTACCATCTTTGTCATCCCATGACCGGGTACGAAGCTTACCTTCCACATAAATCTGAGTTCCTTTTTTTACGTAGTTTTCCACCACTTTTGCCAATCCTCTCCAGGCAACAATATTGTGCCATTCTGTTCTTTCAGGTATTTGTTGTCCATTGCTTGTTGTATACCCTCTTTCAGTAGTGGCGAGTGTAAAATTAGCTACAGCACTATCGTTATCAAAATATCTTATTTCAGGATCTTTTCCTACGTTTCCTATTAGTATTGCTTTGTTTATTGACATAAAATTTATTCATGATTTTATTAACCTGTGTTCGATTACAATTTTTAGCATTCAGATTGACGAACTCAGGTTATTAGGTTCGATAAAAATACAAAACTTCAAATTCAATACAAATATAGTATTAATATAGAGATGCCTATGCATTATCTTTTATGGATATTAATTTATATTGTCAGGCTGTTTAAGTACAGTTGGTATTAGAAAAAGTTAACTATTGATTAATACTGCTACTGATATAGTTGCTTAGCGGTTTCGGGAATGCTATCTTTTCTAATTGCACTATAGGTATTTTTAAATACTTATTTTCTTTTTCACTGTCTATAAAGTCAGTTTTAATATGCGTAATATATATATGTAATGTCTGATGGGAGAGTTTGTGAATTACATTTTGCTGATTTTGTATGGTGATTGATCCGTGTATATAAGGTAATTTATCTTTCAGGTTGATTAAATCTTTCTGATGAGGTGTAGTATCAAATTCAACTAATGGAAATTGATACAGCCCATTCCATATATCCTTTCCATTTCTTCGCTGTATGATCGTTTGATTTTGTGAGTCAGTAATATATATATAATGCAAGTATCTGTTTTTAACCTTTGGTTTTTTTTCTTTTTGTGGCAGATTTACAATTTCATTATTATTTTGTGCATAACACTGCTGCATAAAGATACATTCAGAACAATCAGGATTTTTTGGTACGCATTGAATGGCACCGAACTCCATTAGTGCCTGATTAAAGGTGGAACTATCAGATCCGTCATTTAATGAATGGGCTAATTTTTCAAACTCCTTTTTGCCTTTGGTTGTATTAATAGGAGTATAAATACCAAATAATCGCGATAATACTCTGAACACATTACCGTCCACCACCGTTTGATGTTCGTTAAAACAGATAGAACTGATAGCAGCAGCTGTATACGAGCCAATTCCTTTAAGCTTTAATAGTTCACTGTAAGTATCCGGAAATTTTCCGTTTAATTGCCCGTGAATATGTTTGGCAGCCGCATGCATGTTTCTGGCTCTTGAATAATACCCCAGACCTTGCCAGCATTTCAGCACATCGTCTTCGCTGGCGTTAGCCAGATGAGCAACCGTTGGGAAAGTATCTATGAAGTTCAGGTAATAAGTTAATCCTTGATTTACACGGGTTTGTTGCAGTATAATCTCCGATACCCAGATGTTATATGGAGTTTTTATTTTTCGCCAGGGAAGCTCGCGCATATTTTGTTTATACCACACTATCAGATCACTACTAAGATTAACCATATCTATTTTTTTAGCAAAAATAACTCTTTTGTTTTTTTTTATTTCGAAATCGTTATATCTTTGCAGTCTGAATTTTAGGAAATTAATGTAATTAGTTGATAATTAAATAATTTTAAAGAGAGATGACAAAGGCTGATATCGTAAACGAGATTTCTAAAAATACTGGAATAGAAAAAGTTACAGTACAAAAGACTATTGAAGCTTTCATGGATACCATTAAGGGTTCATTAGTAAAAGGAAAGAATGTTTATTTACGTGGATTTGGAAGTTTTATTGTGAAAGAAAGAGCAGAGAAAACTGCTCGTAACATTTCAAAGAATACAACAATTATTATCCCTAAGCATTATATTCCAGCGTTTAAGCCTTCTAAAAGCTTTGTTACCAAAGTGAAGAACAACGTTAAGTAATTGGTTATTAATAAGTAAAATTTTTGGATTATGCCAAGCGGAAAGAAAAGAAAAAGACATAAGATTGCTACGCATAAGCGTAAGAAAAGGCTTAGAAAGAATAGGCACAAGAAGAAGTAATCTTCGCAATTTTATTATGAAAATCTTATAAAGAACAAACACTTGGAGGTTATTCTTCTTTGTTTGTTCTTTGTTTTATGTACACATTGTATAATTCTGATATAAAAGTATATCAGAAAATTATTATTTATTGTAATACCTACTATTGTGAGTGCAGAACTATTTGTTGATGTATCTCCCGACGAGCTTTCAATTGCATTGCTTGAAGATAGAAGACTGGTTGAGTTAAGGCGCGAAAAAAGTAACGTACAGTTTACGGTTGGTGATATTTACCTGGGTAAGGTAAAAAAAATCATGCCGGGACTAAATGCTGCTTTTGTCGATGTTGGTTACGAAAAGGATGCTTTTTTGCATTACTTAGATCTTGGACCCCAATTTCGTACATTAAAGAAATTCCTTAACATGGCCGCTACTACTAAAAAAGGGGGAGTTGCCTTACAGAAAATCAAAGCTGAACAGGATATCGATAAAAACGGTACCATATCAGAAGTTCTCTCCGTAGGTCAGGAAGTATTGGTGCAAATAGCTAAGGAACCTATTTCAACAAAGGGACCAAGGCTGACTTCTGAGTTGTCCATTGCAGGACGTAACCTTGTTTTAATGCCTTTTTCAGATAAGGTATCAGTTAGCCAGAAAATAAAATCGGCTGAAGAAAGAAATCGTCTGAAAAAGTTGCTGCAAAGCATCAAACCCAAAAATTTTGGTGTTATCGTTCGTACCGTGGCTGAAGGCAAAAGAGTAGCCGAACTGGATAAAGAGCTTAGAACGCTTTGTCGAAGATGGGATGACTCTACTGCTAAGTTATTTGGGTTAAAGCCACGTGCATTGGTTATTGGTGAGATTGGTCGTACCTCTGCCATTCTCAGGGATATTATGAATCCCTCATTTAACAGCATATATGTTTCCGATAAGGAAATGTGTAAAGAGGTAAAAGAGTATGTCGGGTTAATTTCACCCGAACGTGAAAAAATTGTGAAAGAATTCAAAGGAGACGTTCCTTTGTTTGATCAATTTGGTATTGAGAAACAGATTAAATCACTTTTTGGAAAAACGGTTTCTTTTAAAAGTGGTGCATATCTTATTATTGAACATACTGAAGCGCTTCATGTAATTGATGTTAACAGTGGCAATAGAGCAAAAAACGCAAGTACCCAGGAAAATAACGCATTGGAAGTAAATCTTGCTGCAGCTGAAGAAATTGCCCGTCAATTGAGATTAAGAGATATGGGCGGTATTATTGTTGTCGATTTTATTGATATGCAGAAGTCTGAACACCGACAAAAGTTGTATGAAAGAATGAAGGAAGCGATGAGTCCTGACAGGACAAAGCATAATATACTTCCTTTAAGTAAATTCGGTCTCATGCAAATAACACGTCAACGTGTTCGACCAGAAATGGCCATAGAAACTACCGAATCTTGCCCTACCTGTTTTGGAACGGGCAAAATTGCACCAGCTATCCTTATTGAGGAGAAATTAGAAGACAGTATTAGAAAAGCTGTAGAAGGACAAAAGAGTAAGAAATTGATCCTGAAGGTTCACCCATATCTTGGATCCTATCTTAAAAAAGGATTTCCATCGATATTCTTTAAATGGAAAATGAAGTATTCATTTGGGTTGAAATTAATACCTTCCGCCTCATTAAGCTTTTTGGAGTTCAAGATCTTAGATGAAAATAAAAAAAAGGTCGATCTGTAAAGATCGACCTTTTTCTTTTTTACTGCAACCACTACCTCTTTAATAGTAACTTCGGATCAGACAAAACATGGGTCTGAAGAAAAACTCCTTATTTTCAGAACTACCAAGGCCGCATTGCTGAACATTTCTTATTAAAAACTGAGTTTTCCCGCTTGCACCAGCTTCAGGTGGAATTTTTTACCTGCTCTGTATCACTCACATCCATTTGTTATCAATATGTGTTATTTGCTTATAACCTGAGTTCGATTAAAATTAGCGAGCTCAAAATTCAGTAAATGATTGATTTACAATATAAATTTTTGAGACATAGCGAGCTATGGTGATAAAATTTAGAGCCGTAAATCGATTATTTACTGAAAAGCTATGAATGT
>JBNKRV010000130.1:0-64997 GCA_050296935.1 Marinilabiliaceae bacterium | reverse complement strand
CTGAGTTCGATATAAAATTAATGGCTCAAATCGCTTATAAATATTGAGTTTCAAGGAATGTTTGCGAAAGCATAGCGGGCTATGGTAAGCAAATATGACGCAGAAAATCGGTATTTATAAGCGAAATTCATAGCTTTTCAGTAAACAATCGATTTACGGCTCTAAATTTTATCACCATAGCTCGCTATGTCTCAAAAATTTATATTGTAAATCAATCATTTACTGAATTTTGAGCTCGCTAATTTTAATCGAACTCAGGTTAATAAATTCAGTCGTTGTCTTTTGTTTCTGTTTACTTTTTTATTGGTGGAGCTTTTTGAATCACCATTTGTCGTATTTGTAATTAATCATTTTTCTTTTGCTGATATCCTTATTGAGAGGAGCCTGCGTTTGATTTTGTGACTTGTCTAATTTAAAAAACATCATTAATTCTGAAAGTTGTTCCGACTGGGTGGCTAATTCCTCGGCACTGGATGCAAGCTCTTCCGACGATGCTGTATTTTGCTGAGTTACATGGTTCACTTGCTGAATAGCCACACTGACCTGATCAGCACCACTTTTTTGTTCCATACTTGCCGCATTAATCTCACTCACAAGTTGTGCAGTTTTTTCAATACCAGGTATGGTTTTTAATAAAAGTGCCGATGTTTCCTCATTAGACCTGATACTATCCAGAACCCCATTCACTATTTGTTCAGAAGCCAGTTTACTTTGTTCCGCCAGTTTACGCACTTCAGTGGCAACAACCGCAAACCCTTTACCGTGTTCTCCTGCTCTGGCTGCCTCAACAGAAGCATTTAGGGCTAGTATATTTGTCTGGACTGCAATATCATTAATCACTTTAATTTTTTCTTCAATTTCACGATTAGCGATAGAAGCCTGTTCCGCTTTTTGCCTTACCTCAATAATATCCTTGAGTGCCAGATTCGAAACAACTTCTGTTTGCTGAGCGTTATCCGAATTTTGCTGAATATTACTTGACATTTCTTCCATGGTGGCAGATATTTCTTCCAAAGAGGACGCTTGTTCGTTGGCTCCCTGACTCATTTCCTGCGAAGTAGCATTTAACATCTGACTGGCAGAAGTAATATTATTGCTTCCATCTATTACATTGGCAACGATATGTTTTAACTTTTCAGCCATCATCTTCATAGAAGAGTATACACCTTGTTGTTTTCCCTTGTCCACAAAGTGAACATTCAGGTTTCCTCCGGCAATCTCTTCTGCTATTCTGGCAATCTCCTCAGGCTCTTCTCCTAATTTTTTCCGGATCTCCCTCCTTACCCAGATAGCAATAAACAAAGTCAACAGGATTAAAAAAACAGAAGCCCCTAAAATAATATTTTTCAACCTTAGAACGGGTATCATTACCTCAGCCACACCCATTTCGGAAAGAATGACCCAATCAAGCCCCTTAATTTCTAATTTATCGAAAGAGCTTAATACTGGGGTCCCTCTATAATCATTATTGATTTGAATACTATCTACACCTTTAAATGCTTGCTTAACTCCCTCGGTTTCTACTTTTAATTTCAGTACTGTTGACTCCTTTGAAAACCTTGAGTCACTCCTTAACAAATAATCCTCACCCACCAGGTATGTTTCTCCGCTTTCTCCCAGTCCCGTTCTCTCCTGCATTATATTATTAATAGCATTCAGGGATATCTGGTAGGCTAAAACTCCCATCAGCTCACCATTGTTATCCAAGACAGGACCTGCAATAAAACAGGCAGGTTCATTGGAAACATCATACCACTTAAAATCTATGAGTGTAAAACCATCTTTCCCTTTCTGAAAGGCTTCCGCCAGATTGGTTTCAGATAATTTACCGGTAATTAAATTCTGACCCAAGTCACTTTCTTCTGCAACGGTATAAACAATATCTCCTTGTGGAGAAATAAAAAATAAATCGTAGTATTCGTATTCCTCAACATATGTCTTTAACTTATCGCCATGCATATCTTTCCATTTCTGGTAAGCTTCACCATTTAAGCCGCCTTCATTAAAAGCTTCAATAAAACGATGACATGCCATTTGCACACCTGTATTTTTAGAATATACCTTGATATCTCTGTATCTGCTATCAAAAAAGGATTCAATCTGGGTCTTCTTTAATTTTTTGATTGATGATAGCTGGTCGTAGGTACGACTGATGAGTGCTTGTTTAGATACACTAAAAGAAATGATAGCTAAAATGGTTATGGTACTGATTCCTAACGCCAGAAAAAAGACGAATAGTTTTACTGAGAACTTCATATACTTCCTTAATTATTGATTTTAAATTACTGAGTTTTACAATTTATAGATTATTCGAACAATTATGTCGATATACCGAATTTTACTAAAAAAGGTTACCATTTGAATATTTAAAATATTAATTAAGTATCACAGTTCTGATTATCAGTTTGCATATAGAGGATCGTTCCGAAACCTATTAAGGAGGAATTGCATTCCGGCATTAAGCCGGAATGTATTCATTACAAACAGGATCTAATACACTTATTTTTAAGGCAATAATCAATCTAAGTATTTTGCAGAATCAACAAATGGTGTCCTATTCTTAGAACCCGATTATAAATCCTGACACAATAGCAACAAAACAGATTTTCTATGTTGTATAACATAACATTAGATTTGTATGGAGGTAATTGCACGGATCACAGAATAAGAGTATTCGGAAGATTTACTATGGCATGCGAATTCAGCATACTAAATTCGCCGAAAAAAATCAAGGTTGACCGCACTTAGTTGTTCAGAAATTGAATTTTACTTTTTACCCGGGATCATAAAAACAATCCGGAACAGAAATAATTCCAGCAAGTTATTGTTATACATCAATATAACAGGTAGTTATAAACAAAATCTCTTTTTTTGCTCATAACCACCCTAAAAATTTAGTTTTTTATTCTCTCTCTCCAGAATTTCGTTCTTTTGGAGTAAAATACTCTTCCGAACACTCTTATATCACAGATCCACAATAACAGGAGCTTTTGTCGTTTGTTTTTGAGACACCATTTGTTGTTTTTGTAATCTATCATTCTTTCTTTTGCTGATATCCTTATTGAGAGGAGCCTGCGTTTGATTTTGTGACTTGTCTAATTTAAAAAACAACATTAATTCAGAAAGCTTTACCGACTGGCTGGCCAATTCCCCGGCATTGGATGCCAGCTCTTCCGACGATGCTGTATTTTGCTGGGTTACATGGTTCACTTGCTGAATAGCCTCATTGACCTGTTCTGCACCACTTTTTTGTTCCACACTTGCCGCATTAATCTCACTCACAAGTTGTGCCGTTTTTTCAATGCCAGGTATGGTTTTTAATAAAAGTGCCGCTGTTTCTTCATTAGACCTGATACTATCCTGAACTCCATTCACTATTTGTTCAGAGGCCAGTTTACTTTGTTCCGCCAGTTTACGCACCTCGGTGGCTACAACCGCAAATCCCTTACCGTGTTCTCCTGCTCTGGCTGCCTCAACCGAGGCATTTAAGGCTAGTATATTTGTCTGGACTGCAATATCATTAATCACTTTAATTTTTTCTCCAATTTCATGATTAGCGATAGAAGCCTGTTCTGCTTTTTCCCTTACCTCGTTAATATCCTTGAGTGCCAGATTCGAAACAACTTCTGTTTGCCGGGCATTATCCGAATTTTGCTGAATATTACTCGCCATTTCTTCCATGGTAGCAGATATTTCTTCCAAAGAGGAAGCTTGTTCGTTGGCTCCCTGGCTCATTTCCTGCGATGTAGTATTTAACATCTGACTGGCAGAAGTAATAATATTGCTTCCATCTATTACATGACCAACGATATGTTTTAACTTCTCAGCCATCTTCATCATAGAAAAATATACACCTTGTTGTTTTCCCGTATCTACAAAATGAACATTCAGGTTTCCTCCGGCAATCTCTTCTGCTATTCTGGCAATCTCATCCGGCTCTTCTCCTAATTTTATCCGGATCTCCTTCCTTACCCGGAAAGCAATAAACAAAGTCAACATGATTAAAAAAACAGAAGCCCCTAAAATAATGTATTTCAATCTTAGTACGGGTATCATCACCTCTGCTACATCCATTTCGGAAAGAATGACCCAGTCAAGCCCTTTAATATGTACTTTATCGAAAGAACTTAATACAGGTATCCCTCTGTAATCATCAATAATCTGAATACCATCCACATCATTAAATGCTTGCTTAACTCCCTCGGTTTCTACTTTTAATTTCAGTACTGTTGATTCCTTTGAAAACCTTGAGTCGCTCCTTAACAAATAATCCTCACCCACCAGGTATGTTTCCCCGCTTTCTCCAAGTCCCGATCTTTCCTGCATTATATTATTAATGGCATTCAGGGATATCTGATAGGCTAAAACTCCAACCAGTTCACCATTGTCATCATGGATAGGACCTGCAATAAAACCGGCAGGTTCATTGGAAACATCATACCACTTAAAATCTATGAGTGTAAAACCATCTTTCCCATTCTGAAAGGCTTCTGCCAGATTGGTTTCAGATAATTTACCAGTAATTAAATTCTGACCCAAGTCACTTTCTTCTGCAACGGTATAAACAATATCTCCTTGTGGAGAAATAAAAAATAAATCGTAGTATCCGTATTCCTCAACATATGTCTTTAACTTATTGCCATGCATATCTTTCCATTTCAGGTATGCTTCACCATTTAATCCACCTTCATTAAAAGCTTCAATAAAACGATGACATGCCATTTGCACAGCTGTATTATTAGAATATACCTTGATATCCCTGTATCTGCTATCAAAAAAGGATTCAATCTGGGTCTTCTTTAATTTTTTAATTGATGTTAGCTGGTCGTAGGTACGACTGATCAGTGAATGTTTAGATACACTGAAAGAAATGATGGCTAATATGGTTATGGTACTGATTCCTAACGCCAGAAAAAAGACGAATAGTCTTACTGAGAACTTCATATTCTTAATTTTTGATTTTAAAACGATCAGACTTAAAATATCTGGATAAATCGAATAATTAGTTAATCCTTGCGAACTAAAATCTACTGAAGATATTCTTTTGGTATTAAGATATATTTCCAGTAAGATTTTCAGACAAAGAATCTCTTCTTTGATTTACCGAAGTAATCCTTTGAAATTAAACCAATTTCACTTTGAGGTTAGCGTTAAACAATTTTAAAGACATTAAGCTTATACAAGACTCAGATTATTGCGATAAATGAGAGCAGAGCCAAACTTACCTGAACTATGCCGGGTGAAGCAATAATCATGAAATAAATGGAGACATAGCCTTAGTTACGTCGATATTTTGTAACGTAGTATAAATTTAACAGAATGAAATTATAACGCTAATATCATTGGAATATTGGTATCATACCCAGTTGTGGCCAAATTTGCATTAATTGCATTACCAACATTCCCTTTCAGGTAATTTCTAATCAGACATCACCTATGTTCAGTATGTCCTATTACCAGTTCCTTTACTGCTTTTGCTTTACATTTTTTTGCATTGTATTCTTTGCTGTAAGGCTACTTAGAGGAGGCGCCCTGGGGGTGACAATCATAGTATCACAAACCAATTCTTTCCCTTTATAGCTTCTGCCAACTATAGTATTCTTGAATTTCATTTTGCTCACCTTTTCAACACCTTCAAGTGTTGGTTCTAGCATAGATGTATCATTAGGGGTGCCGTTGAAATTCTTTATTTCAACAATACTATTTATACCTGAAGCAAAAGAAACTTTTAAACCAGATCCGGATTTCTTGTGCACCTTGCCTTTGGTAACACATGTCGTGGCAGGCTCATGCAAACTATTGATTTTATTATTGTCACTTTTCTTTTGCTCAATAATCTTGTGGCAATTTTCCAGAAGATCTTTATATGTTCCAAGTGCTTCTTTCTCTAATTTTCGTTCTGATACTTGTACTAACCTGCCGGTTATAGTACTTAATTTACACAAAGCCGCACCTACCTCCTTATTTTGTTCGGGATGAAGAGTAATATATTGTTTTAACAATACATTACTCTTCATTGTTTTTTGATAAGTCTGCCGTTGTTCGACTTCTTCCTTATTGACTATCTCATTACAGATATTGACCACTCTTATAAATAGCTTGCTATCTGCAGGGTAGGTAATATTCTTCTTTTGAGCTGCAGTATCTATTAACACGTCATCAGGCTTTTTAACCTCATCTTTCCATGTGTCAATCAACATTTCAGAAATCTTTCCTGCACCCTGTCCTCCAATACGCTTTCGAAAATGCACCCTATCAGATGGATCACACGGAACTCCCCATTGAAACTCAACTGCCCCACAGAAATATTGAAAACAGGGATTCTGAACCCATTGTTCCATTACCGTTTCATCGCCCAAATTACTGATTCGTTCAAGCAGCAATAAAACTACCATAATTCGAATAGGAATCCTTTGTTGACTTGTATATGAGTATAAAGAATTAATTTCATCTTCAAAGCATTGCCGGTTTATTCGTTGTGCCAAAACAACAAGTTTGTAATTTGGATTGATTAACTCTTTTAGAATCGGGATAAATAAATTTCCTCGATTTTGGTTAGGCGATTTTACTTTCATATTTCTGCAAGCTTTTCCTCTAATATACTAATAACCTAGTAATTAAACATGTATACAACCAATTATATTCTGCTGATTTTCGAATTCTGCAATATCAAGATGTTGATAACTAATGATATGTGTTAATAAATAATGGTGGTATGATTGCTGTAAATACATGTTTTTAATTATATTATGCAGATTTAACTATAACATGACCGTTATAATTATCATCTTTAACACATGTCATATACATTCGGGGTAACAATAAAGGGAGCAGTGAGTAAACTTCGTTATGGTTAGCACAAAACAAAAGACTCCCGGATATAACTAAGAGCAAAAGCCCTGAAACTCTTTAAAGAAGGAAACTTCCGAAGAAAACAAGAAGACCTGGCATTTCATTTATGCACTGGCTATTCAACACTCATTCGTTGGTTAAAAAATATATGGATGAAGGTTTAAAAACTATACCAGAGAACCAGTACGGGCTAAAACTAAATCGCCAGCCCCTAATTTTATGGAACACGGTATAACAGATCTTAAGATTCTCACGACCTTTAAATAACCTGAGTTCGATATAAAATTAATGGCTCAAATCGCTTATAAATATTGAGTTTCAAGGAATGTTTGCGAAAACATAGCGGGCTATGGTAAGCAAATATGACGCAGAAAATCGGTATTTATAAGTGACATTCATAGCTTTTCAGTAAATAATCGATTTACGACTCTGAATTTTATCACCATAGCTCGTTATGTCTCAAAAATTTATATTGTAAATCGATCATATACTGAAATTTGAGTTCGCTAATTTTAATCGAACTCAGGTTAAATAGAAACACTGGTATACTTTCCGATTGAATTAAACAGTTAAATGATCTTTCTTGTAGAGAATTTTAATTCAGAGAGCGTTATGTCAATAACGAATCATCCAATATATGCAAATGCTATTAAGATGCATTTGAATATTTAAAGACTATCACTTATCCTTTGAGCTCTCTTCAACCAGCTCACCCAGGAACTTAGCAAAAGCATTTATATCACTATTAACACTTGCCTGTTCCAATGCTTCCATATAAGAATCACGTTTAGCATGCGGTATCACAGTCCACGAGTAACCTCCAGATGCTAACATGACATTGAATAAAAATCGTCCGATACGTCCATTACCATCCATATATGGATGAATATATACAAATATGAAATGCCCAAGAACAGCTCTAACGCTTGCTTCTGTTTCTTCTTTTAACAGGTCAAAAAGAACTGGCATGGCATCTCTTACAGCATCTGGATTTAATGGGGTATGCATTGAACCTTTTATATAAACCTGAGCATTTCTATAACCTGCAAGGTTACTTGCTTTTAAAATCCCAGCAGTAACACTTGGTGTAAATAATTTAACATACCAATCTGCATGGTCATTATCGGCAACTTCACCAGAATTGATACCATCAAGAATGTTACGTATGCTTTCCTTAACAGTCTGAAAAGTCAGATAATATCCTCTTGCGGCTAATGCATCACGCATTTTTTTATCCGTGATGCTTCTTCAATAATATTCAGCTTGTTATCAAGAATTGAAGTACCATGAAGCAACTGTACAATATTGTTATTTGCCTTTGGGGAACGTACCAGAAGCTGAGTAGGAATAACGGTATTACCACTGTGCAATAGTAATGACTGTTCGGGAGACAAACACCAGTCGGTACCGAAACGGGAATTAACATATGTTGAAACAAAGCTCCAAAAAGACATATACCAAGATGTTGTATCACCATCTCGTTCATCAGGACGCGTCGATATATACCATCCCTTGATGACTTCTTTTATAAAGCCGTTAGCCTTTAACAATTTTTTCTGATTAGCTGATAATTGAGAAGCACTAATAATAGCCACATCAGAATTATTCTGATGTTTTTGTAATTCTTCAAGTGCTTTTACCAATTTTTCCTGTGGTGTCGCCATAATATAACCTCTAAATTCTGTATTATTTTTAGTAAATAAATACGTATCATATTTAGTATATAACACCAGATCATTTTTAGTATATACAGTATTTCACCTTAATATTCAGAAAGATATTAAATATTCTATACGAAAAATCACATAAAATATATGTGCGTATAACAGTAAAATCGTTTGGTGTTGATTGAATGTATTAAAATTCTCCCAATTCAAAATACAGATCATCAAGCTTGAGTGCATTTGCATTAATAGCCAGTTGCTCCGCCACGTACATATTGCGCAACAACACTGCCAAAATAGTTTTTTTAGATAATTATTGGATCAAAAACTCAAAAACACCCGACTTTATGGACAGACACTAAATAGATGAAACTAATTTCATGAAATTATAGTGCTGATATCATTGAAATATTGATGTAAGCCACAATCCTGCAAAGCTGTTTACAATTACTTATATTTCAATAAATTCGATGTTTTTTGGTTAAAAACTCTTAAATTATGCATTTTATATTTTCTTTTAATATTCACATCATCTAAAACCCAAAATAAACACTACCTTTGCACCCTCATTTTTTTAATGTTATGCAGGATATAAGAAATATTGCAATCATAGCTCACGTTGACCATGGAAAAACTACTTTGGTTGACAAGATGTTATTGGCAGGTAAGCTATTTAAGGAGCACCAGGAAGTTGGTGACTTAATAATGGATAACAACGACCTGGAAAGGGAACGTGGAATTACCATTTTGTCGAAAAATGTTTCGGTGATGTACAATAATACAAAAATCAACATTATCGATACTCCGGGTCACTCCGATTTCGGTGGAGAAGTGGAACGTGTATTAAATATGGCAGATGGTGTTTTGCTCTTGGTTGATGCATTTGAAGGACCTATGCCTCAAACCAGATTTGTTCTGCAAAAAGCATTAGCTTTGGGGTTAAAGCCTATTGTGGTTATCAATAAAGTAGATAAGCCTAATTGTCGTCCGGAAGAAGTACAAGAAGCCGTTTTTGACTTAATGTTCAACCTGGAAGCCAACGAAGATCAGCTGGACTTTGTAACTATATATGGTTCTGCTAAAAATGGTTGGATGAGTACTGACTGGAAAGAGCAGACAGAGGATATTTCTGCTGTGTTTGATGCTGTAATTGAAAACATTCCGGCACCAGAATTTGTTGAAGGAACTCCACAGATGTTAATCACTTCCTTAGATCACTCACCATACACTGGCCGAATTGCTATTGGAAGGGTACAACGTGGAGAATTAAAAACAAACCAACAGGTGGCTTTAGTGAGTCGTGATGGCTCAGTTACCAAAACAAAGATTAAAGAAATAAATATATTTGATGGTTTAGGAAGGATTAAAGTAAATGAAGTGAGATGTGGCGAACTTTGTGCTTTAATTGGTCTGGAAGGTTTTGATATTGGTGATACTGTTGCAGATGTTGAAAATCCAGAAGCACTGGATCCTATTTCGATTGATGAACCTACGATGAGTATGTTGTTTACCATTAATAACTCACCATTTTTTGGTCAGGATGGTAAATTTGTAACTTCACGCCATATTAAAGACCGATTGGATGCAGAATTAGAGAAAAACCTGGCTCTTCGCGTTGAAGATACAAACTCAGCAGATGCCTGGAATGTTTTCGGTCGCGGGGTACTTCATTTGTCTGTGTTAATTGAAACAATGCGACGCGAAGGATATGAATTACAAGTTGGTCAACCTCGTGTAATCATCAAAGAAATTGCTGCCATTAAGCACGAACCGGTAGAAGAATTAACTATCGACCTGCCTGATGAGTTTTCAGGTAAAGCTATTGAGATGGTAAGTCAGCGTAAAGGTGATATGCTGAGTATGGAGCGTAAAGGTGATAGGGTAGTGATCGAATTTCACATACCATCACGCGGAATCATTGGTTTGCGTAATGCCATGTTAACAGCAACTGCAGGTGAAGCCATTATGGCACACCGTTTTGTAGAGTTTCAACCTTATAAAGGTGAAATCAACAAGCGTTTAAATGGTTCGCTAATTTCGATGGAGGATGGAGCAGCCATTCCATATGCTTTAGATAAATTACAAGATAGGGGTAAGTTTTTTGTATCTCCACAAGAAAAGATTTATAAAGGTCAGGTAATCGGTGAAAATAATCGTGATGGAGATTTAACCATCAATATTACCAAAACCAAGAAACTAACAAATATGCGTACCTCGGGATCTGATGATAAAGTAAAATTGGCACCTCCAATTCTATTTTCATTAGAAGAGGCTCTAGAGTATATTCAAGGTGACGAATACGTAGAAGTTACACCTACTGCTATTCGTATTCGTAAAATATTTCTTGAAGAACATGAACGGAAACGTAGTGCAAAGCAATAAATAATTCTGCAAAGGTTATTTATTATTTTGCTGTTTTTCGAGTTAGCAGCTGAGCCGCACCAATATGGTGCGGCTTTTTTACAATATTTAATAATCAATATAACAGAGTGTAAATGTTCACATTAACATGCATCTTTAAGGGTGTTTTCTTGCCAAAGTTATCATCTGCCATGTGTTTATTCATTTAATTGTTATAGTTTTATGACGGTAAAAGAAATATTAGTTCATTTTTTAATCATTTTTCCATGAGCAAAATCGATTGGGCAAATTTATCGTTCAGTTATATCAAAACCGATTATAACGTACGTAGTTATTTTAAAGACGGCAAATGGAGTGAATTGGAAGAGTCAACTTCTGAAGAACTTACTGTTCACATTGCAGCTACTTGTGTTCATTATGGTCAACAAGCCTTTGAAGGATTAAAAGCATTCAGAGGTAAAGACGGAAAAGTCCGTGTTTTCAGAATGGAAGAAAATGCAAAAAGACTCCAAAATTCCGCAGATGGAATCCTAATGCAACAAGTTCCGACAGAATTATTCACAAAAGCTGCCATCCGTGCCGTTGAGCTCAATATGGATTATGTACCTCCCTACGAGTCTGGTGCTTCTTTGTATATCAGACCTCTATTAATTGGTTCGGGACCAAAAGTTGGAGTATCTCCTTCTGACGAATATATTTTTATGGTATTTGTTACTCCTGTCGGACCATACTTTAAGGAAGGATTTAAGCCTACAAAACTAATGATTAATCGAAAATTTGATAGAGCTGCACCACAAGGCACAGGGAACTTAAAAGTCGGGGGTAATTATGCGGCTAGTATGGTAGCTGGTAAGTTAGCTCACGAAGGGGGTTATTCTGCCGTATTATATTTAGATAGCCGTGAGAAAAAATATATTGACGAGTGTGGTCCAGCTAACTTCTTTGGTATTAAGGATAACACCTACATAACTCCGCTATCCAATTCAATTTTGCCAAGTATCACCAATATGAGTCTGATTCAATTGGCAAAAGATATGGGTATGAACGTGGAGCGTCGCCAGGTAGAATTTGCTGAATTAGCTACGTTTGAAGAAGCTGGGGCATGTGGAACAGCTGCGGTAATCAGTCCCGTAGGTCAAATAGATGATGTAGAGCAAGAAAAATCATTTTACTATGGAGAGCCTGGTGTTCCGGGTCCCATCAGCGAAAAGCTCTATCGTAAGCTAAGAGGGATTCAATATGGTGAGGAACCTGATGTACATGGATGGACAACAGTTATAGAATAATTAAACTTCATTATAATTTTATAGTGCCAACAAACAATTGTTGGCATTTTTTTTAATTCGATTGAATGCATCTTAAAGATGTTCTTTAACAAGCTTGAAGTGTAGTTTGATATAGAGCAAATAATTATTCCTTACATTACTCTCCCCGACTCTGTTTTCAAGCTCATTGATCTTTCATAAAAAAACAAATAACATCCTGTATTTCATATACATACCACTGTGGTTTATTCGAATCCAATAGGTTAATTTGTTGTAATCTAAAATTAAATACCAGATATTCAATACATTATCGCTTTGAAGGAGATATACTGCAATCAGGAATGCAACAAAAGGTTTTCTGCATTTTAGAAAGGTGCATTATACAAACAAGAACAATGTTGACAGGAAAGGTATGGACTTGTGGGTTGTTTTTGTTCTGGCTCAACTGCAACTTTGCCTGAATATCAGTTATAAAATAGTTCATAAACTAGCCAATAATCATAGAACTTTGTGGCACTTGATGGGAGTTGAGAGAAACTCTGATCATGAGCACATTGAGTATATATGTCAAAATATCTATGGCAATGTTTCTAAACCCAGTGATGAGATGGTAACAGAACTGAATGCTGTCATATGAATCTGGAAACAAAGAAGTGTTAAAAAAAAGAAAAAACAGCATTGCACCTAAAGTCCGATAGTTTTGTAGAAAAAAGCAATGTCCATTTCCCGATCGACTATAATTTACTATGGTACAGTGTTCGAAAGTGGCTTGATTTAGTATCTAAATTTATAAAGGAGTACGACTCTCAACCCCAATGGCGTAATACCGAAAAAATTCAAGATGCTACTTCTTGTTCACTTCGTTCCTAAAGAAGCCTGAATTTATCTCGGCATTATACCAGCGCATCTATAGTTTTAATTGTTATAAAATTACAATTAGACATTGCTCTGATTCCTTTTCTGCTACTAGTCTGAATAATTCTAAAACGACTCGGGAATTATCAAATTCTGTGGAGAAAATCAGGATGAGCCTCTGTTTTTAATTAGCCTTGATTGTGCGTATAATATTATGAGCTAAGGTGCAAAACAAGTCAGGCAACCAACACAACAAAGATAAAAGATGGATTGTGACTTTCATTCCATGAATCAGCAACTATCCCTCTATGGATAAAGGGATGAAGAGCTTCTTTATAGTTATCAAGAAAACTTTAGAACCAATGTGATATTTGCCAATAAAAGATTTGGAGATAATCAACTTTTACCTATATTTGCAACCGCAAAAAGATATATTCTTTTATGCCCAGATGGCGGAATTGGTAGACGCGCTGGTCTCAAACACCAGTGGGGCAACCCGTGCCGGTTCGATCCCGGCTCTGGGTACAGACAAACCTCTTGACTTATTGATAGTCAAGGGGTTTTGTTTTTTTAGGGTACCAATCGGGGGCAAATATTTCTTAATTCCCTTCTCTTTTACTTCCTTTGACGACTTTGTACAATATTAATTAAATTCTTATGAAGAAGGAAAAAAGCATGTCAAGTTATATCAAATTCAGAGAAAAATTTATCTCGAAATTAGAAATCGAAGCAAAAAAGAAAGAATCAAATTGTTCAAATACTGAGTTGTTAGAAATTGCATTTAACAACTATAGGTACACAAAGATATTAGGATCAGTTTTATTCGGATTATTGTTTTTATCCTTATTGATAACTTTAATCTATTTTTATACTCCAGACGTACTGATGAAGTTTATTTTAGGGATTGGAACATTTGTCTATCTATTACTCTATATCTATAGCTTTTATTATATATCCAGTTTACATCATTTTATTATACTTCGTGCAAGGTTAAATTTATTAGAAGGGAATTCCGATTTAATTAACAGATTAAATTTAGAAACTATATTTCTCTTTATTAAAGAAAGAAACATACCTGAACTATTAGTTGAAAAGTCCTCTTCTTTGTTATATAAAGAGATAAAAGAAGCCTACATCGAGAATACAAAAGTAAAGAAAACAAAAGTCCTGAATAGCACTGCCGGTGCGACAGATATAAAATCGAGCGATAATATCACTTTTACAAATTCTGAAAAGTTATCTCTATTATTTTTATTACTTAATTGCGAATTAAATTTGGCTTCACCTCCAAAGGAGCTAATTAATGTTGTAGGTGCTTTACTTCAAATTGCCCCATATAGAATAAGCAAAACTCATTTAACGGAATTGCGAATTCTTAATCTCTTTATTAAAAATAAACCTGGCTTAAAAAAAGGCAATATTACTGAAGTCATTGATATTTTAACCTTACTAGAAGATAAGTTGCTGAAAATCATTACAAGAGAAAAGAGCAAGATATATAATCCTAAGCTAATTCCTGATAGGAAGTAACAAATTCCTATCAGGAATTTTTCGTACTTCTGTAAACGATACAGATTTTCGCTGAACAATTATTTACATCATTTAAAAGCGAGATTATGGCGGAACAAGTATTTTTACTTAATCAAACAGAATTAGACCAATCTGTATCAAGTGTTGTTAGAAAAGCAGTAAAAGAAGTCTTTGAAGAAATGGGACTCGCCGGTTCAAAAGACGAAATACTTAGAGTATCCAATTTATGTCAGATGCTAGGTGTCAGCAGACAGACAATTGTTACATGGTCAGACAAAGGCCTCCTAAAACGGCATTACATAGCTGATTCCGTTTTCTATTTGAGGAGTGAAGTATTGGCTGCCATGACTGATAAGAGATTAAAATAGTATCTATTTAAATCCAATAAATATGATAGGTACATATAAAATCACAGTCCCGAATAGAATAATAAATGCTGGCTATAACTGTGGATTAATTGAGGAACGAGCACTTAATACAATCTTATATGAGTTACAAAAATACATCAAGCCCCAATTAAGTGGAGTCGCTTTTACTCAGTTAGATTTATTTACTCCAAAAAACCCTAAATTGATAATCGATATTGATTTGAGTATGATAGGGAAACGACAACAATATTGTGAAATAAAGAGGCAACTAATTGATTTTACTAAAAAACCTTTTGAAATCCCTTACTATGATAGCGATAAGAAGAAAAGAATGGTGTTATTTACCAATCTCATTGACGTATCTTTTCCCGAAAATGAGAAAGGCCCAAGAACTGCATCTATAATTATTGAGAAATCAAAAGGAAGGGCATTAATAGAATTGGAAAGAAATAATAGAGGAAAGGCATGTCATCATAGTACATTCAGCTTTAATACTACTCAAAAGGTGAAATGTAAGTATACTCCTAGGATATATAAAAAGTTAGCATATTGGGAAAGCAAAGGTACTTATGTGATTAGTTTAAATGAATTTAGAAAAATGCTTTCAATAGAAGGTAAATACAATGAATACAGAGACTTAAAACATTCAGTATTATTACCTAGTCAAAATGAACTTGAAGAAAAAGCAGATCGTTGGTTTAATTGTAATGCAAAAGATTTTGTAATCAGAAAAAATAGGAAAGTTGTAGCTTTAAGATTTAAGGTAATTACTCCTGCCATATCTAAATTTGATCAAATAAAAAGACAAGATATTATTAATCAGTTAAAGCAAGCTTTAAAACTTACTGATGAAGATATATTACAAATCGATGATATTTTATTAGAACCAGTTCATTATGAACCATTATACCAATTAATGGGAAGAGTTATCGATAAATCTTTAAAAGAAAAAATAACCGACATCAGAAAGTTCTCTATTACGTGTATTGAAAAAGAATTCGAGATAAAATTATTAAAAATGTAATTATTTCACACCTTAATCTTATTCTTGATTTTTGTATCACATAAAGCGTCTTAAATAAACACATATAGATAATAAAATGTCACACAAAACGTAATATTTTACCACATAAAAAATCCTGTATGCCTTTATTTAAAGTTCTTACAAAGCACTCTACAATCAACAATAGAATAAATACAATATATCAACTAATTATTATGATCATTAATAACGGCATAAGGGAAAAGATAATACCGGAAAGAAGCATAAATAAAGTCATATTTAGCTTCGAAACTATATTTTTTATCTTGATAGTATTTTTTTGTCACATATAAAATTTTTCTAAATGTGACAGATTAATTTTTTGTCACATTTGGAAATTATGTCATAAAATTATTATTGTTCCTCAAATTAAAAATCATCATATACCTAACTTTTGTTTCTCCCAGAAGCAAGTTATGTTTATGGGTACCCTTAAACTTAATAAATTCAACTTTCTAACCTAATACTCGCCCTTTGGTTGGATATAAATTTGATATGGAAGTGAAAAAAAGATATAAACAGAATGACAATAACAGAGAGCGGCCAATACAATTAAAATTTCGCGTTACAGAAGAAGAGTACGAAAGAATTATTAGGAGAGCAAAAAATTCTCACAGTCGTTCCGAGTACATAAGAAATATGGCTTTAAAAGGTAAAGTGACTATTCCAGTTCCTACAATTGATAGACAATCTTTGTTGGAAATGAACAAAATAGGTGTTAACCTTAATCAGGTTGTAAAAAAAATTAATGAATCAGATGTTAATATTTTTAGCAGGGCAATTAGGATTTCATTACTAAGAGAAATCGAACCTCTAATAAAATTATTAAAGGAGAAAATCAATTTTGTAGATGATAAAATATTAGGAGAATGATTATCAGTGCATATTAATTTTTGAAAAGATGGATAGACTAACAAAAGAGCAACGGCGAAAAAATATGCAAGCTATTAAATCTAAAGGATCAAAAATTGAAACTATGCTTGGAAAAGCAATGTGGGCAAGAGGGCTTAGATATAGAAAGAATGACAAGTCTGTTATAGGGAAACCAGACTTTACTTTTAAAAAATATAAAATTGCTATTTTTTGCGACAGCGAATTTTGGCATGGCAAGGATTGGGCTAGTAAAAAGTATAAAATTAAAACAAATAAAGAATTTTGGTATCATAAAATTGAAATGAATATTGAAAGGGATAAAGAGGTCAATGCTGAATTGTTGAAAAGTGGGTGGAAAGTTATTAGGTTTTGGGGAAATGATATAGAAAATGATTTATTAAATTGCGCTTTGAAAGTAGAAAGTATTATTCTAGATGCAAAACAACTTTAGGAATGCAAAGACATTAAAAGCTGTAGATTTCTTTTGCGGAGCAGGGGGGGTAAGTTGTGGATTTTCCCAAGTTGGCATAAAGATTCTTGCTGGAATAGATATCGATTCAAAATTTAAAGATACATATGAGCAAAATAATAAAGCTACGTTTATTAATGAAGATGTGTCTAATTTAGATCCACTTGATCTTAAAAAATATATTGCAATAGATAAAAATGATGATGATTTGATTTTCGTTGGATGCAGCCCATGCCAATACTACTCCAACATAAAATCATCCAAAGAAAAGTCAAAAGGAAGTAGGTTATTGCTAGATGACTTTAAAGATTTTGTATTACATTATAAACCCGGTTTTGTATTTATTGAAAATGTACCAGGGCTTGAAACGAAGAAAGGTAGTCCTTTATCGAATTTTAAAGCTGCATTAAAAAAAGAAGGTTATGTTTTTGATCAAGATGTTCTAAATGCGAAATATTTTAATGTACCTCAAAACAGAAGACGATTTGTTTTAATAGCAACTAGATTAAGTGATAGTATTCGCCTACCAAAACAAAATAAAGATAAGAACAGCATTATTACAGTTAAGCAAGCAATTGGCAATTACTCGAAATTTCCTATAATTGAAGATGGGTATAAAGACTCATCAAGTCTACAACACACAGCTGCAAAGTTATCGGATCTTAATAAAAAAAGAATTCAATCCACACCAATTGATGGTGGAGGAAGGTTAGCTTGGGCTGATAATGAGAAATTGCAATTAAATTGCTATAAAAATCATGATGGACATACTGATGTTTATGGAAGATTACATTGGGATAAACCATCTCCAACGATTACAACTCGTTTTATTTATACTAGTACTGGTAGATATTCTCACCCTGAACAAAATAGAGGCCTTTCATTGAGAGAAGGAGCTACTTTACAATCGTTCCCAACCTCTTATATTTTTCACTCTAATAATCAAGGAACAATTGCAACTATGATTGGAAACGCAGTCCCTCCAATGTTAGCTAAAGCCATTGGTTCCTCAATTAAAGAGTATTGGTTAAACTCAACTCTATGAAATTTAAATTACGAGATTAATCTGAAGTTGTAAAAAACCATTTCATTTATCTAGATATTTAATATAATTATTACATTTATACCTCATTTGTATGTATTGTACAATATTTCATACATGAACCTCTTATAAATTTATTATTTATTGATATATGGCTGGATTTAAAGCTAGAGCTAGAGCTTTGGATATGCTCGGAAGACAACAAATAGCAGGCATTCCAACGGCAATTAGTGAGCTATTTAAAAATGCCCATGACGCATATGCTGACCATGTAATAGTAGATTATTATAGAAGCGATGGCCTTTTTGTAATGAGAGATGATGGTGTAGGAATGACAAAAGAAGAGTTTGAAAATAGATGGCTTACGTTAGGAACAGAAAGTAAACTCTCTCATCGAAAATCAAGCCTGCCACCTATTCTACAAAATAAAAAATTGCGCCCCGTTATGGGAGAAAAAGGAATTGGTCGTCTAGCTATTGCTTCGATTGGGGATCACGTACTTGTTCTTACAAGAGGTATTCGAAATGATAAATTTTCTAACAAGGTTGTTGATGAGTTGGTTATGTCTTTTGTTTTTTGGAAGTTATTTGAAATACCTGGCGTCGACCTTGATCAAATATCAGTGCCACTCAAAAGTTTTCCGGGAGGATACATACCCAATCATAAAGATATAGAAGAATTACTTCACCCTTTAAAAAATAATGTTAAAGATTTATTTGATTCTGACTATATAGATAATTCTGAATATAATTCTTTGATAAATACCTTAAATAATTTCAAAGTTAACCCAAAAGAAATTAATGAATATTTTGGAAAAACATATATAACCGAAACTAATGAATTTAGAGAACCAAAGTTGGATGGGAATACCTCAGGAACATGGTTTATCATTAAGCCAACTGATAATTTATTGGAGATTAATATAGATGATAATACTGATGATAAAACTTCCACTCTACTTAAAGCACTTCTTGGATTCTCAAATACAATGATCCCAGGTAATCCTTCGCCTGAAGTAAAAGTGAGTTTTAGGGATCACAAAACTGATGATTATTTTGAAGATCATATTGCAGAAAACAATTTTTGGACTCCTGAAGAGTTTAATAAAGCAGATCATCAAATTTTGGGAGAAATAGATGAATTTGGACAATTCAATGGCAGTATAAAAGTTTTTGGCAAGCTTTTCGAGAATCATGTAATCAATTGGAATAATAAAGGTAAAAAAACTAAATGTGGACCTTTCTCAATTAAATTTGGATATATTCAGGGCGAAAGGCAACATACCTCATTAGCACAAGATGAATTCGCCTTCTTTGAATCTAAATTAAAAAGAAGCTCAGGTTTATATTTATATAAAGATGGCATTCGAATTTTACCGTATGGGGATAATTCATATGATTTTCTTGATATTGAATTGAGACGAAATAAAGGTGCCGGACACTATTTCTTTTCATATAGAAGATTATTTGGTGCAATCGAAATATCTAAAGATTTAAATCCTGAGCTTTCAGAGAAAGCAGGAAGAGAAGGTTTAAGGGAAAATTCAGCATATAAGGAGTTTCGAGATATCCTTATGAACGTGTTTATGCAGTTGGCTATTGATTTTTTCCGGAATCAGGAAAAAGGAGGTGGGCTTAATGCTGAATATTGGGAAACTAAAAAAACAGAATTAAGAAAGTACTATAAGGCAAGAGAAGAATTCGAACAAAAAGCTAGAAATAAAAAAGTTAAGTTTCAACAAGACTTAGATGAATGGTTTAATCGAGTTCAAAGCAATGAAATTCAGACTCGATACAGTAATCTATATTATAACGTTGTTTCTAAATTAGACTATTGCCTTTCAATTGAAGATAAAGACTATTCGTCAGAGCTATTTTTAACTACTGAAAACGAAACTCATCAAGCATTAAATAATATTAGAGAATCATATAAAGTTATAAGACCTAAAGGGGTAGCTCTTTCCAAAGCAATTACTCAAGATTATGAATTATACCTAGAAAAATATCAAGAGTTAGAATCAAATGTGTTTTCACTGGAGGAAAGTAAAATTCACTCAATTGTTGAATCCTACCACAAAAAGTTAAATGCAGAAGTAAATAGGAGAAAAAGACTAGAAATTGCCATAGCTTCAACTATTAAACGATATAAAAGAGAAACAAATACCACTGCAAATGAGACAACAAGTGTTGTTAATAAGCTTAATAGCGATGTTGTCAGCCTTACAAAAGATTTACGGAGAGATTATGAAGCAAAAGTTAAAGAAGTACAAAGTAAACTTGCTAGAATTGAGCCAAATAAAATTGATGATTTTAATCTTGTTGAAGAAAGGGCTAATTTAGAATCAGAATTGGTTGAAGAGGCGGATAAAGTAAAAAATACACTTGAAAATATCAGATATCAACTGGATGGTATAATACTATCCAAAGACTATAATAAGGATTTTACTAAGGATGACGTTTCAGTTGCTTTAGCGGAAGAGTTGGATAATTTAAAAGAAAAAATTGATGCAGACTTAGAACTTAGTCAATTAGGCTTGGCAGTAAGTTCAATACAACATGAATTCCGGCACACGACAAAAGTACTTAAAGAACAAATCAGGAGACTTAAGGCATGGGCTGATGTCAACGAAGGACTTGAAGGAATTTATAGTATCATCCGGACAAATTTTGAACATCTGGATAATTACTTGACCCTTTTTACTCCATTAAGTAGAAGACTTTACCGAAAAAAGGTAGAGATTTACGGTAATGATGTATTTGAATTTGTTAAGGAAGTGTTTTGGGCGCGGATTGCAGAAGATCGACATAACGTTCATTTAAATGCTACAAAGGAATTTAAAAAGTTCATGTTTATGGGCTATCCATCTACGTTTTATCCTGTTTTTGTCAATATCATTGATAATGGAATTTTCTGGCTAAAGGATCAAAATAAAGAAAGAGTTATTGAATTACATGTTGAGGATGAATCTCTTTTAATTTCCAATAATGGTCCTACTATAGATATTAGAGATCATGACAGAATTTTTGAGTTAGGATTCTCTAAGAAACCTTCAGGCAAGGGTATGGGATTGTATATTAGCAAAGAAGTCCTAAATAAGGTTGAATATGACATTTGCCTAATTGAGCCAAAACTTGGTGAAGGAGTGACATTTAAAATTTTCAAAAAAGAAGTATAATTATGCCATATAAAGAATATTCAAAATCAGTTGTAAAAGATTTTCTAAGAACTGTAACGTTCATTGATGATAGAATTTTTGGTAATCCAAAAATCTCTTCATCCAATCCCAATGTATTGACATCTCCTGGAAGAAAGCAGCCTATCAAACCTGAACCAAATGAAAAAATAGAAGGGGCTTCTCTTGATGTTAATAGTCTTATGGATGCATTTGCCCAAAAAGGCATGCATTGTTCTTTATGTGAATACAGAGATCCTAGCCAGATGGATAGCTATAAAAGACTACTTGAAAAATCTGATGTTGGTATTATTGATTGGGAAATGAAGAATGGTCAACCTGGAGTTGAAGCATGTGAATTTATTGCCCATTTATTGAATGTTGATTCAGAACAAGCATTGCGTATTGTAATCGTTTATACACAACTCCCCAAAGCATCTTGGGATGATGTAATTAAAAATAACCTTGAACCGATTTTTCATGAAAGAACTTATTTAACCACTGAGAATATAATCGAAAGCGGTCTTACAAAAGTTATCCTGGTTAACAAAGCAGAAATTATAGAGGAAGAATTACCACAACTAATTATTAATTTATTATCCGAAATGACAGCAGGTATTGTTCCTAATACTGCATTAAAAGCTATTTCCCTCATTAGGGAGAACACTAACAAAATATTAGGAACGTTTAATAAAAAATTAGATCCTGCCTTTCTTGCACATAGAGCTATGTTACCATACCCAGATGATGCAGGAGATTTACTTCTTTCAACCTTAATAGATTCAATCTATGGCAAACTTTCTTATTCAGATCTGTCAAACTGTTATAGCATGGATGCAATAAATGCATGGCTGGATACAATGACATTGAGTACAAAGAAAATTAAAGTAAATAAAAGTTCTAAGTATGAGATTCAATTAGGAAATGATCAATTAAAATACTGGTTAAAGAATGGATATGTTAAGTGTATCAAGAAAGAACTTAAAGATCAAAAAGGTTATGATATTGCAGATAATCAATTAGACAATTTTGATCGAAATCAACTTGTTAAAGAGGTACCTTCTATGTTTGTTCCAGATGGAGATTATAGTGATTATATGCATGAGGAATTTTCAATTTTAACACACCAAATGAGGAATTCCATCGATTTAAACATTAAGCCTCCACAACTAACGTTAGGTACGTTAGTTGAAAAATTTGGATTTTACTATTTATGTATTCAACAACCTTGTGATAGTGTTCGTATTGGAAATAATGAATGTAGGAGATTTTTATTTCTAAAGCTAGAGGAAACTGACAAACAATATTCTATTCTAGTTAAGAAAGGGGATGATTATCTAAAGTTAAAGCCTGGAGTTAGTAGCCATAACTTATTGACATTTTCGTTTCGTAGAACATTTAATGGTAGTGTAATTGCTACAAAAAATACAATGGGTTTTTTCTTTAAAGATTTTATGAACCATAAGTATAAGTGGATTTTAGATTTAAAGAAGTCACACGCTCAAAAGATATCAAACGAGTTCTCTTCTAATTTATCAAGAGTAGGTTTAGATGAATCGGAGTGGTTAAGAAGATCCTAAATTATGAGTATAGTTAATCTACTAGATCAGCTTAAGACAAATGGACAATTTAAAAACTATATTGATTTTATTAAGTTCCCTTTTTACAGAAACCTAGAGTTAAATACTAAAATAAATTTTGATTTCCCTTTAACAGTATTTATAGGGCAAAATGGATGTGGCAAGAGTTCCTGTTTACACGCTTTACAGGGGGCTCCTGATGGTTACACTCCATTTAAATTTTGGTTTGACACGAAAGTTGACCCTATTGAATATTATAATGACACCAAGAAAAGACATTCGTTTTGGTATTCTTTTATCGATGAAGATAAAGTTATTCGCGAAGTAATTAAGGCAAGAATTAAAAGGGGGAACGATCCAAATTATTGGGAAACTAGCCGTCCTCTTTTATGGGCCGGTATGAAAAAGAAAGAGGATAAAAACAACAGAGATTCTCCTGTAAAAAAGAATGTTGTATATATTGATTTTCGATCGGAACTGAGTGCTTTTGATAAATACTATTATTTTGGGGACACAAAAAACTTATCTGTTAGGAACAAACAAGAATTCATACGCAAAAAATCAATATCATTAAATAAAGTATTATCTGGAAAAGAAGTTTCTATTAAAAACAGAGCTGGTGATATAAATAAGCCAATACGCATTTTAACAAAGGAAGAACTTAAACATATTTCATATATTTTAGGCAAAGATTATAATTCTGGAAAATATTTAGAGCATAGTTTTTTTCGTAATCAGGGTTATTCTATTTTTTTTTCAACCTCACATGCAAATTATTCAGAGGCATTTGCTGGAAGTGGTGAAGTTGCAGTTGTTAAATTAGTTTTGCTAACCTTGGAAGCCAAACCTCATTCTTTACTACTTCTCGATGAACCAGAAGTATCTTTACATCCAGGAGCCCAAGATCGTTTGAAATTATTTCTGCTTGAACAGATCAAAAAGAAAAAACATCAAGTTGTAATATGCACTCATTCGCCATCTCTAGTCAAAGGTTTGCCAAAAGAATCCATTAAAGTATTCATCCAAAATATAATTAATGGTAGATTTTTTGTAAGGGAGAACATTAGTCCTGAAGAAGCATTTTATCACATTGAACTTCCAATTGATAAAAAGAAAATTATTTTGGTTGAAGATATATTAGCTAAATTAATTTTAGAAGAAGTATTAAAAGAAATGGGGGAAGCAATACTTAATTTATTCTCCATAACTTTCCATCCTGGAGGAGAGTCTGTTTTGCATACGGAGTTTGCTCCAATTTATTCTAGAGAGTCAAATTCGGATACATATATTTTTTTTGATGGTGATCAAAGACCTGAAAATGGGTTATGTAACTGGAGAGAAATACCATGTGGAAATTTGGATTCAGCGCACCTGCAAGCCATAATAAAGAATCAGACAAATTCAGATAAAGTAAAATTTTCGGTTGATAGTGGAGCAAATAAAGAAGAACAAAAAGTAGAGTTACAAAAGAAATACATGGATTATTACATCAACAATGTTTTCTATTTACCTAATAATATTCCAGAAGAAATAATTTGGGATCAAAATTATGCAACAGATCTACTTAGGCTCCATAATTTGAATGAGGATTGGGAAGAAAAACTTAACCAACTGTGTCATTTTAAGGAGAAGTTTGCACTTATTGCGAATGAGTTAAATGGAGATTCAAGTTCAATCTCAATATTAAACTATCACAAACAATTTATAAAAAGGTGGATATCAAAAAAGAATGCTGATTATTTACAAATAGTATCTGATATACAAAATATTATCTCTTAATGATTCAATATGCCAATATTCAAAGAACATAACGGACAGCTCAAAAAACTCAAATCATATTCAGCTGATAAAGAGAAAAGACTTCAGGAATTAGTTGAAAAGAACCTGATGGAGGTTCTTGACATGCACTTTCTCGAAACGGAATATACAACAACCTTTGGAGGTAGAATAGATACACTTGCAGTCGACCGAAATGGTGCACCGGTAATTATAGAATACAAAAGAGGCAAAAATGACAATGTCATTAATCAGGCATTGTCATATTTAAAATGGTTACAGGCTCAAAAGGTTGAGTTCTTTGAAATGTTAATTTATAAAAAGTTAGGTAATGAATTAGCAAAGAACTTAAATATTGATTGGAGTAATCCTCGTGTTATTTGCATAGCTGAAGCATATAGTAAATTTGATATCGATACCGTGGAAGTGATTCCGATGCGAATTGAACTTTTTAAATACAGATACTATGAAGATGGTATTTTTAGCTTAGATGCCTTAAATGCCTCAGAACAGAAAAGTTCAGATAAAATTAGTAGTGATACTCCAGCGAAAGCACCAATTGATTTTACAGTAGAGCAACATATGAGTAAGGCATCTGATAGTATAAAAGAAATCTTCAATGAATTAAGAAGCTATATATTTGCTATTGATGAGAATATCAAAGAAAAAGCTACGTCATTATACATTGGTTACAGAATTACGAAAAATTTTGCAGAAATACATGTAGGTAAAAATCAGATAAAAGTTTTTTTAAGACCAATAGAATACAATGATCCACATAAAATGGTAGAGAAGATTCCTGACGGATATGGATGGACTTTAAATCAAAGAATTTACTTAAAAAACAATATAGATCTTGAAAATGCTTATGACCTAATTACTCAATCATATCAAGATGTATTATAGTTATCTTGATTTATACATTACATTTTAACTTTTATAAAATTGCATTATTAAAAAGCCACTGTCAAACGTTCTGACAGTGGCTTTTAATCTTTAACCAAACCTAACCCTAAACTATGAGTTGATTGCAATATAATGATTATTTTTGCTTGAAGCCATAGTTCCAAGCATTATTTACCAAGTTTGTGACATCTAATAAATTAAATATAATACTGAGAGAATCATGAAAAAGAAAAAATATAATCTCAATGAGCTCATGAACGGAATCAACGAAAACAACCTTCATGGAGAATTATTAGCAGGAGAAAGTATAGGTAAGGAATTTCCTTCTGATAAAGAAATTATAACAGAAGTAGAAAAAGAGAAGTTTGAATAATATCTGAAAGCTCATGCTAGAATGGAGGAAATTATCAAATCCAACCTGATCACCAACGAAACTCCATTGGATGATCCATTACTCCAGGAACTGGATAGAGTTTCTGATATTGTAAAAGCTTACGAGGACAATCGATTAGTTGAAATGGAATAAATAGGCTAATATAGCAGACAACTGTTATTTTGGTCAGGTTTTGGACTTGGGTAAAGATTTGGTTTCATATGAAGGTTCTACATTGGAGGAACTAGAGAACAATTATAAATCAGTAATTGAGTTTTATTTAGATGGGAAAGTTGAAAAATAGGCAGGTATGCCAATATTTTGGAATCAAGTTAGGGAGCAACAGGCTCCTTTTTTTTTCTCTTTTCAAATAATTTTCATGAAGTTAATTTGTATTTCCTTGATTGAATTCACCTAGAAAAGCATAGAAATATTTCACTAAAAACATTCGTAAATGGCTATTAAATAGCACTGTATCAATTAACTTTGTGTTATTGTGTTATTGTGTGATTGTGTTATTGTGTGATTGTGTTACAGTGTTACAGTGTTACAGTGTTATTTTATAAAAATACAATATTGGTCTTGTGTGAAAATATAATTGTATGTTATTGCAATTTTTGATGTTGAAGACTTTGATTTCAAAGTGTAATTCAGAAGAAATAATCCAGATATTTGAATTAACTCCTAACCTAGTAATAAAAAAGAGCCAGAATTAAAAAAAGACATTGAAAATATGAAGGAAATGATTTACAAGGCATTAGTTATGGTGCCTTGTTTTTAATAATACCTGGCTTTTTTATATTCTATGTTAATATCTTCAATTGTTCTGAAGGTAAAGTCATTTGTTAATGAAAGCTTGGCTTTCAATCTATTCTTTTTGTTTTCAGATCTTTTATAAAGGGTTTTTATACGACACAACTTGCATCCACAATTTAACGAATGATTTTTGCTTAGATAGTTTGTTCCTCTATATCCCCAGCCAAAGGAATCCCATAATTTTTTTCTTTTTGCAGCGTAATGTCTGTCTTTATTCGTAAGTATTTTTCTAGAGTTTTTCTATTAAAAACAATTCAATAAACTCATGCAATAATGCAATAGCGTTTTCCTATTATATTGAAATGTGTTGGGTATTTAGATCAATAAGAATAAGTTATATGGATATTTTAATATACTAGAAGATTATATCTCAAATTAATAAAACTCCTATAAATATGAATTTCTACCTAATTAATTTAACCAAAAAGTGAATTCTTTTTGTGGATTGAATTAAGATATTATTATCTGGGTTTTGTTAAATTCCAATAAGGTTAGAAAATAGAAAAACTTCCATAATTCCAAACTTTTGACTTTTTATATAATACCACCTACGAATATATAATGTTTTATCATTTATTTATTTATGATCAATTTATTTTTCAATATACAAGTTATTAATATACATAAAAGTATAAATACCTATATATTTATGTATGATATTATGTTGTTAAAATATTTAATCACTTATTGTATAGTTTTAAAAATGATAGTTTAATTAATGTGCTTGTTATTTAGCTGGTTATAATTTGTCACGCTTTTGTCACGGCCAGTTTTTACAATTTTTAAAAATATATTATTTCTTCGTGCGGCGTTTTAAGTAAGGTAGGTTAATATTTTAAATGATATGATAAAATACACAATAAAGGCTATTCCTAATATATAAATAGAATGTTTGACTATTCGTAAAAGAAATTCGATAATTGACCAATGTAAAACATATAATTAAATAAATAATATATATTTTCGCACCTTTATATAGTCATAGTAAATATATTAGATATAATATTATTAAACCTAAGATGCAATTTAAATAACCTAATTCAGCCACTTTCATAAATAATTAAACATGCTTTAAACAGTAGTATATCTTATCCTTTCATCTCTCGAATAAAACTCCATTTCTATAGTATTTCAAATTTCAGGAATTTCTCTTGATATGATTTAATTAATGCGACATAGTTTTCTATGTACGGTATAGGATTCTGTTTGTAATGATCGGAAAGTAATCAAAGGATAATTAATCAAATGAAATGTTTGTTCTTTAGGGGCTATATTATTGATAAAATCTGATAATAACAATCTTAATTAAAAATTCATCAGAGACAGTTAAATACATATAAATAATTAAACATAAATCAAAAATGAGAAATATTTTATTAGTTATCCTTAGTACCTTACTTGTTACAATCATGAATGCACAGATCGATCCTGCTCGATTTGAAAGCTACAGACCAACAACTGATGATTGGGAAATAACAAGAGTCGGTGAGAATCTTGAAATAAGGGAACCAGAACAAAGCAATAAGATTTGGGCCAGATTTAATGATGATCAATCACTTCAATTAATAGGAACACCCAATTTATTGATCCCAGGAAACATTAGGTTAAAAGGAGCTACTGATTCTTATGCACAAATAACAGGGAGAGCATCAGGGCAAGCTTATGAAGGGTTTTTTCGAATGAGTGATTCATCTGGAAAATACCTTTTTCAAATTCAAAACGGAGGGGGTGCAATAGGCACATCATGGTTTCCAAATTTAAGAGGTGAAACTATCGATAAAGCCCCTGCCCTATATCTTTTAGGAATAAATAAAGGTGACAATACAAACGGACGAGGTGTAATTGTTTTTGATGCCCAATATAGTACAGGCGCCGTACCGGTGGAAAAAAAAGCAATCGAATTTGTAAGTGGCTGGGGAAAAACTTTAGTACATATTAATGGAGATGGTTCATTGGTTGCAAAAGGTAATATAGAATCACAAGCTATAATTAAAGCCACAGAAATTATTGTGGAAGCCAAAGGCAATACTGCCGACTTCGTTTTCTATGACACTTACCAACTCAAAGACCTCACCGAAGTAGAAAACTTTATTAAAACCAACAAACACTTACCTGATATCCCAAGTGCAGAAGTCATGGAAAAGCAAGGGGTTAATCTGGCAGAGATGAATAAGCTGTTGTTGCAAAAGGTGGAGGAGTTGACATTGTATACTATTACTCAGGAACAAAAATTATTTCAGAAAGATAAAGAAGTACAAGAATTACAGGAAGAAAAAAACAATTTAGATAAGAGACTCTCAAAGATTGAAGCTTTGTTGATGGGCAATAATTAACAAACAGAGATTTCCCTACTTCCCTCAAAAAGTTCTTTTATTTCCACTTTATGGGGATAGTAGTAGCCAAATAAATAATATGGAGTACGAATGTATTCCGCATAATAAATAAACTGACTTAAAAATTTAAAAAATGAAACGAATCTTATTTTTTAACCTTTTACTTTTTATTAGTATAACATGTTTTTCTCAAAGTGTAGAAAACATTACGGGGGTTAGTGGCTCATTTGTATTAACATCGGCACAGTATGTAAATAACTTGGAGAAACAGTACAATATTAATATAGGATCTCAAAGTAATGTTCAGCTTAATATTGTTATTGATGTTGAAGAAGATTGGGATATGTTATACATATATGAGTGTGATAATAATTTTTCAAATCTCATTCATGTAAAAACAGTAACAGGAAATAAAAGTGATAGTTACGTTACTATTTCAACCAACGGGAGATTAGTCATGAAATTTATTTCTGATGCAGGGACTTGCGGAGCTAATGGATATAATGGGTTTACCGTTAATTATAGTACAACTACCTTATCTCAACAATCAATTCCTGCAACTAATAATCTATCAACCACAGCTGGAATAGAAATTGGAGAAGAAACAAATTCTCCCAATCTCCATATAATTGATCGAGTATCTAAAAATTTAGGAGGACTTTCGCAAGCAAATGATTTTAGTAAATCAATGATTTTACTTGAATCTGAATATAATTCAAAATTGGCTTTGACATACAATAAAATTAGTTCGAGCGATGCAATGGAAATTAATTCAGATGAAACGATGTTATTTAATTCTAAATCTCATGACATATTTACCAATTATTTTTCGGTTTCTACACCTTTAAAAAAGGATGCTTTAGTAGTTGAGCCATCTGGAAAAATAAAAATGCACAGTACTGTAATGCTTGATTACAATCAATGGATAGGAATTGGAGCAAATCAGCCATATGAAACCGGAGCAGTTAGGTTATATATGCATAGCGAAGGAAAACATGCCTATATCGATTTTAAAGATAATTTGAATTTTAGGGCAGATAAAGGAAGTGTAAGTCCAATAATAATTCAAGGAGATGGCAATGTGGCAATTGGTTATAGTACCTCTTACGCTACCGATGGCACACAATACAGAACAGAAGGCCATAAGCTTGCCGTTAATGGATCAACCTTATTAAAAGGAGATTTAACAACAGAAGGAATCATTAAGGCAGAAGAAATCCTAGTAGAGGCCAACGGTAACACCGCCGACTTCGTTTTTTCCGACACATATCAACTTAAAGACCTCACCGAAGTAGAAAACTTTATTAAAACCAACAAACACTTACCAGATATCCCAAGTGCAGAAACAATGGAAAAGCAAGGGGTTAACTTGGCTGAGATGAATAAGTTGTTACTGCAAAAGGTGGAGGAGTTGATGCTGTATGCGATTGAAAAGGATAAAGAGGTTCAAGAATTGAAATTAGATAGAGAAAAGGAGTGTGAAATAAGGGAAAAATTGGAAGCGAGAATGGCAAAAATCGAAGCCTTATTAATAAAAGAATGAGATATAAATTAGATATTTTCTAAATAATTATGAAGAAATTAAGTTTTTCGATATTGGTTTTAATTATTCATGTTTTTGTTAGCACAAATATTGTCTGTCAAAATGAAATAATTGAAGAAATTTCCAATATAACTAACCCGGAAGTAAGTTCATTTATAAAATTTATTGATCACCCGGTTAATTATTTTACTGGAAATCCTGATATAAGCATACCAATTTATACAATAAATGACGGTGAAATTAATATACCTATTACACTTAGGTATAATGCATCTGGTATAAAAGTAAATGAAGAAGCTTCCTGGGTAGGATTAGGCTGGAATTTAGATGTAGCTGGTGTGATTACACAGATTCCTGTGGGGAAACCTGATAATAATCAATTCCTTACCTACAATCCAGACAATCCCATTTGGCCACAAGATACAATGATAACATATTATCGTGAGAAATCTGACAAAGCTGATTTATCTTGCTGGGAAGATAATGATTGTCAAAATCATATGTTCGATGCAGAAAATGGTGACCTCATGCCAGATGTTTATTGTTATTCTTTTATGGGGTATTCAGGAAAATTTGTTATTGATCCACAAACAAAAGAGATTTTTCTATTAAAAAAGGAATCTAATATTGACTTTAAAAGAAAATTTATCAACGGTAATTATGTATGGATAGTAACAACAGAAGATGGCAAAAAATTTATTTTTGATAGAAGAATCTCATCAACAGATCTTAATAATAATGTTTTATCGTACACATATTATTTAACTAAGATTTATTATAATAATGGCAGTGTGGTTTGGTTTAACTATCAAACTGTTGTGAGCAAATCTCAACCAGTAATGAAATCTCACGTAGCTGGAGTGAATGGAGTTTCAATGAAAATGCTTGTTAGTAATAGTACTTCGACTGTTAATTTTGCTGATGGGCCATATGATCAAACGAGTTTATTGGTAAGTTCAATCGTAACAGATAATTATTTAGTTGAATTCAATACTGAATCTCGTACAGACATACAATCTGAGACTCCAGGGAGTTTTGATCCCCAAAAGTTGGATAATATTAAAGTGACTAGTAGAAATTCTAATTCATCAGATAATAGAACATTTAAATTTGAGTATAATTATTTTGTTGCACCTACACCTTATGGCAATTACTATTCAACAATGGGAACTTTTGATATTGTAAGTGCTACTCATAGACTTAAATTAGAGAAATTCTATGAAATCGGGAAGGGGGCAGAATACTCTTTTCAATATAACTCAAAAACTCAGCTTCCTATAAAAACATCTTATGCTATAGATTATTGGGGATATTTTAATGGAGAAACAGAAAATAGCACATTAATCCCAAATTTAAATTATTTGTATATAAATGCTATTGGGTTAGATAGTTGGGATTATGGTGGAAATAGGGCTTTTAATACTTCTACATGTAAAGCTGGACTTTTAGAAAAAATGAATTTACCCACAGGTGGTGCTATAGTATACAATTATGAACCACACAAATTTAGTGGAGAATATTTACCCACTGTAGATGAAATTCCAGATATTATTTCAAGGCCAGATCATACTACTTATTCTGTTCAGGATGTAAACTGGGTTACTGCTGATAAGATAAATGATTCTTTTAGTATAAGTGAAGACATTGAAGCTACAATAAATATATCCTTTTGCAAAGGAGATTACGAATGGTATGAGTTAATTGAGAAGGGGACAAAAGTTCAATTATCTTCTTATTTAAATGGCACTAAAGAATGGATGCCTGAAAATTCTTTCACCGAGGATATATATCAAATAAGTGAAAAAGTATATTTAAAAGCAAACCAACCAAATTTTCAATATTTACTAAAAGCCTTTTTGCCAGATGAATTAGGTAGTGTTAATGACCATCATGCATCTGTGACTGCAAGTTTAATTATTCCAATATCACTTCCTGATATAATAAGTGATTCCTATGGCGGAGGTGTAAGGGTTGAATCAATTGTGAGTTATTTAGATGGAGAGTTGACCAAAATTGGGAAAGAAACAATTTTTGAATATGAAAATGGTGCGACAGATAAGACATATGGTAAATTATTAATGCCATTTTCGTTTAGAAGAAGTGTTGTAGATGCTTATAAAACCCAATTTTGTGGAATAAGTAGATTAAGTGAGGTTGAATATTCCGGAAGTAACATAGAAAGTTCCCCATATTCTTCATTTGCAGGAAATGTAGGTTATTCAAATGTAAATGTATATAGTATATCACAAGATCCTTCAAATCAAAATAATGGATTAATTTCATATGAGTACAATATAAAACCACAATACTATGGTCAAGATGGTTTTGCAACAAATGCAGGTCTTCCAGCTATTACATATGTTTCAAATGGTTATTTAAAAAAAATTAGTTGTAAAGATGTGTTAGGTAACATATTAAGGTCTGAAGAATATACCTATAACTGGAAACATAGATATTCAGTTTTAGGAGCATTTTACCAAAATCGATGGGAGAGAAATTTAGATCTTATCTCAAAATACGGATCATCTACTATGGACGACGGTAGTTGTCCTCGTAATGCAGAATGGCAAAGTGAGTGGGGGGAATCTTTTTTTCGTTATTATCCTATAATTTGTTACGATGTTGAAAAGTCAACTGAAATTATAACTGATGAAGTTGTAAAAACAACAGAATATAAATACAATACGAAAGGGCAGGTATCAAATGTGATAACTTCTGAAAGCAAAGGAAGTATCATTGATAAAGAAATTAAATATATTAGTGATTATGATGGAACTGATTCAGATCTTCTGTCATTAAAATCTTATCATTGTTTAAACCCTGTTATTAATACACAAAAGAAAGTTGATGGCTATATAATTGAGACAGAAACTACACAATATAAAATTCGTCAAATAAGAAATATTGAATATGGTGAGTCTTTGCCAATTTATGAGCTGGAAAATAAAATTGTTTATCCAACAAATAATGAAGATTCATACAATTATAACTTTAGGTATGATTATGGAGCAATAGTAGAAGTAAAGGAATCTAATGGTAATCCAATCACTTTACTTCGAGGAAACAATAAAAACTTTATTGTTGCAAAAATTGAAAATGGTTCATATGACCAAGTTCTTAATGCTTTTGGAGGAAGTGTTCCTGCTTTTGGAGATGAAGGATTAACCCCTAGTCAGGAATTGACATTGAAGTTGGCAATGGAAAACATTAAAGCCATGGTCACCACCTACACTTACGATCCACTTTATGGTATGACCTCGCAAACCGACCCCAACGGCCGTACCACCTATTACGAATATGATGATTTTGGTCGTTTGGAATTCATCAAAGACCAGGATGGAAATATCATCAAGAAATACGAATACAAATACGCCACAGAAACAACAAACTAACCCGTTATGAGACATAAGATAAAAGGCAAAAGACAAAAGACTTTAGATGTCTTATTTAAAATATTAGAATTAAAGTATATCATCCAAATTATTACTACAATAGTATGTGGTTCTTTTTTTCTGAACTGTTCAATTGCCCACGCCCAAGACAACCAGAAAATCTACCACTGGATTCAACAACTGGGAGGACCAGGATGGGATTTACCCAACGGGATAGCAACCGACAGTAAAAACAATGTCTATATAGCCGGTGGATTCACCGAAGTTCTTCAGGGCAGTAAAAAAAGCATCCAAAGTGAAGGCAACCGTGATGTTTACGTAGCCCGATTTACAGATAAAGGAAAGCTGCAGTGGCTTTGGCAGGCCGGAGGTTTGTATATGGATAAGATCACCTGCATCAAAGCAGCCCCGGATAATGACCTGTATATTGCCGGCATCCTGCAGGGAGAAATAAAATTCGGCAAGCAGAAGATTACCGGTGAAAGCAAAAAGCTCTTTGTAGCCCGCATCAACAAAAGAGGGAAAAGTGAATGGATACAGACCTTTCCTTACTTCGATGCCGCTTCGGGATATCTTTTAGAAACCGATAAACATGGAAACATCCTCTTGGGAGGTGTATTTGCCGATTCCTTGTTTTGTGAAACCGAAAACCTGATCAGTAAAGGGCATAATGATATTTTCATAGCACGTTTACATGCTGATGGCCACCTGGATAAGATGAAACACATTGGGAGTAAGGGCAAGGAGAGGCTGACAGCCCTTTCCGCAGACAGCCTGGGACATATATACCTGGCCGGTAACCATGAAAAAGACCTGCTTTGCGATAACATTGAAATGAAAAGCACGCATAAAGATTTAGCGGGGAATGGATTTCTGATGCAGCTCGACAGTACCCTGACTACCCAATGGTGCAAACCGGTTACCAGTACTTCATACACAGAAATAACCGGTCTTTCCTGCGACATGGAAAACCATGTACTGATGTCTGGAAATTATAATCATATCCTCAAGGTAGATACCTTGCTATATCCTACGCATGGCTTAACCGACTTTTTCGTATGCAAAGCAGATACTCTTGGCACTGTAAAATGGTTGAAAAGCTTTGGCGGAAAATACGTTGATCGATCCAACGACATCAAACTCAACCAATTGGGTGGTGTGATGGTAACCGGTAGTTTTAATGATACGGTGTACATGGATTCATTACAAATAGCCACCCTTTCGTATTATAGTGAAGCCTTTATAACCCAGCTTAATGCCTTGGGAGAGGTCACCTGGGCCGAATCCATACAGGGCGAAGGAGGAAGCTCCAGCCAGGGAGCCACTCTTGACAGTAATGGTAATCTATATATGATGGGCAGCTTTAACGGCACGATGAGTGCCGGTGAAAGTGAACTGGAATCACAGGGCGATGAAGATATCTTTGTGGCCAAGTATTACAACTGCCCTCCAGTACTCAATGCTATCGACCATCCGGCATACCTGTGTCAGGGTAGTGAAGTTAGTTTATCAGTAGCTCATGAGTACCGCAACATCATTTGGAACGATACCTTAAAGGACGTGAATCAGGTGCTGATCAGTGAACCCGGCAGCTACCATGTCTGGATGGTGGATAAAAAAGGTTGTGTGCTTACAGATACTGTGGATATCAGGGAAATACCTGAACAGAAATTCTCACTGGGTAATGATACTTCACTATTGGTATATGAACAACTGGAAATAAATGGTCCTTCCAATGCATTTGCCTATCAGTGGCAGGATGGCAGTAACCTGCAGAGCCTCATGGCTTATTGCAGTGACGAAAAGCCTGGATTTAACAACTATGAGTTAACCATTACAGATACCCTTGGATGTCAGTGGAGTAGTGATATAACAATCGAATTTTATACAGAACCGGAATATGCCGACCTGAGCCAGGGAGAACGCCTGGTCACCCTGTTTCCTAACCCGGTTAAAGAATCTTTCACCTGGTATTTGGAGACTTATAAAGAAGTACGTATGAACATTGAAATACTGGATGGAGCAGGACAGGTATTTCACCACCAGGAAATAGGTCGTTACCAACCAGGACAATCCATGAAGATGCAAGTATCCGACTTAAGTCCGGGTATTTATTACTTCTCGGTAATCAGTAACGATAAAAGGATAACCAAAAAGTTTGTGAAGGAATAAAGCCCCCTTCAGTGGGTTTGGAGTTCTGGTTTTTGAAACATGATTTAAACGCCTATACACACCCACTAACTCCCTAAAGGGAGAACATCCTATCGGCGTTGAGCGACGGATTTCCCCTTTAGGGGTTTGGGGTGAGCGAGGACTTCATGCAAAAACATCTTTATACTCATGTCTTTATACTTTATACTAAAATAGAAATAATGAAAAATAAAATATATCTCATACTCATATTCCTGACAGGCTGGCTTGGCACCACCCAAGCCCAGGATAATATAACGGTTGACGATGTAGTCACCGGTAAAGCCGAAGTAAAGGCCAGGCAGAGCATCACTCTCAGTCCCGGATTTCATGCGGTAGCAGGCTCTAATTTTCATGCCTATATCGATGCCGGCGCCACTTCAGTAGCACCTACATCAACCACCACTAGTAATGTTACCGTGAGTGGTACACCTACTACAACCGGGCAAAACTATATACGAAGCATCACATTTAGAGAACCACACAATTCTATACCGGCCGGATCCTATGCTCATATGGAGGAGATACAGTACTTCGATGGTTTAGGACGTCCCAGCCAGGTAGTGCAGGTGAATGCCTCTCCCGGGGGTAGTGATATTGTACAACCCATAGTTTATGACAGTTTTGGACGAGAAGCACAGAAATATTTACCCTATGTAGATCCGAATAATAACGGCGCTTATGTGGGTAATGCAGTAAGCGAATGTGAAACGTATTACAATACCACGGGAGGAATTGCAGGTAAGGATGACGACTCCAGACCCTACTCCTTCACTGATTTTGAAGACTCCCCTTTAAACAGGGTAGAAAGTCAATTGGGTGTTGGACAAGAATGGGTGGATGAAAATGCCAAAGTAAGCTATACATATACTACCAATACAAGTGCAAATCCAATAACCTCATGGGATGAAACCGGCACCTCGTTTACCTATCCTGAGGCATCGCTTTATGTTACTGAAATTACTGATGAAAATGGGAATATCAGCCGCGAATACAAAGATAAACTGGGACAGGTAGTGCTTAAGGAAAGTGTTGAAGGAACCAATACCTTAAAAACTTATTATATCTATGATGATTTTGGTTTGTTACGAACAGTTGTTCCTCCCCAGGCAAGTTCTCCGGCTGATACCGAGCTGTGTTATTTCTATACCTATGATGGTCGTAAGCGCATGATCTCAAAAAAAATACCGGGAGCTGCTATTGTTTATATGGTGTATGATCAACGCGACAGACTGGTATTAACCCAGGATGGTAATATGCGAACTTCAAATGCCTATAAATACCTGTTTACCAAGTACGATCAGTTAAACAGGCCGATTATGACAGGAACCATGATTATTGATGCCAGTAACAAGAGTTTAACAGATATAAGAACTGCTTTTGATGAAGAAACTGTTAATATGTATGAAACATATAATGGAGCAGCAACTTATTTTGGATATACTATTGATAAAAGCTACCCTTCCGAATATAACTTCAGCAGTAACGATGAAATATTAACGGTAACCTGGTACGATGATTATGATTTCCTAAGTTTTATAAACAATGGAAGTCAGATGGAGTTTGGTGATTTTGTCCCTGAAGGTACAGGATATGTGTCTGTAGCATCAACCAAAACAAAAGGTGTTACCACAGGTAGTATGACCAAAGTATTACCAGTATCCAACTCAGGGATGACCATGGCCAATACGCAACTGGTAAATGTCAGTTACTTCGATGATTATGGTAATGTCATCAAATCCATCAGCTCAAACCATAAAAATGGTTTTGATGTGGTACATAATAAATACGAAGCCATCACTTACCAAGTACTGGAAACTCAGGAGAAGCACACCATGCCCAATCAGGACGACCTGGTGATCACTAAAACTTTTGATTATGACCATATGGGTCGTTTGTTAGAAACCAAGTGCCAGGTGAATGATGAAGATGCTTTTGTAATGAATGCCATGCGTTATAACGAGCTGGGTGAACTGGTTGAAAAATACCTGCACTCAGAAGATGTATCTGCTAACCAAAACAAGACTTTTGTGCAAAAAGTGGATTACCATTACAATATACGAGGCTGGCTGACATCCATCAATGATCCGGATTTAAGTGGTGGTAACGACCTGTTTGGTATGAAACTATACTACAATAGCCTGGGTGATTTAACTACAGACCGTGTAACAGGTGGCCCCCAATACAATGGTAACATATCTGCCATGGTATGTAGTAATGCTGGAGATGCGGTGCAAACCCGAGGCTACGGTTTTACTTACGATGGGCTTAACCGTTTAAAGGGAGCCTTATATGGTGAAGGAACAAACCTATCTGCCAATAAAGACAAGTATAACCTCAGTAATGTGGACTACGATAAAAATGGTAACATTAAACGATTGCAACGTTATTTTAATGGTACATTGGCTGATGATTTAACCTATACCTATGAAAATACCATTAATGGTATTAATAAAAGTAATAGGTTGCAAAGTGTTGCTGATCCTGTAGGGGATATACCTGATGTATCAGATTACAAGGTAACCACCCCAACGCGTAATTATGAGTATGACCAGAATGGGAATATGGATTACGACCCGGCCAAAGGAACCGAAATCAAGTATAACTACCTCAATCTACCACAAGAGGTAAAAGTAAGCGATTCTCGCAAAATATTTTACCACTACGATGCAGCAGGAAACAAACTGGCCAAGTATATCAGCGACAATAGTACTTATAAAACCACCGAGTATATTGCTAACCTGGTATACACCGACGGACAAAAGAGCTTTTTCTCCACAGAGGAAGGCCGGGCCATACCTGTTGAAAGTAATGGCAATACCCGTTGGCACTTTGAGTACAACCTTAAAGATCACCTGGGAAATACCCGAGTAACCTTTGGAGGAAGTAATCTGGGTGGAGGAGCAGATATTGTACAAAGCAGTACTTATTACCCCTTTGGTATGGTACAAACTCAAAATAACTATAACACCAGTACTACCAATTACCAACAAAATAAGTACCTTTACAACGGTAAAGAACTCCAGGATGACGTTCTTGGAGGGGTAAGTTTGGATTGGTACGATTATGGAGCGCGGTTTTATGATGCTAGTTTGGGAAGATGGCACAGTACAGACCCACAAGCAGAGCGATATAGTTCAATGTCTCCATACAACTATGTTGCAAATAATCCAATGCTTCTTATTGACCCTAATGGAGAAGAAATATGGATATATTACAATGACGAAGATGGTAATCAGCAAAAAGTACAATATACTGCAGGGATGGAATATGATGGAAAAAACACATTTGTTTCCAATACGGTAAGTTATCTAAATGCAATGAATGAAGTTGAAGCAGGAGCTGAAGTTTTATCTACTTTAATTGGTTCAGAAAATACTTTTGATTTTACAAACACTCCTTCTGCAGGTGGAGATAAGACTTTGCAATTAGATTATAAGTCCAATGAAAAATATAAAGATGGAGGAGCTCAAATTCATGCAGCAGCATTAATGAACCCTGATGTAGATGATGTGCAGAGGGTTGAAGGGGCTGCGCACGAATTATTCCATGGTTACCAACGTGAAATGGGTGAAAATCCAGCAACTATTAATGGAGAGGTTGGAGCGTATCTTTATGGAAGAGGTGTTGCTTCTAGTTCAAAATATGGTTCACCATTGATGAGTGGTTTTGGAAACCAGTCTGCAAGTGGGCAAGCTTACAATATGGCAATGATTAATATGTTATATGGTTGGGATAATAATTATACTCAGAATTATCAAACAGCAACTACAAATTTTAAAGCTGGAGCATCTGCTAATGTTATAAATCCCAATACGGGAAAACCTTTATATGACAGACATAAAGTTGACCCTAATTACAAGCCTTTAATACTTAAGTTTTTACCGTTAGTAAAATAAAGATATGCTCAAATATTATATTGTATTATTCATTTGTGTTCTGATGATTAGCTGCAAAACAACAAAGCAAGAGGCATGCAATCCAGGAAATACTCCACCAGCTATGCCGTTTAAAATCAAGGAGCAGAAAGATTGCATTGATATAAAAGAATCAAAGGGAGCCTCTGTTTTAGGCCTGTTCATATCTAAAAATGGAACAGTGAAAGGTTTTAATATACTGCAATTGAGGGTAGTAAAAGAAAACTCGGATACACTTGTAAATTATGCTGAAATGAAATATGAGCATTTGAGTTATGATGATTATCCCGATAAAGTTAAAGTATACTATCCTTTCGTTGAAGAGTTTGTAAATGCCTTATTGCTTGAGGTTAAAAAAGATTTAGAAGTTAAAGAAGAAAACTTTATTTATATGAATGTAAAAATAGGGTGTAACTGACCTTTATTCTCTCCAAACAGTAATTAAAGAAACATAAAAAAGCCCGGACTGTGAAGTGACCCCAAAAAGTTGGACGAATTAATATTAATTTATACTGGAATGAGTTCTGTATTTTACGGGACTCATTCCTTTTAGATTACCCTTTATTCTATCGTTATTATAATAATCAATATACTCTCTCATTTCTTGATGAAAGTGTTCCATAGAATTAAACTCCTGCAAATATAATAGCTCCGATTTCAATAATCCAAAGAAGTTTTCTATTACCGCATTATCCAAACAATTTCCTTTACGTGACATGCTTTGCTGTACACCTTTCTTTTTTAGCCGTTTCCGATAATTTGGGTGCTGATAATGCCAACCTTGGTCAGAATGCAAAATTAAGTCTGTATTGTCTTGGATAGTGTCAAAAGCAGTATCTACCATATCTATTACCAAATCAAGGGTTGGCCTGTATGTAATATTATAAGATACAATCTCGCCATTGTATAGGTCAATAATTGGAGAAAGGTAACTTTTCTTTCCGAACAGGGAGAACTCTGTAACATCCGTAGCCCACTTTTGATTAGGTTTGTTTGCTTTAAAATTCCGTTCTAGAATATTTGGTGCTATTGTTCCTGCTTCGCCCTTGTATGACCTGTATTTTTTCATCCTCACTTTACATTTTAAACCGATAGAGTTCATTAATTTATAGACGGTCTTATGGTTTAATGCAATGCCTTTGTTTTTCAGCTCAAGAGTTATGCGGCGATATCCGTATCGCCCTTTGTTTTCATGAAAAATCTCCGCTATTATTTTTTTTTTCATTTGAATATTTATCCTTTGCTTTTAATTGCTTCACGTGATAGTAAAACGAACTTCTTGCCATTCCTGCCACAATCAATAATACTGAGAGCGGATATCTTAGCCTTAAATCATTAATGGCTATAGCTTTCAATCTTTGTATTGCTATTTTTGATTCTGAATTAAGGCTTGTAACTTTTTTAGATAATCGTTTTCAGCACGGAGCAGTTCGTTCTCTTTAATCAACTTCTCTTCATTGCTAAGAGACGATTTTTGTGTAGTTATTTGCTTATTATTAGCCTTAGGTGGCCTACCTTTACGTTTATCCATAAATAAAGCTGCAACGCCACCTTCTTTATACTCTCGTTTCCATGTAGAAAGAAGCGATGGTGAAATTAGATACTTAACTGATAATTGATGTAAAGATAGCCCGTCTGAGTTAATCTCTTGAAGTAGTTTTAATTTAAACTCTCCAGTATAGCTTAAATCATTTTTGAATGATAACCCAGATTTACCGTGAACCTTATAGCTGTCAACCCATAAAGAAATTAATCTGTGACTCGTGTTATACTTTCTGGCAATTGAATGGTACGAATCAGAACCCTCTTCTAAAACCGAAAGAACTATACGTTCTTTTTCTTTAATTGAAAATTTGTTCCTTGTTTTCTTTTTCATAAAAAAACACCCCAAATGTTATGTCTAACTTTTGGGGTGCAGTTCAAATGCCGGGGCTTTCAGTTTATAAAGCAGCAATATTTTTATTAAAGAAGTCTTTAAACTTGGCGAGTAAATCGCACGATAAAGTTAGAAAATAAAGTTGCAAAATTGCAACAATATGATAGTATTCTCCTATCGAACAGTGTGTTGATATTTACACCCAGCTGGCGCGGATCTGTGATCCGTGAAATAAGCGAGCTGTAAATAATATACAAGAGTCACAATTTAAAAAAAGTTGGTAACCGTCTCCGCGTTACCCTGGCAAAGAAAATGCCGGATCAAATTGAGTTATTAATTTGATCCGGCATTTTGTATTTTTATTCAGCCCAACCCAGTAGGCGCGGAAATGCAAATCAACAAAGACGGCTGTTAGCGCGGTTTTGCAAACCGTGCAATAAGCAAGCTTAAATAACATTTGAGAGCTGCAATTTTATAAGTTGCAGCTCTTCTGATGTTGAGCAAGGAATTGTATTCCGGCTTAATGGTGGGATGTATTAGTGCCAATCTGGATTGCAATTCATTGTTAACTTGTTTACTTTTATGTAACAAACAAAACACAAACCTATGTCTGACAAACCCCAACTGGTGCAGATATATTATCACATAAATATGCTAACATGTATTTATGATGAAATCAAAGGATATTTCGATTCTATCATGTTATACCTTTAAATGCTATACAGCTAAAGGTTACATCTCAAAACTAGCAAACTTCTTGTAGTCATGATGTTCCCCATAATCCCCATACCCCAATTGATTACAAACCAATTTGGTTCCATTTATATTAATCACTGGCATATTGGCATGGTGATGACCGTAAATCCAATAATCAATATCCCAATCGTGAATCAATGATTATTGCTCAGATACAAAGTCAGGACTTATCTCTGAGTTACGGTATTTTTCTGGATTACATTTTTGTGTAGGAATATGATGAGTAACTACAACTTTTTTCTGGGCGTTTAATTTCAAAATGGAATCTTTTAAAAAATCTAAACTTTCCTCATGTAGCTTATTGAAAATAATGTAGTCGAGCCTTTTTCCTCTATATTTAATTTGATGAAAATCGCTTACCCCATATTCTACAAATAGAGATTTTGAATCAGGAATTTTGGACCATAATGTCGTAAATAAGATATCAACATATTCAATTGAAACAACTTTATTATTTACCAAAAATATATTCTCCTTTATGCCTTCATAAACTGGATTATCAATAATCCTTAAATCTTTTCCAGAATAGAATTCATGATTACCAGGGATATAATAAACAGTATTAAAATGATCTGACACGTAGTCAAAGAACCAATGCTTAAAGTGCTTTTTGCCCCAATAGGTTATGTCGCCTGCCAAGATAAGAATGTCACCAACTGGTTCAATTGGATTACTCTCCAGATATTTACTATTCTGTGAAAATTCAAGGTGCAAGTCAGAACAATATTGAATAACCATAAGGGAAAAGATAAATTGATTTGAAACAAAATAAACAAAAAGTTCAATTGTAGACAATGATTTATTATTTTTGAAGCTGAAAATATAAATAATTTGTTGCGTCACTGACGCTTCTCCTTAGAAAAACGACCAATTTTATCAAGAGAGAGAAGTCAGAAAGTGAACGCACCTGATATGGGTGTGTTCCTTTCGCTTATATGGTTCTCTCAGGTGCTTGGTCGTACCTTCTAAGGCTATATATAGCAAAGGTTCATGCCCACCTTCATTTTAAGGGGTTCGTGAACCTATAAAGGAACGAACCAATGACCAAGTATCCAATCGTAGAACCGGAAGTAAATGATTATCTGAAAAATCTTTCGAAAGAAGAAATTCAGGAGGTAATAAAACATTTCCATGGAAGAGAATTTAAAATCAATGAGATTATAGAAAAGTTCGAACTTGAGAAGATTTCTGGTAATACATTTGTTAAAAAACTTCCCCCTATTCAGCACCATGACTTGATATGTCCGGAATGTAAAGTTGTATCCTGGAAAAATCATTTAGCCAGACATTCAAAATCAGTACCATTCTGTCCAATATGTGGAGAAGACCTAATTTGTGACTTTGATCCTGATGAGCATCAAAAAAAAATAGAATTTCAGAAGGAAATAGAATTATGGCAGCAAAAGAAGGATCCAGACTATTACGAGCGGGAAATTTTAATTACAAAAGAGAAGTTTGATACCCTGAGTCTTTTTCAGAAAGTATTTCTTGGTAGTATTGTTCAGGCTATGGTAGAGGATGATTTGTCTACCATAAAAGGTAAGCTCCTTATTGAGTTTAAATTATATCCTATTCAAAGTGAATTGAATGAACAATTAATAGAACTTGGTATATCTGAAGGTGATGATTTTACTGAATACAAATACCGTATAGATAAAACTGTTACAAAGGAGCTTTTAAATTGTGAAAATAAATTAGGGTCTACTTTAAAACAACAGCTGGAATTATGGCATGTGATTGCAAAAGCTGAATCAAAAGAATATTTAATTGGTGAAATGGAGTTTAGTAATTTCCGGTATCATCATGATAATAAATTTGAGGAGGTTTTTAGCCTTTTATTCCAAAACCATTCGGTATCACAAACATTTCATCTCATCAATAAATCCGTTGCTGACGCTTGTAAATTGTATGCTCAAAGAGGGAATCGCTATTTATCCGAGAATTCAATTATAGGTGCATGTGCACGAATGGCAGATTATTATCCAACCCGAGGTTGGCCAATACTGAATTATGAAAGAAGAAGGTATCATCAATCATTAGTGAGTCAATACTTTTTCAATAAACTTCTCAAAATAGGGAGTAAAGGTTTTTATAATGTTCCATCCTTAGAATTACTCATACATAATAATTTCAATTTAAACAATTAAGAAAAATGACAAAACAAAAACTAACCTTGGTATTATTTAGCATTGTTATCATGTTGCCAATTATTACTAATGCTCAGAAATTTAAGAAATCAGAAGAGCCATTTACAGCAAGCAACGGTAAAACATACCATATTGGAGATTCTATCATCATAACTACACCTGCTGATTTTAGCAACCAATATGTATTCTATAAAGTAGGAAATAAACTTCAAGATTCACAGGTGGCGATTAGGGAGTCTGTGCTTGAGAAAGGTGAAATAGTTGACATTAGATATACCAAATGTGCCATAAAACAATTTAGACATTATGAGCAGGAAGGCACTTATGCAGTAGTTGATAAGCTTTTTAATTGGGCTATAAATATCAATAAAGGTATAGAAATGGGAGAAATTGCCAGTGCCAAATTGATTGAGTTATACAATAAACCGGAACGCTTTTCTAAAGAAAAAGCATTTTTATCCACCTTAGGTGAAAATATCGACAATAACGATGTTAAAGAATATCTGTATCGATTTTATAGAAAGGAGTACAAACAAAATTACCAGGATGAATTCGCCTTTAGTTCATTAATCTCAAGTAAAAAGAAAGAGCTTGTCGATAAGGCAAAACAGTATGATGGAAATAAAAAGTTCTTTGCATATGTAAATCAGGAATTTGGCAAGTATGATTTTGATACTAATTCATATCCAATTATCTGGGATGGGAATTATATCCACCTTATGGATGATACTACAGAAGATATAATGGCAAAAGATATTAACGAAGAACGAATAGACTTTTCTGATATTGCTATTTATATAAATAATACAGAAGAATTTTCAAGTTTTCCTTTAAATCAGGGAAGAGCAAAATTTTTAGTTGATCACAGAAAGACCTCTAATGGTAAAGTTGACCGATCGCTTTATATGGGTGTTCAATTTGAGTTAAAGGGCATAGCAAGTGAGGAGTGGTTGAAAAATCATGCTATAAAAGACATGACAAAGAAAATATTGATTTGCGAGCTAAAGAGGATTGATTTATTTGAAGATAAGGCTTGTGAAGCAAACTACTTATCTACTATTGAAATATAATAATATTCATAGATGGATTTTACCCATCACTTTTTGGTTTTCGGGAGGCAACGGCCTCCCATTTTAATTTATATACCTATGAAAAAACATACAGTCAAGTTAGAGATTTTGGAAAATGGAGATGCCATAGTAAAGTTTTCTGATAAAATTATTAGTGAGTTTAATTTAAAAGTGGGTGACAGGATAGAACTGATCTCTCATAAAGACGGTATCAAGCTTATACCTCAAAAAAATAAACCTAAACTTGATGATTTACTTGACGGTATTAATGATGACAATAAACATGATGAGATTGATTTTGGGGAGCCGAAGGGGAATGAAGAGTGGTAATTCTTTCTTCCCTTATGCCTTTAAGATTTTGGCATAAGGGAAGAAATACATTTGGTCTACTCAACCTTATCCCAAGTTTCACTCATAACCCTACTTTTAAAAGCATCCGTTATTTTCAAATATTTTTTTAAATGCTGTGGCTTTTTAGGAGCTCCCATTTCCTGAAGAGCTTGAAGATTTGCGCCTAACATTAGACTGTTTGTTATAAAGGTTTTCCTAGCAATATGAAATGTAATAGCTTCATGCAGAGGTTTAATATCTTGAGTAACCTTCCTACCACTCACCTTAATTTTAACAACTTTCCTTTTAAACATGTCTCTTCCGGAAGAATGGTCAGCAATCTCTTTGCAACACTCTTTTATATAATCATTGGCTTTCTGATTACTAATTTGTTTTAATGGATAAATTTCATTTACATACTTATTAAGAATACTATGTGCATGTTTATTTAAAGGAATATTTGTCACTTTTTGTGTTTTAATATTTAATTTGGTAATCATTGAACCTTCAATATGTTCTATAAGTAATGTATGTGCGTCAGAATGTCTAAAACCCGTAAATGCCGCAAAACAGAACATATCTCTTGCCTGACTTAACCTCTCCACTTTAAAGTTCCATTTGTGCAAAACCATAAGTTCTTCCAACGATAAAAAAATTACATCTGTTTCTTTTTCCCTTATGGACAGAAGTTCTTCTTTAGGGAATTTCTCAATATCATATAAACCTCTTTTGGCTGACCAATCCATGAACCTTTTTAGCACATTGGCTATTTTTACAAAATAGTCGTTATCAATTTTTTCTTTTGCAAAACAGTAATTCATAAGTTTGTCAGCAAATAGTGCATTAATAGTCCCGTATGACAATTGAAATTTTGTAGCTTTCTCAAACTTCTCTAGGTAATTTCTTACAGTTTTATCACCTCTATAAGTATTGTATGCTTTTGTAGCTTTACGAAATTCGAGATATTCATCAAACTTTTCAAAAAAATCATACGATACTTCTTCTGTTTCTTTTAATTCAAGATTTAGGATGTTTCGAATCTCAGCATCGGTAACTTTCCTTTTCTCTAATAATGCACTATTTTCTAAATCACGAATTGCGCTTCGCATATGGTCTATTAATATATTTATCTTTGAAAATTCGTCATAATTATGATGACTAATTTCCGGTAACTTAAGCTTTTGCTTTTTCTTATCCCATTCACTAGGTTTACTTTTGAAAATAGATTTTCTAATTTTCTTGTAATTAAATCCAATTTGTGCAATAATTGGTTTTTGTCCTTTTTTGTTTGGATTAACAGATTTCAAATAAAAATTCACTTCTAACATGACTATAATTTTAAATTTTTAGGGGCAAAAAGGGGGCAACCTTTTTGTAATACTTAGTCAAAGCTAGAATGTAAGAAAGAAAGACAATGTATTAAATTACTGTTATAAAGCATATTGCGTAAAATACAGTATAGTGTTGTAAAATACTGTAAAGTATATTTAACTCCGGCTCTGGGTACAGATAAACCTCTTGATTAGTTGATAATCAGGAGGTTTTGTTTTTTTTATAAAGGGAGTAAAAATGGACTCTCTCAATTATAGGGATCACCCATTAAATTTAGGTTTATCAAAAGAGTCATGTTAGATTTGCAAAAAACTAACAAAAAAATATATCCTCTCAAGATATCAATACCCAATTACGAGAACTCATTCTACCTGCAGGGATTTTAGAACACTTACAATTACAGACTTCCATCAGGAAGCCTGTGGTCAGAATTTATACACCAAGAAACTTACGATCCATTCAGTGCAAATAAAAAAAGCGCCCAGGATGGAAGCTCCCGAACGCCTTTATTTTCAATGTGGAGAATATCGGAATCGAACCGATGACCTTTTGACTGCCAGTCAAACGCTCTAGCCAACTGAGCTAATCCCCCATTAATTGCGATGCAAATATAAAATTATTTTTTTAATGTGCGTATTAATATTTACAATTTGGAAGATCTGCGAATAAAATTTTTAGCGCTGTTAATATTAATTAACATCATTAATGAAAAAAAAGTTCAAATAGATACGTTTTTTATAATAAAGTCCTATTTTTATGCACTCAAAATTTATTTGTAATTATAACAAAGAAAAAATAGTTGATTAACCATTAATAAATGGTTAACTTTAGGCACCAAAATTAGTTTATTATGGAAGTAAAAAAGTCGCCAAAAGCTGATCTTGAAAACAAAAAAAGGATTTTCATGCAGATCGGTATGGTTGTGGTTTTGGCTCTTGTATTAATCGCTTTCGAATGGTCAACATCTGATGTGGATTCTGGCCAATTTGAAATGATGGATGATCTTGACGCAGAGGAGGAAATTATTCCTATTACCAGACAGGAAGAAGTAAAACCACCTCCACCACCTCCACCACCAAAAGTTACTGATGTATTAAACATCGTGGACGATGATGTTGAGCTTGATGAAGAGCTTGATATTGAAGATACAGAAATTGACGAGGATACTGAGGTTGAGTTTGATATTTCTTTAGAAGAAGAGGAGTCTGATGATGCACCTGTTTTCTTTATTGTTGAAGACATGCCTGAATTCCCGGGAGGAGAGGCTGAATTAAGAAAGTATATTGGTAAAACGGTAAAATATCCGTCAATTGCTGCAGAAAATGGAATTCAAGGTCGCGTTTACATCCAGTTTGTTGTTGGAACTGATGGTCAGGTTACTCAGGTAAAAGTAGCTCGTGGCGTAGATCCAAACTTAGACAAAGAAGCTGTACGTGTGGTACAATCAATGCCTAAGTGGAAACCCGGTAAGCAACGTGGTAAAGCAGTAAAGGTATCCTATACTGTACCTATCAACTTTGTACTGCAATAACATTTAACTGTCATCATATAAAGGGATATCCATTGGATATCCCTTTTTTGTTTCTGTCTGTATCACTTTTAAAACTGTCTCTTTGAATCATTCCTATAATTAATCCATAGGCGTTCTGATTCAATGTTCAATCGAATACCTTATAAAATAATATTAAAGAAGATTAGTCCAAAATTTAAGCCGAACTCTGGTTATAAGGTAAATTTGATATCTTTGTAGCCATAATAAAAAATGAATGGGAGAGCAAATTTCGACGAAAAAGGAAATGGAAAAGGTATTACTGGTAGGCATCAGAACTCCTGGAATATCTGAAAATTTATTAAACGAATATCTGGATGAATTGGCATTCCTGGCCGAAACTGCAGGTGCTGTTCCTGTAAGAAGGTTTACACAAAATCTATCTTTACCAGATAATAAAACCTATGTTGGACGAGGAAAACTGGAAGAAATCCTTGAAGGTGTAAAAGTCCACGAAGTACAGTCTGTAATTTTTGATGACGAACTAACACCTTCTCAACTTAGAAACCTGGAAAGATACTTGAAGGTACGTATTTTAGATCGGACCAATTTAATTTTAGATATTTTTGCGCATAATGCAAAAACTGCTGCAGCTAAAACTCAGGTTGAACTGGCTCAATATCAATATTTACTTCCCCGGCTAACCCGAATGTGGACTCACCTGGAAAGGCAACGAGGAGGAATTGGCATGAGAGGTCCTGGTGAGAAAGAAATCGAAACAGACAGAAGGATTATTCGTGACAAAATAACCAAGCTGAAACAAGATTTAACAAAGATTGATAAACAAAAAACTACGCAACGGAAAAATCGCGGAAAAATGGTTCGCGTAGCTTTGGTTGGCTATACCAATGTTGGCAAGTCAACTCTTATGAATACACTCAGCAAATCAAGTGTATTGGCCGAGAATAAACTATTTGCTACGCTAGACACAACTGTTAGAAAGGTAGTTATTGGTAACTTGCCCTTTTTAGCGGCAGATACCGTTGGTTTTATCAGAAAGCTTCCTCACCATTTGGTTGATTCATTTAAATCAACTTTAGATGAAGTCCGTGAAGCAGATATTCTGGTTCATGTGGTTGATATATCTCATGCTGGTTTTGAACAACAGGTAGACATTGTTAATGAAACATTACAAGAACTTGAGTGTAGTGATAAAAAAATGATCATGGTATTTAATAAAATAGATGCCTTTTCATACACACCAAAAGATGAGGACGATTTAACACCCGTTCTACAAGAAAACTATTCGCTTGAAGACCTAAAGAAAAGCTGGATGGCAAAGAATTTGGATACGGTTTTTATATCCGCAAAAAACAAAGACAATCTGGAAGACTTCAAGGAGCTCATATACAACGAGGTGCGGAAAATTCATACAGCCAGGTTTCCGTACAACGATTTTCTATATCCAACTATAAACTTCGACGAATCCGACGAAGAAGAATAACACAATTGGCTATTTCATACGAAATAGCCTTTTTTATCTACCTGATTAAAAGCATACTCGAATAGTGTTTCTTAAGTGAATAATACCGGCGCATTTATAGTTTTAACTAGTATAAGATGTAAATAACCGTCACATCCTATTTATTGCAAACCTTGTCGTTTGTATTGACGTACCCTCCCTTTGATTTGAACTCATTCAATATTTACAAGTCAATCAGATACCGTCTGTAAATTGAAATTATATGACAGTATTTTCAAAATATATAACATTAATGAGGTGTGATTTTCATCAACTTTAATCTGTCCTTTAACATCCTTCACCGATTGGAGTTAACAAACTAAATTAGAATAAGAAATATTGATTTGGATAACAAAAAATCCACATTCAGAATTGACAATAACAAGACAACAAGAAAATTTCTCATTTACCATATTTAAAATTGGTATATTAACCTGAGTTCAGGATTAATAGAGAAATATTTTTAATAAAACATGCACTTATGAAAACATCTATTAACACAGTTCAACCATGGCTTTTGGTTATTCTTTTATTTTGTTTCGCAATTGTTAGCGCACAAGAAAAAAACGAACTTGCCTTTAAAAAATGGGCAGCTACGCCACCAATGGGGTGGAATAGCTGGGATTGCTTTGGACCTTCTGTGAATGAATCAGAAGTAAAAGCAAATGCCGATTACATGGCTGAAAACCTTAAAGATTATGGTTGGGAATATATTATTGTTGATATACGTTGGTATATTGATAATCAAACAACCGGTCATTATAACCGTTATAACGAGTCTGACTTTGTAATAGACAAATATGGTAGATACATGCCATCTCCCAAGCGTTTTCCTTCGGCAGCAAACGGTAAAGGATTCAAACCTTTAGCTGATTATATTCATGATTTGGGACTAAAATTTGGAATCCACATTATGCGTGGTGTCCCCAAGGAAGCTGTGCATAACAAGATGCCTGTTAAAGGCACAAAAAACATAACTGCTGATCAGATATATTCAACAGAACTTGAGTGTACCTGGTTACAGGATAATTACACTGTAGTTAAAGGAAAAGAAGGATCTCAGGAATACTACAATTCAATATTGGAATTATATGCCTCATGGGGTGTAGACTACATAAAAGTGGATGATTTATCACGACCGTATCATGCCGATGAAATAGAAATGATTAGAAAAGCCATTGACCAATCCGGACGTCCGATTGTGTTTAGTATGTCTCCAGGAGCTACTCCTATAGATCAGCACGAACATGCAAAAAACAACGCCAACTTATGGAGAACCATAGATGATTTTTGGGATAACTGGGCTCAACTAAATTATTCATTCGGTGTTTGTGCTGAATGGGCACCATATATTACCAAAGGTGCATGGCCTGATGCCGATATGCTACCATTAGGAAAATTTATTCGCGGAGAAAGAGCTACTAATCGATATACAAATTTCACAAAAAACGAACAATATACTTTAATGTCGCTATGGTCGATGTTTAAATCTCCATTAATGTTTGGAGGTAACTTACCTGACAATGATGCATTTACCAATTCACTATTATCAAACAATGAAGTTTTATATGTGAACAAGTACTCTAAAAAGAATAAAGAGTGGTACACAAAAGAAGATATTACAGCCTGGACTGCTGAAGATCCTAAAAACGGGGATGTATTTTTAGCGTTATTTAATAATGGTGGAGATGGATTTGTTAAAACCAGGGATTTATTATATCGAAGCGGAACTGTTTCTCAATTAACAGATGGTTTTGGTGAGCATATTGATATTCAACTTCCTGAAGGTAGTACGAAATTATATCTGATAGTAAATGATAGTGGAGATGGAATTAGCTGGGATCATGCTGACTGGATCAACCCTCAGATTGAATTAACTAATGGTAAAGTGATTAAACTTACTGATATTAAATGGGAATATGCAACCGCAGGATGGGGAAAAGTAACACTAAATAAAAGTGTTTCAGGTCAGCCATTAAGGGTTAAAGGTAAAGAATATGCAAACGGTATCGGTACACACTCACAATCTATAATTATGTTTCAAATACCGGAAAACAGCGTTCGTTTTAAAGCTTTTGCCGGCTTAGATATGGCTGCTACTGATGTAAAAGGGGGTACAACAGTAGAATTTATGTTGTCTACTGAAGATCCTACACCCCGGATAGTTGACGTTAAAAAAGCGATTGCCAATACAGGAAGAATCAGCCGAACAATACAATCAACAGGAAAAAGAATAGAAGCCAATATTACAGGAGCTAAAAAACTTTACCTAGTTGTCACTGATGCTGGAGACAATTTTAATCACGATCATGCTGATTGGATTCATCCGACTATATACAAAGAAAATGGAGACTCACTGTTACTAACTGGTTTAAATTGGGCCAAGGCAGAAAGTGGCTGGGGAGAAGTTCAGAAGAATAAGTCTATTGACGGAAACAAATTATCTGTTGCTGGTAAAACATATAAAAATGGCATTGGTACGCATTCAAACTCAGTCATTGAATTAGAGATACCAGAAGGCTACACATCATTTAAGTCATTATGCTCCTTTGATGATGAAGTTTTAAATGCCAAAGAAGGAGTTACCCTGGAATTTATGGTATTTACGGAAGATCCTGTACTAAATGAAAGCAAAAGTGTGGTTGTTGATTTAAAAGAACTTGGATTTTCAGGAGCATGTATGATTCGTGATTTATGGAAACAAGAAGATGTGGGTGTTTTTAAAGGGAAAGAACTCACCCCATCAATAAATAATCACGGTGTAAAAATGTACAGAATATCTGCATTGGATCAATAATATCATAATTCGCAAAGCAAACAAGAATAGTATAAATCCTAACCATACAACTACTTACTGAAAAACAAAAGAGGATGTCACTCCAAAATGGAGACATCCTCTTTTTTATAATTTATACCATTAGAATTATTTAACCAATCCTTCTTCAATCATATACTCAGCAATCTGAACTGCATTTAAGGCAGCACCTTTTTTAATTTGGTCGCTTACACACCAAAATGTAATTCCATTAGGATTTGAAATATCCTTTCTGATTCGACCTACAAAAACATCATCCTCACCTGCCAGTAAAAATGGCATTGGATATTTATTTTCACCTGGTTTATCAATAACAGTTATACCTTTTGTTTTTTCACATTCTGCTCTGAACTGTTCCGGAGTAACAGGTTTTTCAGTCTCTGCCCAAATAGATTCAGAGTGATTCCTCATTACAGGAACACGCACAGTTGTAGCACTTACTTCAACATCAGAATGCATAATTTTTTTGGTTTCATTATACATCTTCATCTCCTCTTTTGTATAACCATTATCAGTAAATACATCAATATGAGGTATTACATTAAACAGCAACTGATGAGCAAATTGCTCAACTGTTAAATCTTTATTTTCAGCATATTCTTTTACCTGTTGCTCCAACTCAGCCATACCCATTGCTCCTGCTCCACTTGCAGATTGGTAAGTTGAAACATGCACTCTTTTAATGTGCGAAATATTTTCCAAAGCTTTTAATGCAACAACCATTTGAATAGTTGTACAATTGGGATTAGCAATAATATTACGAGGAGCATTTTTACAATCCTCTGCATTTACTTCGGGCACAACCAAAGGCACATCTGAATCCATTCTGAAAGCACTTGAATTGTCAATCATTATTGCGCCATGCTTTGTAATAGTCTCTGCAAAATCTTTAGAGGTACCACCTCCTGCTGAAGTTAATGCTATATCAATATCTTTAAAATCATCGTTGTGACAAAGTTCCTTTACAACCAGTTCTTTACCCTTAAACGTGTATTTTCTTCCTGCACTACGTGCGGATCCGAATAACACTAATTCATCTAAAGGGAAATTACGCTCTTCAAGAACGCGCAGAAACTCTTGTCCAACAGCGCCACTAGCACCAACAATTGCTACTTTCATCTAAAAAAAATTTAAAATTTATTATACAACCTGCCACTTAACAATATATATTAATTAAATTGCACTAGTTGTTGATGATGATAATTATCATGCAAAAATATAGAAATTAAGACTAACCAAACACTATGAACCGATTTTTTTTGCTCTTTTTAATGTTTCCGACATTAACTTTTGCTCAATTTTATGAAAACTGGAACAAAAGCAACTTAACAGAACCCCCAACATGGAGTGGACATTTAACAAACTTCTCCATCGACAACAACACTTTACATTTAAATGCACCTCCTGAAGCATCTACATCTTATATTGCAACAGAAAGCAAAGCAATAAACAATGCCACATGGGAATTTTCATTAACAATGGATTTTAACCCTTCATCTTCAAACCTGAGTGAAATATATATCATATCAAATCAACCTGAATTTAATGAGGATACAGAAGGGTACTTTGTTAAAATTGGTGGTACCAAGGATGAAATATCATTGTGGAAAAAAACAAATGGAAAAAGTAGTAAAATCATCGATGGTACTGATAAAGTATTAGATAAATCGTCGGTTTACGCTGCTGTAAAAGTTGAACGTGATGAAAAGGGCAACTGGAAACTTTATACTCAACTTGAAAACGCACCTTATTTATTAGAAGGAGAAACCTTTGATAATTCAATCGTAAAGAGTGAATACTTTCTTTTGGTATGCAAATATACCTCAACCAGGAGTAGTAAGTTTCATTACGGACCAATAGATGTGCAAGGATCGGCATTCGTGGATGACACTCCACCAGACTCAATAAGCTTGAGCACAAATAGATACGATGTAGTTATTAGTGAAATTATGATTGATCCTACACCGTCTGCTGGTGTATTTGAATCAGAATATATTGAATTACATAACAATACTGCAGAAACCGTAAATTTGGAAGGGTGGAATTTATTTATAAATAACAAACCATCTACCTTACCTTCATTCGATTTAAAACCGGATGAATATGTGGCAATTACCAATGTATCAGAAATCCATAACTGGCCCAATTCTTTAAATTTAATTGGAGTTGAAAAGCTTCCTGCCTTACCCAATAGTAGAGGAGAAATAATACTGAGCAATAACAGTAATGTAATTATTGAAGCGCTGAAATATCCATTGCCAATAAATGAGAAATCTTTCAAAAGTGATGGTGGCTGGGCCATAGAGCGAATGGATAACCTCAATTACGATGTGTCATCAGATAACTGGAGATATTCAGTAAACCTGGATGGAGGAACTCCTGGTTATAAAAACTCAGTTGCTGATGACCATGCTGACACCAATGCTCCAGAAATCAAATACATCTCCTACATGAATGACAGCACCTTTCAATTTCATTTCAGCGAACCAATGGACACGTCAAATTGGAAGATTTATCCACCTATAAACATTAACTTTGCAGAAATCTATTCCATAAATATGGATAGCATTTATCTTAATTCCGCAATCTTAACTTACACTAAATGTTTGAATCATAACTCTTCATACCTGATAAGCTTCGGAAAAGATCTAAGGGATTATGCCGGCAATACTTTAAAATCCGATTTTGATTGGAAGCTAGGAATTCCTGAACCAATCGATAGTTTTGACATCTGTATTAATGAAATCCTTTTTAATCCAACCTCCGAAAGCACTGATTTTATTGAGATTTACAATCGATCCAATCAAATCATAAATTCAGATAATATTTATACCTCATCTATTAGTCAGGGTATTCCCGAGAAATTATACCCTATTAATGCTAAAAGCAGGTTGATTTTTCCTGAAGAATATATAGTAATAACTGCTGACAGTAACAAGCTGAACGGTCAATACCAAACCATATCCGAATGCGTAATTCAAACCTCCATACCATCAATGAACGATGATGAAGGATATATTGCACTTACTACATCCAACGGTAAAATCATTGACCATTTTCAATATACTGAAAAATTGCATTTTGAATTATTAAGAGATAAAGAAGGTGTTTCTCTTGAAAGAATTGATTATAATGCCACAACAAACAACCCTAACAATTGGCATTCTGCCTCATCTGAAACTAACTTTGCTACACCAACAAAGATGAATTCTCAATACGTGGAGAAAACAGCACAAAAAAGTGATCGTTGGATTTGGCTTGAAGATGATGAATTTACTCCAGATGGGGATGGGACTGCTGATTTTCTTCAAATAAATTATGCGTTACAAGAGCCCGGATGGTCAGGATCTGTAACTATTTTTAACCGGTATGGTATACCAATCAAAATTTTAAATAACAATGATTTATTAGGTACATCGGGATTTTTCAAATGGGATGGAATCACGGACAAACATAGTAAAGCTCCTTTAGGGATATATCTTATTTATGCTGAATTTTTCTCAATCAAGGGGAAGGTAAAAAAGAAAAAAATGACAGCTGTTCTATCCTTGAAAGCATCCTGATATATTCAAAATCCTGCACCTACAATACTTGTAAGGCAGGATTAAAATTTTCTATTCATGAAGTTTAAAGAGTAGCAACTAATTCCTTGATTACAAAAGTCATTTTTGGTTGTGCTTTTGCGGCTACTTCCTGAACCTCTTCATGTGAAACTTCAACAATTTCACCAGGAACACCCGAATCTGTAATGATAGATATTCCAAAACATCGCATATTCATATGACGCGCCACAATAACTTCCGGTACTGTTGACATGCCAACAGCATCTGCACCTAGTATGCGAAACATCTTATACTCAGCAGGCGTTTCAAATGTTGGCCCTGTGGTACCTACATAAACCCCGCGAGTTAGTTTGATATCATTTTGACTGGCGATTTCAAACGCCCTATTGATCAGCTCTTTATCATATGGAATACTCATATCCGGAAATCGAGGCCCCAATTCATCAAAATTTTTTCCTATTAACGGATTGGTTCCAAACATATTAATATGATCCTCAATAACCATGATATCACCAACTATAAAACCAGGATTTAACCCACCACTGGCATTACTTACTAACAGAGTTTCAATACCCATCATTTTTAACACCCTAATCGGGAAAGTCACTTCCTGCATACCATACCCTTCGTAATAATGAAAGCGCCCCTGCATTGCAATTACATCCTTTCCTCCTAATTGTCCGAATATCAATCTCCCGTTATGTCCATCAACCGTTGATGTAGGAAAATCCGGTATGCTCTCATAATCCAAAGTTGATTGTATCTCAATCTCATCCACTAATCCTCCTAATCCCGTACCTAAAATAATTCCTATTTTAGCTTTGCTTTTGGATTTATCTAATATGAATTCAGCGCTTGTTTTGATTTTCCCTAACATAGGTGGTAATTTTGTCTTTAAAACGATTTGTTTGTTGATTAAGAATTTCGATTTCTATGGGTAGAAACCAAATATTTGATGCGATTTTGTCTGATACATTCAATACTTGTTTGAATCGAACAGCATCTTTTTCAGTGGTAATAATAACCTTCTTATCAGAAATAATCTGATCGAACATGTTATGAATCTTCCTTACATCAGAAGTCTCGTATTGATAATGATCTGGAAAATATAGTGTTTGAACACTCCTTACCATTTTTTTTACATATTTATAAAACGGCTTTGGGTTTCCTATGCCAGCAACTAATAAAACATCAAAGCTTAACAAATTATCCTGACTTACACTTGATTGATCGCTATATAAGGATAAGGGTTGTTGGTAACCAATAGAAGAATAGAATATGGATTGCTCAGGTAACAAATCTAATTTCTTTGTAATATAATCCTGTTCGGTTTGAGATAAATTGGCCGGACACTTACTCACAAAAACAATATCAGCACGGCTTTTCCCCTTCATTGGTTCTCTTAACTCTCCGGCAGGCAACATGAGGTCTTTCCAAAGTGGTCGATTATAGTCCATAACCAAAATGCTCAACCCGGGTTTCACATATCTGTGCTGGTAAGCATCATCCATAACAATAACATCAGGAACTTTGGTTAATCCATTTATTTTCTCAACACCTTCCACCCTCTTCTCCGCAACAACAACCTGACATTGGGGGAATTTTTGCTTTATCTGCGCAGGCTCATCTCCAATTTCAATCGCTGTACTATTCGTGTTAGAGACAACAACCCCCTTGGTTTTTCTTTTGTACCCCCTGCTTAATAAAGCCACCTGGTATTGATGAATCAGTTGTTTTATAATAAACTCGGTTAGCGGCGTTTTTCCTGTACCTCCCACAGTAATATTTCCAACAGATATAATGGGTATATCAAACTCCCGGGATGATAACTTTCCAACATCAAACATAAAATTACGAATACGAACTACTCCTCCGTAAATAATAGAGAAGGGCAACAATGACAGCCTTATGTATTTTGATATCTTCATAACGGAAAAAAAGGCTGAACTATTAAGATCAGCCTTAAATTTTCAAAGGTAAAAAAAACTTTAGTTTAGCTCCAAATCAAATGGCATCCTTGCCTGAATTGGTTCAATCTCTTTTATTCTGTTTATCAATTCAAGTTGTTCATAGTTCACTCCTAAAAAAGACTTATACATATATGCTTTAGCCTCACTTTTCATGTCTTTCATGAATTCTTCTAGTGGCGAAAGCTTTTCAGGCAATTCAACAATTCTGTATGTTTCGAGTCCAGCCTTATCTTTTGCAATTTCAACCGCTTTTGAAAGACCTCCTAAAACATCAACAAGGTTAATATCTTTGGCATTTTCTCCGCTCCATACTCTACCCTGACCTATTTCATCAATAGCCTCAGAAGATGTTTCTCTACCTTCTGCACATCTACTAATAAATACTTTATAAAACGCTTCCACATATGATTGGAAAATTTCCTTTTCATCTGATGTAAAAGAACGTGTAACGTTAGGTAAATCGGCATATTTATTTGTTTTTACACCATCGAAAGTAATACCTAGTTTTTCATTAAATAATTCCTTTGCATTAGGTATCATTCCAAAAACACCAATTGAACCGGTAATGGTGGAAGGGTTAGCAACAATTGTATCGGCAATACAGGCAATATAATAACCACCGGAAGCGGCTACATCACCCATTGATACAATCAATGGTTTAGCTTGTTGACACAATTGAACCTCGCGCCATATCACATCTGACCCCATTCCTGATCCTCCGGGAGAATTAATTCTTAAAACAACTGCCTTTATATTGTCATCCTTTCTGGCCTCTCTAATGGTTTTACTCAATTTCTCTGAATCGATTCCATCCTTCCCTCCTCCGTCTATCTCACCTTCGGCATAAATAACTGCTATCTTATCTCTTTTCAAACCTTTAACTTCATCTGGCACATATACAAATTCATAATCTCTCAGATTTACCTGCTCAATATCATCTTCTTCAGATGTCCCAGTCATGCTTTTTACCTGTGTCAGCACCTCATCCTTATATTTAAGCCCATCTAAGATGTGGTAATCAATCAAAGCCCGATTATCTTTAAACATCAAGGCTTCATCTACTAAATAATTAATACTATCTGCAGATACTCCTCTGGATTTAGAGATTCCATTCAGCACATGATTCCAAATAGAGGAGGTATATGCTATTGTTTGTTTTTTTGCAGGATCACTCATTTTATCGCGGATAAAAGGTTCTACCGCTGACTTAAATTTTCCATGTTTGAAAATTTGCATTTCTACACCTAATTTCTCCAATGTTCCTTTAAAAAAAGTACGTTGAGCACTTAATCCTTTAAATTCTAACATTCCCTGAGGAGGCATATAGGCATGATTAGCTACAGATGCCACATAATATCCTTTCTGTGAGTATATAGGCGAATAAGCAACCACAAATTTACCCGAGGATTTAAAATCGATAAGTGCTTCCCTGATTTCATTTAAAGTAGCATAGCCTGTTTGTGGCATACCTGACTCAAGATAAATTCCTAAAATATTTTTATCTCTTTTTGCTTTTGAAATATTCTTTAAAATTTGATTCAATCCTAATTTATCTGAGCCAAATGGTGACTCTCCTATAAGTTCAGTGATTGGATTCGGAACAGATCTATCTATGATTTCTTTATTAAGATTTATAGTTAATAAAGTACCCTCCTTAATTTCAATCTCTTTTTCTCCTCCTGATACGATCACTGCCAGAACAGCAAAAAACAGAATAACAATAAACAATGCGGTCACTATTGAACCAACAACCGTTAATAATAATGATTTAATAAACTTGGCCATAAATTTTGAGTTATATAAAATATGCGTAATTAAACTATAGATTTAAAAGAATAATGCTTACTGAACAAATGTATTAAAACTAAATTATTTTCTTTGTACCAATTATACGATTTTGCATAAACCGTTACTTGTTTAATTTATTTATTGAAGATTATGACCAAGGTTTTATTGTTATTAGGAGGAAATGAAGGTAATCCAACCGAAAATATCATGCAAGCTCAACAATTAATTGCAAAAAACATTGGATCAATAATTAAGGAATCAGGATACTATGAAAGTGAACCGTGGGGTTTCGTACATGATCAAAATTTTATTAATAAGATAATTGAGATTGAATGTTCGCACACCCCTCAAAAGTTATTGGAACTATCACAAAACATTGAAAAAACACTTGGCAGAAAAGCAAAAACCAAAACAGAATATGAAGGCCGAACTATGGATATTGATATACTGTTTTATGATCATTCAATAATAAATGAACCACATTTAACTATCCCTCATCCTAAACTCCATGAAAGGAAATTCACCCTCCTCCCGCTGGCTGAAAAATGGAGAAACCTGAACCATCCAGTTTTATTGAAAACAATTCAGGAATTATTAACTGAGTGTAAAGATGAGGGGTGGGTAAGATTTTTAATTTAGGAATGATTTTTCTGTCTCCATCGATTTCATATTCCGTTCAACCCTTATGAAAATAACTATATCAGGCTTAACTTTATCAATTATTTTTATATCAAATTCAGACCAAAAGCAGATCATCTCCTTGAAATGAGGGGCAAGAAATTTTCGCATCTCTAGAAAGTAAGAATCATGAAAGACCAATACTTTTAGTTTATTAGGTGCTATTTTTGAGTAGTAAATTCCTTCCTTTTCTTGAAATTTCAAACTGTCTAATAATGGTTTAAACTGGTATCTGTATTCTGGTATGGATTTATAAATAATCTTACTCAAGTCCATTGATTTATCTATAATTGAATCAACCTCATAGTTTTCCAATTTGCACAATTGATTTTGCACATTGTATTTTATTTGAAGCGAATCTAGTAAAACTTTAGCCCCCAATAAAGCACCATAGCCGGTCCAATGAGAATCAGTTTTGTAATACAATTTATTAGTTTGTTTGCTTTCAAGAAAGTCTCTACTTAATTTAATCAATCTGAAACTACCATCTCTTTCAAATTTCTGATTTACTTTCTCGAATCTTGAAATCGTATTCACAGGAACCAATGGAAGCATTTCTTTATATATCTGATGCTTATTTTCAACAATTGCACAATAAAAATCAATTTTTCGTCCAATACAAATTTCATTCATTGACAAAATATTTGAACAAACATTGTTAATATCAACATTGTCATGATTTATTATACCGAGAGATTCATTATATACTGATTGATAGAAGTTCCCTAAAAAATACCATCCATTTTTACCATGTTTCACTGAATGAGGGATCGATTCTGTCTGCAGAATATCTTCTTTTAACAACAAATACGCTTTAATTAGTACATCCCTAAATGCAAATTCTGACTCTAAAAAAGATTTAAGTTGTTTTGTGAATTCAATTAAGGATAGTTCTTTATAATTAGGAAGTTTAATTGAATTTCTATTTTCTATTGATATGTTTGCATTGTATATAGGAGCAAGTAAAAACGGCATTAAAATTACAATAAAAAATATTGTTACAAACGTTTTTTTTATTAACATAACGACTAGAATCTAAAATAAATAAACGGGTTATAGGTTTGAACTGAAACATACACCAATGAAATTGCAAATAAGGAAAGTATAAAAAAATAGTAAATAAAACTTAATGCCTTGCTTTCATTTAAATTATGACTCATCACCTTGTGAAGTAATGGATAAACGGGCATAGAAAATATTGCACAAAGTAGTAGAATACAAACATTCTCTTTATTTATAAAGTAATTTAAATCATATAATACTTGATAATCATTTTGCCATGAGAACATCCTTAAAATAAAATCACTAGCATCCCCAATTGTGTCTGTTCGAAAAATCACCCATCCAATAACAACAACAATCAAGGTATATAACCTCCTAAATAATACATTCCCTTTGAAATGTACCCTATTAAAACTTCTTTCTACTATTAAAAATACTCCATGAAACAAACCCCATACAATAAAATTCCAACTTGCCCCATGCCACAAACCGGTAATAAAAAAAACTATGACGAGATTTCTGTAGGTGGTAATTTTACTTAACCGATTACCTCCTAATGGGATATATAGATAATCTCTGAACCATGTAGATAAGGATATATGCCACCTTTTCCAGAAATCTCGTATTGAAGTGGATATATATGGATAATTGAAATTCTCTAAAAACCTGAATCCAAACAGATTTCCAAGGCCAATAGCCATATCAGAGTATGCTGAAAAATCAAAATAAATCTGAAAACTATATGCGATTGCACCCAACCATGCTACTCCAGTACTTATGAAAATAGGAGAGGATGAAAAAATGGTATCTGCAATAACAGCACAACTATTTGCAAGTATAATTTTCTTTGCAAGGCCAATAATAAACCTTTCTAGTCCTATTATTATACCATTCCACTCCACCGTTCTATCTTTCAATTGCAATGAGATATCTTTATATCTTACAATAGGGCCTGCAATTAATTGAGGGAACAAGGAAATATAGGTGGCAAGGTTTATAAAATTCTTATTAATACTAACTCTTTGCTTATAGACATCAATTACATAAGATAAAGCCTGAAATATATAAAAGCTAATTCCAATTGGTAGTGCAATTTTGAAAATTTGATGAAACGATCCTGGCCAAATATTATTTAATACCAGATTTATGATGGATAACAAAAAGGATGTGTACTTAAAATAGATTAATGCACCAATGGTGGAGAATATTCCTAAATATAAACCCGTCCTTTTTAAACCCCGATCAATTAAAATTGCAGATATATAAGAAACAAAAGTCACTCCTAATATTAAGAAAACCATCTCCTTCTCTCCTAACGAATAAAAGAATAAACTTGCTAATAAAAGGAAGTGATTTCGAAACCTCTGCGGTAAAATTAAATGAAAAACAAATACTAAAGGAAGAAATGCAAAAAGAAAAAATACGCTAGTAAATAACATGTCTTCGTATCTATAACTTACTACCAAATGCTAAATCACCAGCATCTCCAAGCCCGGGAATAATATACTTTTTATCATTTAACTCTTTATCCACTGCCCCAATCCATAGCGAAATGTTTTCGGATGGCATATTACTTTTAATATACTCAACCCCTTCTTCACTGGCTATAATAGATGCAATATGAATATGTTTTGGTTTTCCCTTGGTAAGGATAGCTTTATATGCCAATTCCATTGAAGCTCCACTTGCCAACATCGGATCTGTAAGAATAACAATTTTATCTTCCAATGAGGGAGATGAAATATATTCAATATGTATATCGAAGTCTCCCTTTTCATTGTATTTTCTATAGGCAGAAACAAAACAATTTTCTGCACTATCAAAATAATTTAATACGCCTTGATGCAATGGTAGTCCGGCTCTTAATATTGTTGCAATCACAACATTTTCAGAATAAACATATTCATGAGAAACGCCAAGAGGAGTTTGAATATCAATACTCTCATAGTTTAGATATTTACTAATCTCATAAGCTAATATTTCCCCCATCCGTTCAATGTTTCTTCTAAATCTTAACGGGTCTGTTTGAATTTCTTTATCTCTGATTTCAGCAATAAACTGATTGAAAAGGGAATTCTCTTTATTGAAAATATGAATATTCATTCTTTGTTATTATTTAATTTGTAACTCCTGATTATTTTAAAATATGTATTTAATTCTTAGGACAAAAATATCCTTTCAATTTGATATTTGGAAAGATTATTCTACTCCCCATTTACTGGACCACTACGTAATGTTTCTTAGACATTTTTTTTCGTTTTTTCTTTTCAGATACCTTGCTTATTGAGTAAGGGGTTCTGTCAAGGTGGAGAGCGAAAAATACTACCCTGGAACAGGGTG
>JBNKRV010000129.1:0-52120 GCA_050296935.1 Marinilabiliaceae bacterium | reverse complement strand
CATTGACTTTATAATTATATTGTAAAATTATCCTTCTCTCTTTTTTATAGGTGGATGGATAAATAAAAATTGAATTCATGTAAGTTTAGGTTAAGTATTTCGGCATCATAAAAATATACAAAAATCTGAATATCATGATATCACAACCGGTAAAATCATAATACAATGTTTTTTATACACCTTTATGTCTTTACAGGACTAATACCCGAATTGCATATTAGGACTTCGTTATGCAAGTTAAAAGTGTAATCAATCACGAATTATTTTAATTTCACTAAAATTGTTTGCTTACTCCAGAATCTATGGCAGCAAATCCGCATTTATGAAACCGACAAATACCTTTCAATAGATTAGTAGCATATTTACTTTGTATTAAACCAGATTTAATTCCTGTTTAGTTTGTACTTTCCCGGCTCCGGAAATGACTATACATAACAAATTAAACTCAAAAAAAGAGTCACAATAAGAGGTTGTAAATCTCTAGATAACAACTAAATATAATCTCCATTAAACACATTCAGATGTACAATAATAAATAATACAATTAAAATAATTTCCAAAAGCGTTGGATTTAAAAATCATTTCATATATATTTGCATAACAAAATAACATACAATAGTAACCAAAACCTAAACTTATAACATGGCAATTCCTATACCGCAGTCGTATTTTACACTCCTTTCAATAAATCAATAATTTTTTTTAATAACCTATCCAAGTCTAAATCATGAGAAATTTATTTTTCATCATTGCTATTTCTATACAATACCTTGCAACTGCACAACTAAACATAACCAATTTAAATCAAAATCTGACTATTGATTTTGATAACACTACCGATGGAATAAACAATAGCACATTTAATGCAACCGGATTCTGCACCACACCTTCCGAAGGCCAATTAAATTCAAATGGTTTAATTGTAAATGGGCTTTCTGATGGAGACATGACTTTCGGAGAAACTTATACAGAAGGTGATTATGGTCGTAAATATTCATTGGGTGGAGTATCAACAGGAGGAATTTATGCTTTTGAGGTATCAAGCGAAGATATCGCTCTGGGTATTCAACCAACAGGAAGTGACATTGCACCTGGTGAAATTATTATTAAAATCAGCAACAACCAGAACCAAACAATAACGCATTTATCTGTTAGCTATGATGTGTATCATTTTAATAATGAAAACCGATCCAGCATAATTAACTTCTCTTCAAGTACAGATAATCAGATTTATACAAACTATCCTGAACTAAGTATTGAAACCTTACCTAATGCTGATACTGAACCTGTTTGGACAAAAAAAAGTAAATCGACAATCATTACTTCAGCACTAAACCAGGGCGAAATAATGTTTTTAAAATGGACTATTGACGATTTAGGAGGTTCGGGATCAAGAGACGAATTAGCATTGGATAACATCATCATTAATGCATCCGGTGACACAGATACTCCAATGGATGTGAACGAAAAACCGGCTGCCTCCATTAAAATTTTCCCTAACCCTTGTCATAATAAATTAACGATTGAATCACCAATTCAAATTAAAAATATAGAAATTCTAAATAGCCTGGGGCAGTCATTGAATAAGTATCCGGTCATTGAAACAACCACGCAGACTATCTCTACAGATGAGCTTTCAAATGGAGTTTATCTGATCGTAGTAACAGATATAAACAACAAGGCTACCTGTAGAAAAATAATAAAACGATAAAAATAAGTTTTCGCGTCTATGTCAATAGACTAAAATCCGCAAACATTTACATTTTCTGCATATTTGAGGTTAAGGAACTGTTCTGTTTTCTACATTAGAAATAATGAGCAGTTCCTTTTAATTATGGATTATATTGATTTTGCAATGATCATAGCAAATACCGATTAACATTCAAAACGATACTTTCAGCTCACTTCGTTCTTAAAGTAGCTTGAATTCAGCCCGGCATTATACCGGCGCATTTATAGTTTTAATTTGTATAAAGTAAAGAAACAGATGGATCTGATTTCAAGTTGCAAAAGAATTTCATATAAAGATGCTGCTCTACACCTTTTTCCCTACTTTAATAATGAAAAAATACAGCACGATAAAACCAACTGCAAAAAGCAACCATACTGATACTCCAAAGGCACCGGGAATGGTACCAACAAGCAGAGATACAACTCCAACTAATATGGCATAGGGCATTTGTGTTTTAACATGATTCAGATGATTACACGAACTGGCTAATGAGCTTAATATAGTCGTATCTGATATCGGAGAGCAATGATCTCCAAAAACACTCCCGGCCAACACTGTAGAAACCACATTGTAAAATACAGGAAGCGCATCATCAGGTGAAAATCCAGAGTCCATAGAAATTTTCCAACAGGCAGGTAAAATTAAAGGATAAATAATGGCCATTGTGCCCCATGAGGATCCTGTGCTAAAAGAAATCAGTGCAGAAAAAACAAATGCAAGAGCTGGCACCCAATAAGGACTTAAATTTACATACCTAAGTATATCCGTTATAAATACAGCAGTATGCATATGCTCCGTAATTAATGCAATACTCCAGGCTAATATTAAAATTAACACGGCATTAAACATGGTTTTAAATCCGTTTACCAATCCTTCAACCGCATCTCTTAAGCTCAACACACACTGAGCTGTTGTTAACATTAAAGCAACCAAAACACCACTCAACGATGACCAAATCAAAGCTTTAAAGGAATCTGCACCACCAACAATAACAGATAGTTTAGATGCTAAACCAATATCCTGTCTGTGCCAGGTTTCTGCATCCCACCCGGTATATATTAAACCGGCGATAGTCCCTAATACCACAATCATTACAGGAATAAATGCATTATACCACCTTCCTTTCACCTCATTATCGGCATTTATCTCATGAGTAATTTGTGGCATATGCGAAGGTTTTATAACATCAGGAACAATTCCATTTTGCCTGGCTGCTAATTCCTTTTTATACATCGGACCAAAATCACGTTTTAACACAATCAGTAATAACACAAATCCCAGTGTGAAAACCGGATAAAAAGAATAGGACAATGATTCCAGAAAAACCTGGTATGCAGACTGATTTATACCCAATTGACTGATGCCTTCCTTGATATAACTCAATTCAGCACCAATCCATGTGGTAATAAAAGCAATGGAGGCTATAGGTGCTGAGGTGGAATCCACAATATAGGCCAGTTTTTCTCTGGATATTTTTAAACGGTCAGTAACCGGGCGCATAGTGTTACCCACTACCAGCGTGTTGGCATAATCATCAAAAAAAATCATCAATCCCATAAGCCAGCTTATAAACTGCCCCGACTGTGGGTTTTTTGCATACCTGGATAATAGATCCACAATACCCTTCATTCCACCGTTTAAAGTCACCAATGCCACCATTCCGCCAATTAACATTGAAAAAATAATAATAGATAAATGGTCGGTATTATATAAAGCGGATAAGGCATAAGTATCTACCACACTAAATAATCCTTTAAACAGACTGATGAAAAATGAATATCCTTTATACTTGAATATTATGGTGGTGCCAACCAGTAAACCTACAAACAAAGATGAAAAAACCTCTTTTGTTATTAAAGCCATTAAAATAGCAATTAGCGGAGGCAATATGGAAAACCATAATGGTATGGCACTTACTGGTTTTGAATATAACTCCTGTCCCTTAGCCACTATCCGAAGTTCAGATGACGAAAGAAACGAGGCCTCAAAAAAATATTTCCCATCACTCTCCCTTAAGGTCTGCTTCTGTTGATCTAAATAAATATCCAACGAGGCATAAAAACTATCAGGCACACCATTACAATCCACTTCAACACGGGTGGGAACGGAAGAAACTAAAATATCAGGAAAAACGACGCTTACCGAATCTTTTTGACCTTTAGCTGTAATAAAAATAGTTGTTAAACAAACAACTATAACCATTTTAAATAGAGACATGTATAAGATATTATAAAACTGTGTTCACAATTTAGTTTTGAACACAGGTAAAAATGATTCAAATCGAAAACAAATATAAACGAAACTTATTTTGAATGAAATATTGAGAGACATTAACCAGGTAAATCGCCTTTAATCAAAAAAAGATGCAAGTCATACTAATGTCATCAGCAAGGGAACTTTGACATGACATGGTTGAAGAAAAGTCAGAAGGCTGTTTGACGGCAGAGAGTTTCTTCTGTTTCAACAAAAAAAGCACAGTGGTTATGTTGGTGCATAGGCAGCCAATCTCTTTGTTTACTTTTACGCTTAAGAATTATAAAAACAAGTGAGTGTAGTATCCTGCACATTTAATCAATACCGAAAAAGCAGTAATCTATATTAAAAAAAGTGGAAGTTTTGCGGCTTGAACATCATAAAAGTTTAACGATTATAGTAAATGGGAATTTTACTTCTGGCTTAATATTTGAAAATAATATTTTTATTCATCCCGATAAATTATTAATTTGTACATAAGAAACGGAGTTATGAGGCAGTTAGACTTTAATATATTCGACCCACAATTTCCAGTTATCAAACCCGCAAAGGGTAAAATTCTGATAGCTGATCCCTTTTTAAAGGGACCTTATTTTAGCAGATCCATTGTTTTAATCACAGAACATGGTTCAAAAGGTGCGGTTGGTTTTGTTTTAAACAAATCGAGCAATTTATACCCTGATGAAGTTATTAATGAGATACTTTCTTTTGAAGGGGAACTGTATATCGGGGGGCCTGTGGCATCCGATACACTACATTTTATTCATACACTGGGAAATCGTATTCCCGGATCTATTCAGGTAACTCCTGGTATTTATTGGGGAGGTGATTTTGAACAGCTAAAACTACTGATTAATGATAATAAGGCCAATGCGCAGCAGGTTAAATTTTTTGCCGGATATTCAGGATGGTCGGCCGGGCAACTGGAAGGTGAGATCGATGAAAAATCATGGATTGTTGCTGAAATTGGAGATGAAATCATCATGGATAGAAATATAGATGGCATATGGAAGAAGACAATGCAAAGTCTTGGTGGTTTATATGAAACATGGTCAAAATTTCCGGAAGAACCTTCTAATAATTAACAGCCTGAGTTTATTAAAAAAATCTATATCGAACTCAGGTTAATACATTTCATTATAGTTAAAGATGAAGTAGCAGAACCTTAACTCGTGTTCGACTATAATGTCCGACGACTGCGTTGTTGCTCAAAATCCAGATTCTCATATACGCTGGTATACCGCGGTTTGAATTTTTTACATGCCTTGCATTTAAACTTTATAATCCAGACACCCGCCTTTATGCTCAGACACTAACTACCTTAATCAAAGGTATATTCGTTGAGTTTATTTGTCAACATACGTGCATGCTGATTAAAATACCTTTTATCCTTAAAACCTACAACCCACTGAACGCCTTGAATAGCATTGGTTAAAAAGATTTCATCAGCATTTAAAAGCTCCTCTTCTGCAGCTCCTTGTGTTTCTTCAATACGAAATAGTTTTTCTTTAACTATCAGATCTAATAATAGCTTTCGCATTACCCCATCAACACAACCTGCAAAAACGGAAGGCGTTCTTAAAACGCCATCTTTAATCCAGAACAAATTGGAACTACAGGCTTCTACAATTTTATCATCCAAATTTATTAACAAACAATCGTCAACCCTTTCCTGCTTTTTCTGCAAAGCTGCCAGTACATAATGCATGGAATTGCCACACTTAAAAAATGATGTTGGATTGTAACATTTCTTCATTTCTGAATAAACAGATACCAGCAAGCCTTTTTCATTGAGCTGATAGCTGGCATTAGCCAAAGGAGAAGCCTCTATAAAGAAGTCGGCCTGATTCGTTTCCGGAGTATATAATCCTTTTCCTCTTCTGAAAAAACTGATTCTCACTCTGGATGGACCAAAACATTTTTGTTTCTGTAACAACTTACATACATAACCCATTAATTCCTCTTCACGTGGTATGGATGCCAATTCCATCTTTAAACTGAGCATAGCTTTAACTACCCTCTTGTAATGAATTGAAAAATGTAACGGGTATTGTCCGTTGGCTCTAATGGTTTCAAAAAAAGAATCTCCATATTTAAACGCCCTGTTATTAACATCTACCGGAACCTGTGAAATCAGATATATCTTTCCATTATAACTAACAAATGCATCTGTCATTACTGTTCGCTTTCTATTATTTCTCTAACAATATTATATATGGATTTATTTTTAGCCACCTGAACACTTTTCTTTAGTCCGGCAGCTTCTCCTGCTATAACATCACGATCCGAATCGCCAATCATAAAGGAATTATCTCTGTCGATATTCAAATCCTTTATGGCTGATAAAATCATTCCGGGTTTGGGTTTTCTGCAATCACACTCAGATATATCCGAGTGATGTGGACAATAATAGATGGCATCAAACCGGGCATTCTCTTCCTGCAGGTGATCCTGCATATATTGATGTAAATCCTCAACATCTTCAGTAGAGTAAATCCCTTTGGCAACACCTCCCTGATTCGTAATGAGAACTGTTTTGTACCCCGCTTTTTTTATGTACGACAAGGTTAATGCAATATCCGGGTTAAATACAAAATCTGATGGTTTGTAGATATAGTAATGCCCCTCATCGCTGTTAACCACACCATCCCTATCAATAAAAAACGCTTTATGCATTTATAAAAACGGAACTAGTGCGTGAATAAAATCTATAAATAAAGATGGTTTATAAATGATTGGAAAGATGAATCCAAACACAGCACCCCAAAAGTGAGCATCATGCCCTACGTTATCAATATTTTTGGCAGACATAACTCTGGAATAAATCAGATATCCAACACCAAATACAATTCCCGGAATCGGAACGATTGCGAAAAGATACAGCATATTATAGGGTGCAAAAAATATGGAAGTAAATACTACTGCAGATACAGCTCCGGATGCTCCAACAGCATTATAATATGGATTGTCTTTTTCTTTGAATAAAGAATAAAGACTAGAAAACACAAGTCCTACAAAAAACAGAATCAGAAACATAACAACACCTCTGCCGTTAAACACCTGATTAAAATAATAAATAACCGCATTTCCGAAGGAATAAAGAACAAACATATTAACCAGAAGGTGAGTCCAGCTTCCATGTAAAAATCCATGAGATATTAATCTTACATATTGTTTTTTGCGCAATATCTGATAAGCATTAAATTGGTATTTACTCATAATATCAGGCTGACTGAACGCCGTAGCACTAACAATAACGATGGCTCCTATGAGAATAATAAGTACATTCATAATAGTTGATTAGATTGCTTTTGTTGAAAAAATTCTAAAACGGAATTACCATAACTTAACTTAATAATCAAAATTCAACTCAATGTAGAATTCTGAAAATCAATTCCTTTAACAAATCCCCCATATCTGCAGAAACATTATTAAAGCCTTTGCTTTTCATATCATAAGTCCTTAAATCAGAAATAATAGCTACCACTTTTCTGGCCGGATAATTACGGGCTCCTAATGCGTAATCCTGAACGAAAAAAGGATTAATTGATAGTTCCCTGGCTACATTGGCTTTTCCCTTGTCTGCCAGATAATAGTACACCATCAGTTTTGAGAAATAATTAAACAAAACAGAGATGGTAGCCTGAATAGGATGATCTTTCGGATTCTTGGCAAAAACCTTAATAATTTTATTGGCTTTTAACACATCTTTATTAATAACAGCCTTTTGTAACTCAAAACTGTTATAGTCTTTACTAAGGCCTATATTTTTTTCGATGTGTTCAACCGTAATATGCTTTACCCCGGCACCTATTGCTACCTGCAGTTTATCCAGTTCTTTTACTATTTTTGATAAATCGGTACCCAAAGATTCAGCCAGAATCATTCCGGCTTTCATATCCATGGTCATACCCTTATTTTTCAAATATCCGGAAATCCATGCTGATATCTGGTTGTCATAAAGCTTCTTAAACTCGAAAATGGACTGACTTTTCTTTAATATTGTTGCCAGCTTTTTGCGTTTATCGAGTGTTTTATATTTATAATTAATTACCAGAATTGTAGAGGACAATGGTGAAGATGCGTAATGTTGCAATTCTTCTATTTTATCCAGATACTGGGCTTCTTTTACAACAATAACCTGATAGGGAGACATCATGGGATATCTGCGTGCAGCCATAACAACTGTTGAAGCATCCACATCTTTACCGTAAAAGATAGTCTGATTAAATCCTTTTTCTTCTTCAGAAAGGACATTATGAACTATGTAATTTGTAATTTCATCTATATAATAAGCCTCTTCTCCCATTAAAAAGTAAACAGGCTTAAATTGACGGTTTTTCAAATCCGCCATAATTTGCTGAAATTCATTCATAGAAACTGCGATTTGCTGCAAAAATACAATTATTCACTAACTATCAAACAAAAGATGCTTCACAGACTTACCTCCATGAATAATTTCCTTCAGGGAATCTATACCAATCTGTAAATGCTGATCAACATATTCCTTGGTGACTTTCTTATCACTCTTATCTGTTTTAATACCTGTTGAAATCATTGGCTGATCTGAAACCAACAATAAGGCTCCGGCAGGTATTGAATTGGCAAAGCCAACGGTAAAAATGGTAGCGGTTTCCATATCAATAGCCATAGCTCTGGTTTTCTCCAGGTATTTTTTAAACCGCTCATCATACTCCCACACCCTTTTATTGGTGGTAAACACTGTTCCTGTCCAGTAATCCCTGGCATTATCCCTGATGGTGGTGGACACCGCTCGTTGTAAACTAAAGGCAGGTAATGCGGGTACTTCTGCAGGAAGATAATCATCCGATGTACCTTCATTACGTATGGCTGCAATTGGTATAATTAAATCACCAAGCTGATTTTTCATTTTTAAACCACCACATTTCCCTAAAAACAAAACCGCCTTGGGTGCAATCGCACTTAATAAATCCATTACGGTTGCTGCATTAGGACTTCCCATCCCGAAATTGATGATTGTAATTCCATCTGCACTGGCATTGGGCATATTATGATTTTCTCCGATTACAGGTACATTATGCCATTCTGCAAACAGATCTACATAGTGCTGAAAATTCGTTAAAAGAATATGACTCGTAAATTCGTTCAGTTGCCTATCTGTATATCTGGGCAACCAGTTTTCAACTATATCTTGTTTTGTCTTCATGCATTTTAAATATTTTATATAAAGATTGATGAACACAAGAACTCCGTGAAGTGAAGGTTTTCTTCATATTCTCCCGATAATTCTCATGGCCAACAAACTTGCTATGTGTGATGATTATTACAATTTCATTTCGTGTTTATCTATAAAAGCCGATCAGTGGTTAAAACTACTATATTAAATTTAGGCTGAAGGTCTCAAACCCCTCAACCCCGGGCGATACCCGACATTACATAAAAGACTTTTCAGCTATTTACGATTAATTACAACCATGAATTCGAAATACAATTATACGAATATACTTTTTTTGAACGGATGTATGAAAACAATGAATTAAACTATATTTGTGCAAACACAAATGATGGATATATTAAATTTACCACAATACACCTTTACCATCAAACAAATGAATGGTCGGAAAATGATTTTTGACCGGATTCGAAAAAAGATGGTGGCACTGACTCCTGAAGAATGGGTTCGTCAGAATTTTATCGTTTTTCTAATTGAAAACAGGGGGTTTCCGGCTTCACTTATGGCTATTGAAACGAAGGTTAATATTAATGGTTTATCACAACGTGCAGATATTGTTGTTTTCAATACAAAGAGAAATCCAGTATTGGTAGTTGAATGTAAAGCTCCATCAGTTAAAATTACAAATCAGGTTTTTGATCAGGTGGCTAGATACAATATAAAACTAAAAACCAGATTAATTTGTGTTACTAATGGTATGAACCATTATTGTGCCTTAATAAATAAAGATGGGCTTGAATACAGTTTTCTTCAGGTGTTACCGGAGTATAAATCCCTTGAACAATTATAAGGTTATTTCTTATTCATTAATCAGTTGATAGAATCCCTCATCAACAAAATCTCTCCCCACTCTTCTCCATTTTTTTCTCAGGCCGGTCTGAATAAAACCATTAGATTCAAATAAATGGATACTTCTGGAATTATTGGTTGCTATTGAGCAGAATAATTGATGAATGGCCAGTGTATTAAAACAATACTCCACAAACAATTTTAAAGCCGCAGAAGCATAGCCCTTACCTTCAAACTCCTTCTTAATCAGAATACCAACGCCCGCTCTGCTATGATAAGGTTCAAAATCGAAAAGGTCAATCACTCCGATTACCTGTGGATTTTCCTCTTCCGTTTCAATCATCAACTTGAGTTCCTTCGACTGGTAAATATCAAGATTTACACCTTTTATATATTGCTTAAGCTGGTGTCGTGAGAATGGTTTCAATGTTTCAGAAACCACCCACAACTCCATATTATTTTCCCATTCATACAGAATGTCAATATCTTCCGGCTCTACAGCCCTTAATATCACATTTTTTTCCACTATTGATCCTCTGCTTTCAACTTTTCAAGTTGCCAGAAATATCTGACAAATGAATCATCGTATCCTGTTTTTTGAATTACATCCTGTTTTACCTTCTTAGCCTCCTGGAATGAGTTAAAATCTCCAAAGACATATCTATAGTAACCATCTTTACATTTATACACCGAAATTCCATGCGCATCTAACTTACTAAATTTAGGATGTTTTTCTATTAATTCCTTTAATGCCACAAACTGTACAGTGTACTTTCCATGTTCTTTATCAACGTCTGCTGTTTTTCCTGTTGAAGATTCCCTGGCTAAAGTCTCTGGTGCTACCTGTAAACATACATCATCAATATAAATAGACTGTTCCTGATTATGGTAAGTCATTTCTTTTGTTACATCCAGTTGCGTTTTCTTCTCCATTACATTAGCTCCCTGATAGGTAATATCATATGATTTACCCGCTTCCAGTATCATCAAATACTTACCGGTTCCTGGATTTGGTTTATATTCTCCAACAAGATCTTTTTTGCCCTTTTCCCTTACAATGATTTTTAAATTGTCCCGGTCTGAATCATTTTCATTTTTCAATTGTCCTTTAATAACAGCCAAACGACTTACAATGGGCTCCTCATATTCAATCATATATAAATCAGATCCTCCGTAATTATCTTCAAACCGGGACGAAGCCATGTAAGCTCTATTGGAAGTTGCGGTTGGAACAAAAAAGAAATCATCATCCGGAGTATTGATTGGGTAACCCATATTTACAGGTTCACTCCAAGTGCTGTCATTATTCATCCTACTATAAAAGATATCAAATTTACCCATGGTATTATGACCTTCTGAACTGAAATATAATGTTTTTCCATTGGGATGGATCATCGGAGTCTCTTCGTTAAATCCGGTATTGATATCCGGTCCCAGATTACGTGGTACTCCCCATTCTCCATTTGGCAATTTACGCACCATATAAATATCTAATCCCCCATATCCTCCTTTACGGTCACTGGTAAAAAACAAGATGGATTTATCAGCATTAATGGAAGCATGGGTCTCATTGTAACGACTGTTAATTCCTTCAGGAAGCTTAAATGGCTCACTCCATGATTCACCATCAAATTCACTAACATATAGGTTTTGCCCTTCAATATTACTAATCAGCATATATAATTCTGTACCATCAGCCGAAAGACAAACGCCAGCCTCATGACTATCCAAATCAACAACCGATTTCAGAATTTCACTTTTACTCCAGGAGTCTCCTTCCTTCACACTTGTATACACCTTTTCAGAAAACTGACCATCTTCCATGACCTGAGAATAAGAAGATATTCTTCGTGACGTGAAAAACAGAGCTGATTCATCAGCATTGACTAAAGGGCTATGATCGTCATACTTTGAGTTTACGTTTTTTCCAAGGTTATGAACTTCCAGCTTTACAGGATTTTTCATAAACTCAATACCATTTTTTGATATCTGAATTTCCCTGTTAATAGTTTCTCTCAGCTCAACATGTTCCTCTTCAATAAATCCCAACAATTTTTCATACGTTTTTATGGCATCATCATAATGATATAATAACTGTTCCGATTTGGCCAGTGACATAAATAATTCTATTCCAAATTCAGTATAATAATTTTCTTTCTCTAATAAATCCGCAGCTTTTTTAAAATATACCTGTGCAGAATCGGCACCATCATTTATGTTCAGATAACAATGCCCAAGATTATACATTACATTTATATTTTCGGGTTCGTCATCAGCTACTCTCTTAAACAGCTTAATGGCTTCATTAAAATCTTCACTTTCAGAAAAAGCAACAGCTCTGTTATAAATTCTGGCATTACTGTTTTTGGTTGTTTGGGCAAAAACAGCTATTGAAATAAAAAGTAGAACTGAAAAAACAATAGTACGAATCATTGTTGTTGAATTTTATATTATAGGTACTGGAACAAAAATGCAAAATAGGTAAAAAATGGTCAAAAAACTTTGATAACCGTGTATAATTTATTGATAACCAATTTATTTTAATTCGTTTTAATCAATTCACCACCGGTTCAAGTACAATCGGATCTAAATAAAAGGTATGCCCTTTACGTACAAAAGTATTGCCTGCAGGTATTTTAAATGATTGAGTAATTGAATTAAATCCATCCACCTTTATATGCATTACATACTCATTATCAGCCGGAATAATGAAAATATATTTACCATCATCAGAGGGGCGATATATACCCTCTTTAATTTCTGACGTTTTATTGGTAATAGTAATAACAGCTTCTTCAGCAGCATCTCCATTCTGTTTAAAAATAAATCCTCCTACAACGGTTAATGAATTGGGGTGATCAACCGGAAATTCAATCAAATAGATATCAGAACCTCCATAGCCCCCACTTCTCTTTGATACATAATACGCACGTTGCTCATCTGCAGTAGGCACATAAAACAAATCATCATAAGGTGTATTAATCGGAAATCCAATATTGGTTACATGAGTCCAAAGTCCAACACTATCCATTGTTGCCCTGAATATATCGAATCCTCCAATTGATTTATGACCTTCAGAACTGAAATAAAGTGTCTTGTTATCCGGATGCAGATAGGGGCTCTCTTCATCATACGGAGTATTTACTCCCGCTCCCAGATTGATAACTTTCCCCCATTCTCCATTAGGAAGCTTAGACACCTTATAAATATCTTTACCTCCAAATCCTCCGTGCCGGTCACTGGTAAAAAACAAGGTATTTCCATCCATTGAAAAAGAAGCGTGTGTTTCATTGGCCATGGTATTTATAGGTGAAGGCATTTTCTCCAGTTCACCCCATTTATCCTTATCCAATTTGCTGGAGTATATGTTACCTACAGCTCCATCATTCTGATAGATCAGCATGGTTTTACTATCTGGCGATATCCCAATGGTAGCATTATTATCTCTGGTATTAATATCAATGGCTCGCGAAGTGATCCACTTACCCTCTCTCCATAATGAGTAATAAACATCCTCATCGTTTAATCCGGAAGCTAATTTTAAAGATTGTTCAGTTTCTCTGTTAGAGGTAAAAAGCAATAAGTCTTCGTTTAAATTCACAACCGGACTATGTTCATCATAGGATGAATTTACTGAGGCTCCCAGGTTAGTTATTTTAAAATCCACAGGTTTGCTTTCCAGATCTATTGCATTTTTAGTATAGTTAATTTCCCTTTCTATCTTTTCTATGGCTTCTTTTTTGGGGGGAGGTATCTGATCCTTTAATGTTTCGTAGGTTTCCAGTGCTTTCTGAAACTGGTAATCCAGATGATATGCCTGCCCCAAATAAAACCGGGCCTCAATGGCTTCCTGACTTTTCCTGTTCTTTTTTTTATAATAAGCAGCTGCCTTTTCTAATAATTCAATAGCATGTTTTATTTGCCCTTCTGAAAATAAATAACATTCTCCTGCTTTAAATTGAATAAAAGGATCGTCAGCATACGTTGTTACTAAGGTATCATAAATTAATGAAGCCTTTTCGTAATTCTCTACCAACAAATAGTCATTGGCTTTTAAAACTTCTTTTTTATATACTTTTTTTTGAGCAGATATATGTACAGCTATAGTGAAAACAAACCACAGAAGAAAGTAAATTTTTCTCATAAATAAATAATTAGGATAACCTTTTAAAACCTGCCTAAATGTGATTGCAAATACCAAACACACCAGATCACACACAACAATATATGATAAAAATATGCATTTGTTTTTATACTGCAATAGAAAAATGATAGCATTATAATAAGCAAATCACCCCTTTGGCATCCTTTTTATCACTGCCAATTACGATATGATCCTGTTCATCAAAAAAACGATATCGGAATTGCGAGCGATACTTACTCATTATTTGAATCATTTCTTTATAGGATATTTTATTTATAGGGAAAACAATAGTTCCTCCTGATTGTTGCGACAGATCTTTTACTGACAAGGAAATATGCGACTCCTTAGCTAACTTTCCATATTTATCAATAGGTAAATAATCCTCTAAAAAGATCAATTGTCCTACCTTAATTTCTGGTTCCTTTTGATGATTTTTGATAAAACCCCTAATTACAAACGCAATAAATTTAGCAAGTGTAATACCTGTTATAATAAACAAACTTAAAACAGCACCGTAACTTTTGCTAAAGTGTTTTTCTGCAAACTGAATCATCGCTTTATAAAACCGATCACGATATTTCTTATCCTTACTGGTACTTTCTCCTTTAAAATGTATGATTGTAGATTCTGAAAAGTAATAATTCTGAAATCCACCTTTAATAATTCGGTACGACAAGTCAATATCTTCACCATACATAAAAAAGTCTTCATCCAATAAACCCACCTGATCAAGAACCGACTTTCTTAAACACATAAAAGCCCCTGACAAAACCTCAACTGCATGGTTTTTATCTGGTGCCAGATAACCTTTATGATATTCACTAAATATTTTAGCTGAAGGAAAAATACTGCTTAGGCCGGACATTTTACAAAAAGAAACCCAGGGAGATGGGATTCCTCTTTTTGATTCGGGTAAAAACAAACCGGATCCATCAATCATTTTAATCCCCAGGCCGCCGGCATCGTTATGATCCTCCATAAAACGGATCGCTTTTTCAAAGGTATCTTCTGCAACAACAGTATCCGGATTGAGTACCAAAACATACTTACCTTTACATTGACGAATAGCCTGATTATTAGCTATGGCAAATCCCGGATTATTTTTATTGGCAATCAGAAGGCATTCGGGAAACTCATTTTTAACAACCTCCACCACATGATCTGCAGAGTTATTATCCACTACATAGACTTCAGCATTTATATTTTTACAAGCCTCAAATACTGAATTCAAACACAATCGTAAAAACCCGACCGCATTGTAGCTTACTATAACAACAGATAAATCCAAAACAACAGATTCTATTTACAAAAAATACTTTTAAAAAAATCACATATCGGGTTACGTTGTGCCTGTTCCATTCGATATTTCATTTTATTGGATTCTTCGTCTCCACCTAATTTTAGCTTTTGCCATATTTCACCCCACCCATAAAAACCACCTATATTTCTATCATCAATAAAAATATCAGCATTTATCTTTCTACTGGTATTCTCAATGTCAAATTTTTCTTCAGGGTAACTTTTATTTACTGCATAAAACTCAATCCCTTTTTTACGACAATATTCTACTGCTTCCTCTAATTCTTTTCCTGCCCTATAAGTCCATAAAATAAGCAAATGTCCTTCACGTTGCATAGCCTTCAGCGTTTCAAATGCAAAAATAATTTCTTTACCTATGGCAGGATATTTATGCTCAACTATTGTTCCGTCAAAGTCAACTGCAATAATCATTTATTCTTCTGTTTATTTGATTCTGAGATATGAATTGGGTTCATTACTAATATTCCTTGTAATATATATTTAAAAATAGAAATTAACATCGATAAGACAACAAACCTGAATATTTTTGTTACCTACACTACCTGCAACTCCATTTCTATTTGAAAAACGATCCTTATTTCACAAGGATAATGCTAATATTCATTTATAAAATCTCCTCCTCCTCTTCCTCCGTCAGATCTAAATCTGAACTTAATTTATTTCTGGTTGGCGCATGAATGATAAACAAAATAAAAATCACGCCAAACATATATAAAAATGATTTATCCGCACTAATCAGGTAGCCTATTAATGCCAATAAGCCAATTCCTTCAAGCATAGAAACACGCACGATAAATGCAGTTTGATACATTGCCATTTTTTGCAGTACCGGAAGTGACTTATCAATATGTTTTACTTTTTTGTAAAAGAATATATGACTTACAGGAATTCCTACTAATAAAGCAATGATAACTATTGACTTAATCAGATCATTGTCCCCTGTTCCAAAAACTGGCATAGCACCAGATTTAAAAACCATTATTACTGAAAAAATTGCTGCTATTGACAAACTTGCCAATATGGCTACATAAATTAAATTCAAGGTTTTAAATTTCCTGTTAACTTCAGGTTTTATCATATTAATTTTCTTAAGATTGTTATAATGATATATCGAATGGTAATCGGTTAATTAAGGAACGGCCTAAGGTAACTTCATCTGTATATTCCAGCTCATCACCAATAGAAACCCCCCTTGCTAATGTGGTTATTTTAATATCAACGTCACTAAACTTACGATATAAGTAGAAATTAGTTGTATCACCCTCCATGGTAGTTGGTAACGCAAAGATTAACTCTTTCACCTTACCTTCTTTCACTTTATTCACTAACGGATTTACCGTTAAATCGTCGGGTCCTATTCCATCCATGGGAGAAATAATACCTCCCAAAACATGGTATACACCGAAATACTGCTGTGTATTTTCAATGGCCATCACATCTTTAATATTTTCCACCACACATACTGTTGAATGGTCTCTTTTGGGGCTGGCGCATATATTACAAGTCTCTGTATCCGAAATATTAAAACACTCTTTGCAATACACAATCTCCTCTCTCAACTGACGCAACGATTCAGCAAACCTCAGAACATCCTGTTTTTCCTGTTTCAATAGAAACAGAACCATTCTCAGCGCTGTTTTACGCCCAATTCCAGGTAACTGAGAAAATTCTTTTACTGCATTTTCAAGTAATTGAGATGGATAACTATCTGAATTCATTAACCAATTATTTTTAGATCGCTCAAAGTTATAAAAATTATCATTGTTTATCTTGGATTGCATTGCATACTCCTATATTTTTACCAAACAATAATACATCACTAATTCTAACAACATATGACCCCCTTACATACCGGATTGCTTGTTGCATTATATTTTATTATCCTGATGGTAATCTCATATATTACAGGAAAAAAATCTGATAACAAAAGCTTTTTTCTGGGCAATAAACAGTCGCCTTGGTATATCGTTTCAATTGGTATGATTGGAGCCAGCCTCTCGGGAGTAACTTTTATTTCGGTACCCGGATGGGTTAAAACCACTCAGTTTTCGTACTTACAAATGGTTGCCGGATATTTCATTGGCTATTTGGTGATTGCTCATGTTCTGCTGCCCGTTTATTACCGGTTAAACCTGACATCAATATACACCTACCTGGAACAACGTTTTGGGAAATACGGATACAAAACCGGTGCCTGGCTATTTCTGATATCCAGAACCATAGGGGCTTCTGCGAGATTATATCTGATGGCAAATGTTTTACAAATCAGTCTGTTTAACGCACTAAATATCCCCTTTGCCATTACTGTTATTATTACCATTGCTCTGATATGGCTGTATACTTTTCGCGGGGGAATCAAAACAATAATCTGGACGGATACTTTGCAAACTGTATTTATGCTGACCTCGGTGATCATCACCATCATTTACATTGCCAAAACAATGAACCTTACAGGTTCCGGAGTAATTGAATTAATCAGTCAAAGTGAACTAAGCCGGGTTTTCGTTTTTGATGACTGGCACTCCAGACAAAACTTTTTTAAGCAGTTTATTTCCGGAGCATTTATTACCATTGTAATGACCGGACTGGATCAGGATATGATGCAAAAAAACCTTTCCTGTAAAAACCTTAAGGACGCACAAAAAAACATGAAATGGTATGGTTTTGCATTTGTACCCACAAATATTTTGTTTTTATCATTGGGAGCACTACTCTATATATTTGCAGAACAGCAGGGACTTACTTTACCGGAACGTTCTGACGATCTGTTCCCTATGATTGTTAACAGTGGTGCATTACCTGCTGTGGTTGGTGTTTTCTTTATTATCGGACTGGTGGCTGCAGCATACAGTAGTGCCGATTCCGCCCTTACCTCATTAACCACCTCATTTACAGTAGATATTTTAGGCTCCACTCACAAGGGCGAAACACTGTCGAAAAAAACAAGAATATTAGTTCACCTCTCTTTTTCACTAGTATTGATGCTTACCATAATTCTATTCAGAGTATTGAAAGCAGATAGCATTATCAGTACTATATTTACTTTGGCAGGATTTACCTATGGCCCTTTACTTGGAATGTATTCTTTTGGTTTATTTACCAGATTAAAGGTATATGATAAAGGCATTCCTGCAGTAGCTTTATTAGCGCCTGTGATGACCGGAATTTTATTTTTTAATTCAGATAAATGGTTTGGTTTTTCGTTGGGATATGAAGCTCTCATCATTAATGGAGCACTTACATTTATTGGATTATTATTCCTGAATCTGAAGTTTAAAGAAACGTATTAACCTACGATAATCGTAACTTTTGATATTTAAACAACTTAGTGTTCGTCTATAATGTCCAACTACTGCATTGTTGCTCAAAATATAAATCCTCATATACGCTGGTATACTACGGCTTGAATATTTCACACGCCTTGTATTTAAACTTTTATGGTTCAAACACCCTACTTTATGAACAGGCACTAATATTCAAAAAAATGATCACCCTGTATACAAAGGAAATTTTGTTTATACAAACATAGCCTTTGTCTGGGGCTTAGGAGAATTTTAATCTTTTTAATTAATTCGTGATATACATTACCAGATATCAATATTTTTTTATAATATTGCGTTTCTGCTTGTTTTCTTTTAAACCTAAAAACAGATGTGTTATATCTGTCATCAATTAACTCATGTTTTAATTAAGCATGATGTCTGTGTATACCAGAAATATTATTCATTAATTATTATAAACCTTTATCAACATTTAAATTGCTATGAGCGAAAATTTTAATAAGGTAAAAAATTATCTTTTAGACCTCGAATACACTATTGTATCTGAGGACATTAACGAGGAACTATTTATTATTGAAAAAGAAGAAGATGGAATCAGCAGTGTAGTGATCGACTGCGAGGATACTGTTTTAATTATAGAAGGACTGCTTTTTGAAATGAATGCCGGAAGTGAAGCCATTTTTAAATCATTACTTCAAAAAAACAGAGAAGTAGTTCATGGCGCATTTACATTAGATGAAAGTGGGAAAAAAGTTATTTTCAGAGACACACTTCAGCTTGAAAATCTGGATCTGAATGAACTTGAAGCCACACTAAACTCGTTAAAACTTTTAATTTCAGAGTATTCTGAAGAATTAATTCAATTTTCAAAAGCCTAAATAAGTAAACAAATGAGCATATTTAAAAGAATTTTTAGAGTAGGACAAGCAGAAGCACATTCTATTGTTGACAAATTAGAAGATCCTATTAAAATGACTGAACAAGGCATTCGTGATCTTAAACAAGATCTGGACAAAAGCCTTCAGGCCCTTGCTGAGGTGAAAGCGATGGCTATCAGAAGCAAAAAGGATTTGAACACCAATAAAGATATGGCTAAAAACTATGAGCAAAAAGCTATATTATTAATTCAGAAAGCTGAAAAAGGTGATTTAGAGGCATCTGAAGCAGATCGTTTAGCCACTGAAGCACTTGCTCGTAAAGAAGAAGCTGTTGAAGCTGCAACAAGAGCTCAGGAAGAAGTAACTCGTTTCGACAACAATATTGCTTCACTTGATAAAAACATCAAAAAACTTAAAAGTACCATTACAAGTTACGAAAACGAACTACGTACTTTAAAAGCCAGAGCAAGAGTCAGTAGCGCCACTCAAAAAATCAACAAACAATTAAGTGGTATCGATAGTTCCGGCACAGTTTCTATGTTGGAAAAAATGAAAGAAAAGGTGGCTCAGCAAGAAGCTATGTCTGAGGCATACGGTGAAATTTCGTTGGAAAACAGAAGTGTTGATGAAGAAATAGACGATGTTTTATCTGACAAAAATGTAAAAGCATCCAATTCATTAGAAGAACTAAAAGCTAAACTAAAGCAGCAATAGTACAAAAAAAAGCATATGGGTATCTTTGATATTTTTAAAAAGAAAGGACCTCATTACGATAGCACCAACATTCAGGTTAAAGACCTGGATGTTGGTTTTGTTTTTGAATATGATCTTTCCACCTGGGAAGTTCAAGCTATTTATGAGTACGACTGGGGTGACAATTATTTTACCCGCGAATTTAAAATCAGCAACGGGTCTGTTACCCGGTTCCTCTCCCTTGAAGAAGATGATGGAATAAAACTGTCTGTTACTCAAAAAATAAAGGTAAGAGTACTTGACGAAAATCTGTTGGAAACACTTCAATCCAAGCAAGAACCTCCTAAAAAAATAAGCTACGAAGGAATTACATACTATTTGGAAAATCATGCTCCCGGCTATTATCATGATATTGCAAAGGGAGACACCTGGGAGGAATTCAGATCATGGGATTTTGAAGATGATAATGGCGAACATATTTTATGCATTGAACAATGGGATGAAATGGAGTTTGAAGCCTCCATTGGTAAAAACATAAAAGAGTTTGAGATCTCTAACATACTTCCTGTTAAATAAATCAGAAACAAACTAATAACCAATTAAAATGAACAACGGAATAGCCAAAATAGTTATTGCTGTGGTGATAGGATTCTTTATTCTAAAAACCTGCAGTAATAATAGAAATCAATATCAGGATCAATCAAGACAAACCTTTAGTAGCTGGGAAAAATCACCAGTGGATAATTTGGTAAAATCATTATCCAACGAACAAAATTTCTCCATCATCCTTCAGGATATGGATTCCCGTAATAATGGATTCTACCATCAATATAATGTTCTGATTGAAAAAGATGATACTATATTAACCAGGGAAACTGGTTGGGAGAAAGTTACTGAAACTTTTTTTGCTGATAATGTTAATAATATGGGCATGGAGATTGCTTCAAAAAAGGATGGAAAACTGTCTAAAGTAGCAAGCCCCGCCGGATATAACCATTACGTCGGCAATGAAAAATACGGGCATTGGACCGAACGAAACGGAAGCTCCTTTTGGGAATTTTACGGTAGGTATGCGTTTATGTCATCTATGTTTAATATGATGACGTATCCTGTGCATCGCTCTTATTACAACGATTACTACGGAGGATATTATGGCAGAAGACCATATTATGGACCCAGTGGATCCAATATGTATGGTACCCGATCCTATACCTCATCAAATACCGGAAAAAATACAACATGGGCATCAAAACCCAATAGCTTTAAGAGTCAGGTTCGTAGTAAGGTATCTAAATCTACTTCCGCTGCGAGATCACGATCTTATTCTTCCGGTTCCAGCTACTCTAAAAAAAGCAGAAGTTCATCCAGATACAGCAGCTCATCATCAAGAAGCCGCAGTGGAGGATTTGGCAAATAATACTTAACCCGTAAAATTATAATTATGAATTTATCAGATATATCAACCATACTTTATGATGCTGTAGCATATATTGCTGCGGGTTTTGTTATTTTTCTTCTGGGAAAAATTGTATACCAAATGGTTAACAAAGGATTTAGTATTAAAGAGGAACTTGTTGAAAAAGACAATTTTGCCTTTGCTATTGCCCATGTTGGATATTTTATAGGTCTGTTATTAGCAATTGGAAGCGCCATTGTTGGTCCCTCCAGAGGACTTGTACAGGACATTATCGATATTTTAGCCTATGGTGTATTAGCCATAATTTTACTCAACCTTTCTATTTGGATAAATGACAAGATTATTCTCCGGAAATTTTCAGTAAAAAAAGAAATTATTGAAGATAGAAACTCAGGTACAGGAGTTATTGAAGGTGCTGCTTCTGTGGCTTCGGGTCTTATTATTTTTGGAGCCGTAAGTGGTGAAACTGAAATGGGTGGTTGGACCCATGGTTTTTTAACTGCTATGGTTTTCTGGGCTTTCGGACAACTTGCTATGATTATAGCCTCAGCTATTTACCAACTGATTACACCTTATGACGTACATGATCATATTGAAAAAGATAATGTGGCTGTAGGTATTGGATTTGCCGGTGCTTTAATTGCCATTGCTAATTTGATTCGCTTTGGTATCCAGGGGGATTTTGATGGTTGGTTACCAACCTTTACTGAGGCTGGATTCGAATTAATTATCGGTATTATACTATTGCCTGTAATGCGTTTTCTTACCGATAAAATACTATTACCGGGACAGCGATTAACGGATGAAATTATCAATCAGGAAAAACCTAATATTGGTGCAGCCATTATCGAGGCCTTTGCTTATATCGGAGGTTCCGTTTTAATCACCTGGTGTTTATAATATTATATCCCAGTCAGAAAACAATACTGACTGGGATGCTTTGCTTACATTGACTTCTCTTTTTAATGTTCAAAATAAAAAACCGATATTCTGCCATTTTAATGGCAGCCATTTTTGCTACCGGATTCAGTGGAATTGTAGCAGAATACCTACTCTCAACGCTGGCTACCCACTTCATAGGCGACTCAACCATTCAGTGGGCATTGATTGTATCCACTATGATGTTTTCAATGGGATTAGGTAGCAGAATAAGTAAATCATTCGTTTCGAACCTGACCGAAAAATTTTTAATCCTCGAATTTACACTGTCAATAGTAGTCTCTTTTGCTCCTCTGATTGTATATATGGCATCAGCATACACCAACTCACTTTCTATTGTTATTTATACCTGCAGTATTGCAATTGGCATATTGATTGGAATGGAAATACCCTTGGTTACACGCATTAACGACCAATACGAAGATTTAAGAGTAAATATATCTAATGTATTGGAAAATGACTATTATGGCAGTCTGCTTGGAGGTATCTTTTTTGCTTTTATCGGAATTCCATTTTTAGGTATTAATTACACCCCGTTTTTTTTGGGGCTGATTAATTTCGGCGTGGCTGTGGCAGTATACATTTTTCTTAAAAAGTTTATTAACCCGGGTTTCAGAATATCATTTAATATTTCCATTGCTGTAATTGTAACGGTACTGGTTAGTGGCATTTTCTTAGCCGATCCGATTATTAAATATGGAGAACAGAAGAAATATAAAGATAAAATCATTTATGCAGAACAATCCAAATACCAGAGAATTGTAATTACTCAATGGAAAAATGATTTTTGGTTATACTTAAACGGAAATGAGCAATTGTGTACCATGGATGAGATGATGTACCATGAACCACTTGTGCATCCAGCAATGACCTTACACCCTAACCCGCAGGAAGTTCTGGTATTAGGGGGCGGAGACGGATGTGCTGTCAGAGAACTTCTTAAATACAAAGAAACCAAAAAAATTACTTTAGTAGATCTGGATCCGGCCATGACTAAACTTGGCATGGAATATCCTTTATTAACGGAATTGAATAAAGGCTCCTTAACCCACTCCAAAGTTCAGGTGATTAATAAAGATGGCTTTACTTATTTAAGTGAAAACGATCAGTTTTATGATGTAGTTATTATTGACTTACCTGACCCTAGAACAGTTGAACTAGGCAGACTGTATTCTGAAGAATTCTACCGGATTGTTTATAAACACCTTCGCCCCGGAGGAATCATTATCACTCAGGCCGGGAGTCCATATTTTGCTACAAAAGCGTTCAACTGCATTATTGAAACGATGAAATGTGCAGGATTTAATACTGTACCATTACACAATCAGATAATTACACTGGGTGAATGGGGCTGGAGTTTAGGTGTTAAGTTACCATCAGACTTTCCTTTAAAAGAGGCCTTACGGAAACTCACATTTAACCAGATCGAAACAAAATGGATCAATAACGAAGCCATGCAATTAATCACTTCCTTTGGGAAGGATATTTATCCCGGTCAAAGGGACTCTGTTAAAGTAAATCGCATTCATGATCCGGTGCTCTATAAGTACTACCTAAAGGGTAATTGGGATTTATATTAATACTTGAATACCGAAGCTAAAAATAAAAGCATGAATAACATTCAACATAAAAATATACCTCCAGAAATTCACAACCTCAAGGGATGGATTCAATTGGTAGATGAAAACATACTGAAAGATACTTTTAGCGGCATTCTAACATCTGCCGGATTTACTGTACTTGATTTTTCTTCGCACCAATTTCCGGTTAATGGATATACTGCTTTTTGGTTATTGGCAGAATCTCATCTGGCTCTCCATACCTTTACGGAAAGTGGATGGTGTTACATTGAGCTCTCAAGTTGCAACAGCTCAAAAACTAAATCATTTAAACAGATTACTTCAAATCTAAATTATTTAATTCATTGGGACGAAGAAATACATATCAGCGAACCTGAAATTCAGAAAACCGAGTTTTAGTTAAAATATCATGCTAACTTGTAACAAAAAACCATGGGACTTATATCATCACTACTTGGCAATGCAGGGGCTATTCAATCTGAAAAACTACAAAAAGAATATGGCATACTGTTTACAGAAGAAGAATCCATTGAAATAGGCTTTAAACTGATTCGTGACACCTTTATTTTTACCAATAAACGATTAATTATGGTAGATAAACAAGGTGCTACAGGCAAAAAGACTGAATATCTGTCCATCCCTTACAAAAGTATTTCGCGCTTTAGTGTGGAAACCGCAGGAACTTTTGATTTGGAAGCTGAATTAAAAATATGGATTTCAAGTGAGCAAAGTCCCAGTATTGAGAAAAAATTCAACAAATCGGTTAATGTATATGATGTTCAGAAGATTCTAGCAAAGTATATTCTAGGCTAACATTAAATCCATTTATACCTTAAAACCCGGCATGAACCAAGCAATTCTGATAGAATTCAGGATGATTAAAAATTGCAATAGTTATGTGGGTTTTGCTAATTTTTTAAATAGAGTTTATGAAAAACAGAAAGCTTTTTGGTGCAGGTGTGGTTGCGTATATTATACTGATATACATCATATCTATACTGGAAAAAGCCGACCCAAATGCAAATATTAAATCATTTACTGATGCACTTTGGTATTCGGTTGTTACTTTAACGACAGTAGGCTATGGCGATTATTTTCCGGTTACTTTTGGAGGTAAAATACTGGGTTTATTTATAATTCTGGGAAGTCTCGGCATCCTTGGGTATCTAATTGGCGAAATCACTTATAGAATTAATGTTTATATGGAAAAAAAGAAGAACGGTTACTTTGGAACAAAGTTCGAAGACCACTACATAATTATTGGCTGGAACGATTTTGCACGTCAGGTAGCCAATCAGATTTATAATGCCGGACATAAAATTGCCCTGGTAACGAACTCGAAAAATGATCTGGAACTTTTTCATGATTTATATGAGAATGACAATAGTTTTGCCCTGTTTGCTGATTATAATAACATGCAGGCCTATGAAAAAGTGAATATTAATACCAGCAAGGCTGTATTCGTTAATTTCAAAGAAGATACGGAAACACTGGTTTTTGTTTTAAACATTAAAAAGGAATTCCCTGATCTTAATATTATTATCAATTGTACAAACCCGGATCTGAAGGAAACTTTAGAAAACACAGGAGTATCTCATGTGGTTGCCCGACATGAGGTTGCCTCACGAATGGTTGCCAGTTATCTGTTTGAACCCCATGTTGCAGAATATACCTCTGATCTTATATCAACAAGCATAAGTGAAAAGGATCAGGACATACAACAATTTAAGGTAGTAGAAGAGAATCCATATATGGGTAAACGTTACATTGATACTTTTATCCTGTTAAAAAAGGAATTAGATGTGATTTTAATTGGACTTGTTGTGAATGGAGTTCTGATTAAAAATCCGAATGATGACCTGATTATTGAAAAAGATAATTACCTGATTATTATCTCAAACGGGATACACAAAAAAACATTGGAGAAAACATTTGGGGTTAAAGAAGGATTTTAATCCTCCTCACCGATACCTACTCACAAAGTGACTATATACATCTTTCTTTACTATAGTCACTTTGTGAGTATTGGATTAATAGCTTAGTACCCCACCTAATATATGGCCGGAAATCGTTGAGGATCAAATTCACTCATCATATCATAGATCGCTTCATATACATCTTCTGCACTTGGGTTTGAGAAATAATCACCATCAGTACCAAAGGCAGGGCGATGATCTTTAGCTGTTACTGTGCGAGGAGCGGAATCCAGATACCTGAATGCCTTATGCTTTTCAAGCACTTGCTGCATCATAAAGGCTGTTGCACCACCAGGAACATCCTCGTCAAAGAATACGATTCTATTGGTCTTTTTAATAGACTCTAAAATCACACCATGAATATCAAAGGGTAATAATGTTTGTACATCTATCAATTCTACAGAAACACCAATCTCACTTAACTGTGCCACTGCTTCCTGCCCTATTCTAACACAGGAACCATAGGTTACTAAAGTAACATCGTTTCCAACATGCAACACTTCCGGAATACCCAATGGCACATTGAATTCGCCAATATTCTCCGGTCTGGGCTCTTTAATTCTATATCCATTCAAAGGTTCAATAACCAACGCCGGATCATCAGCCTGCAGTAAGGTATTATACATTCCGGCGGCACGGGTCATGTCACGTGGCACACAAACATATACACCACGTATGGAATTTATAACCATGCTCAAAGGTGATCCTGAATGCCAGATACCCTCTAATCGATGCCCTCTGGTACGTACTATCAACGGGGCTTTCTGTCCACCCTTAGTGCGATAACGTAAAGTAGCCAAATCATCGCTCATAGTCTGCAAGCCATACATCAGGTAATCGAAATATTGAATCTCAGCAATGGGTCTCAATCCTCGTAAAGCGAGTCCTAATCCTGTACCTATAATAGTTGTTTCACGAATACCTTCATCCCAGATACGCATAGCACCATGCTTTTTCTGTAATCCTTCCATTGACTGGTTAACACCTCCTAGCACACCAGTATCTTCTCCAAAAGTGACCAGCTGAGGAATTTTTTCAAAGAGTGCGTCAAAATTATCACGTAAAATCTCTCTACCTGGCACTTTATTAACCTCAGCAGGGTAATGTGGAGGTACAACAGGAACTTTAACGGCGGCATAATCATCCTCAGCATAAAGCCTGTCGTTATACATTTCATGAGCTCTTTCTCTGTAATCTGTAATCCACCTTTGTAATTTATTTTTTAAGCTATCGGGTCTATTACATGTATTACATATATGACGAAGTATCTTTCTGGCGGTGGAAAGAATCTCTTTTCGATTTAAAGTATATGCATTTTTAAGCTGATGTATCAACTCCTCAATTCTTCCATCATTGACACTTGAGCATACACAATCTTTACCTTCTATTAACCCTATTAAAGAATCTCGCTCTGACAGTAAGGTACCATCAAATTGTTTTAAGGCCATTTTCTGAGCCTCTTTTACCTCTTGCAATGCCGACTGCTCTATTTCATCCAACTCTTCCGCATTTGCCAAAGCTCGCTCAATAATCCACTCCCTCATTTTCAGGAGGCAATCAAAATCTTTTTCCCACTGTAATCGTTCCTCTGACTTGTACCTCTCATGCGAGCCGGAAGTAGAATGACCAACGGGCTGAGTAACTTCCTCAACATGAAACAATACCGGTGTATGATTTTTTCTGCATCTGGCAATTCCTTCTTCATAAGCCTGACAAAGTCCGGCATAATCCCATCCTTTCAGTTTATATATAACAATCCCATTTTTATCCTTAGGACCTTTTTCAAATCCTTTTAAAGCATTTGAAATACTCTCTTTAACCGTTTGAATTTTTCTGGGTACGGATATTCCAAAACCATCATCCCAAACTGACACAGCCATAGGTATTTGATGAACTGCGGCTGCATTCATCGTTTCAAAAAAATGTCCTTCAGAAGTACTGGCATCTCCAATTGTTCCGAATGCCACTTCATTTCCACCTTTACTAAACTGCGAATTTTCGGCAAGAGCCGGATTCTTCCGATATAATTTAGATGCAAAAGCGAGACCTACCAAACGTGGCATTTGTCCAGCTGTTGGTGAAATATCTGATGAAGTACATTTGATATCTGCGAGATTTTTCCATTCACCGGACTCTGTTATAGTACGGGTTCCAAAATGATTATTAAAAGAACGACCTCCATTATCGGGATTCAACTCTGTATTTGTTTCTCCATATAAAGATGCAAAAAACTCAACCGGAGTTGTCATTCCGGCCGCCAGCATAAATGTTTGGTCACGATAATATCCCGATCGCCAATCGCCGGCTTTAAATTGTTTAGCCATGGCTATCTGAGCGACCTCTTTTCCATCCCCAAATATCCCAAACTTAGCTTTACCCCCAAGCACGTCTCTTCTTCCTAACAAACTTAGATTGCGGCTGATATGGCCAATACGGTAATCTTCTAATACCTCTTTTTTAAACTCATCAAAACTGATTCCTGTATTTGATATCATATTTAATAATAGACTTTAAGAATAGACAAAAGATAATATGAGGTACACACCTCTAAACCGGATATTTTATTACTACCCTATCCCAACAGAGGACAAAACTAATAAGAAATACCCGATTTAAAACAAACTTCTATCATACCCTTTTCTAAGCATTGAAACATATTAACGGAAACTTTGTTTATCTGAAATATAATCAGACATTATAAATTTATTCTTTTTTTTTACATAAAAACGAATTGCGCAGCAATTCATACATGAATTGCCAAACAAAAAGTAATCATTTTAGAAAACACCCCTCGTTTAATGAATCTATCTGAAATTTAAATACTTGTTTTAGGTAATATGGGGTGAATTAAGAATTTTAATAGTTTGATTTAATTAAGCGAAAAAGTGTATTTTTGCAACTCATAAAATTAGATAAATATGTTTTTAAAAGTTTTATTGCTAAGTGTAGTATTGGTAGCCATAGTGTTTTTATTGATGGGGATTAGCATATTAATTAAGAAAAACGGGAAGTTTCCTAATCTTCATATAGGTAGCAATAAAGAAATGGCCAAAAGGGGAATTTCCTGTGCTACTACTCAGGATAGAGAAGCGCAAAAGCATTCCATAAAAATAAAACCATTACATATGGATAATAATGGCGATAGTCAGACTATTAGCTGTTAGTCAATAGATCAGGTATTAAGCGCTCGGATATCAATACTGATTTGTATTCTTGCACTTTTCCAGAAAATAATTGTACCATTACTTAATCCTGAAATCATAAGATAGTTTCACACTGCAATACAAGATACATAACCGACAGATATACTGAGATATGCATGCATATTAAATGAAAATATGCATTAGAATGGTTATTACATATTCCGATTAAGAGGCTCATCTACGAAAAAACAGGGGCAAAACATTTGCTTTCTTGTAGGTATTCAATCTGAAAATGATAATTATTTTATGATTAAGTCTTTAAATCCGCCTGTGAATTTCACTTGATTTTCACCTTTTTCATCCACATAAATAAAGTATCCTTCTGTGTCAGGCAATGCTGATATTAACTTCATGCTTTTTTCCAACCCCATTACCATACAGGCTGTTGCATAAGCATCCGCCGTCATACAATCCGGTGCTATGATGGAAGCACTCAACAAAGAATGCTGAACGGGATAGCCCGTATGAGGATCGATGGTATGTGCATATTTTTTACCATTCTGAATATAGAAATTCCGATAATTACCAGATGTAGCCAGACTTATATTTGAAATAGATATTATATCCTGCATCTGACGATTAATCGCGGCTCTGTCATCAATCGGTTTATCAATTCCTACCCGCCATTTTTTTCCGGAATTACTAATTCCTTTTACCCTGATTTCCCCTCCTATTTCAACCATATAATTCTGAATACCATTTTCTTCCAGGTAAACAGCAGCCATATCAACACCAAATCCTTTGGCTATGGCACTTGCATCTAACATGGTTGCACTATTTGTTTTCGATAAATATTCATTTTCCAGCTTTACCTTTTCCATGCCAACATTTAACAATAACGAATCAATTAACTGACTGGTAATACTATCCTTTTTCTTGAAACCAAACCCCCATGCATTAACCAAGGGGCCTACAGTCATATCAAAAGCTCCTTGTGTATGCTTAAAAACTTCATCCCCTTTCATATACACTAATTTCATCATGGAATCCACTTCTGCCCCACCCTCACTATAATTGAACTTATTAATAGTAGATGTGTCTTTATAGGTAGATAACGACCAGTCAACTTTATTCAGAACTTCCATAATACCTGAATCAAGAAAATCATCATCCTTTATCGGCTCATAAATAATGTGATAATAAGTCCCGAAAATCATTCCCTCAAGCTTCAGGTAATCTTTTGACTGGTGATTACATGAAATCAATGTAATTCCTATAAACAGAACTAATAATGTATTTTTCATATACTCTAATAAATTACAAGTTTTTAAGCCACTTTTTCAGCGGAACTATTAACCTGAATTCGACATAAAATTTTGGATTCAGACCGCCTATAAATAGTGAGATTCAACTGAAAATCATGAAACGAGCATTTTGCGAGTTCAATGTGTCCTATCATAAAGTTTCCACATTAAAGAATAGCGGGCTATTTTGAATAATTTTCAGAAAGTAGATCTCTGTTTAGTTCCTGATTATTGCTGCGTTCAGCATAATCAAAGTAAACTTTGCTTCTACACTCACTTATCGCAATAATTATAAGCGGAAACTCTCATGCTTTGCATAAAAACTGATCTACTTCGTTAAATTTATCGAGCTAGCGAGCTAGCCATGCAAAATTCGCCTTGTATATCAGCCTTTTATGTCAATCTGAATGCTAAAAATTTTAATCGAACTCAGGTTATTAATATTTTTAATTCGCCATCAAAAGTAATGTAAAATCTCCATATTACGGCGAAAACAACCATGATGATTTATCCTCCCTGTACCTATCTTTATTCTTGATTTAAAATAATGGGGGTAAAACAAATAATGCTGTATTTAGCAAGAGATGCAGCTTTAATTTATTTTGCCTAATACTCCAATTTAAAAATACCCAGATTCAGGTTCTTTGTTTTTTCAGAGAAAATATTCTGTGTATAAATACCATAATGAGTATGGTCTTTTGCATCCAAATACGACATCGGAACAATCAGGTTTTTATCACTCATATTTTCTTTGAGCAACTCTTTATCCCAACTCCCATCTTCGTGTACAGTAACCTTAAACAATCCTGCCTTAACAGGATCAATCATGGTTTTACCTTTATGCATCGGAATGGTGGTATTAGATGTATTTCTTTTATCATCATTAAAAAACAACAATATATCATTGTATTTTTCCTTTACCAAAATAGAACCATACAATCCGCTGTCGTCAATTGACCGTTGTTTTTTAGGTATGAATACTTGCTTCTCCACATCACAGGCATTGTTTGTTTCTATCATTAAAACATACCCTAAATTATAGTGACTATAATCCATGTAAGAATTGAATTTTGTAGTGTAACTATTGGTTTTGTAGGTATCAATATGCTCAAACACTAACCATCTTTTATGATCTCGAAACAGAATATGCATTAAATTAAAACGATTCGATATACCCTCATCAGCTTTAACTTTTGATTCCTTTTTCTCATTTACTAAAGCTACCAATAAACGGGGGAAAGGTTTTGAAGTAGATTTTTCAACAGAACTATTATCCAGGTTAATTATTTTATTGAATAATCCTGCAGATTCACCACCGCCATATTTATTGTCAATATGCGCATACATCCCCCACATTTCAAGATATTTCTGATCCGGAGATAAAGTATAGTTTAAAGTTGAATACTCATAGTCGGCAGATAATATATCGATGGATTTAAAGGACATATTTTCTTTCTGACTAATATATAAAGTCAAACTCTTTTCTTCTAATTTACCGGGGCGATAATTTGTATTTCCGGATTCAGATAGAGGAATCAGGAGCTGCCCATTATTTGTTACCATAATATTTCCCGGCTTCACCCATTTAGATATTAAATGTGTATTAAGCCTGTAAAATAAAAGCGATTTATTTTTATTATTAAAGACGACTGCCTCCATACTATATAGTTCGCTATTAGGATTATTTACCGGAACTAATACAGCCAAACAAGTATGATTATCTGAAACTACAATGGTAAAAGTTAATTCGCTCGTTGCCTGATTAAGATCGAATGATCCTGCTAATTGAATTTCACCGGTTGATTCTCCATTGGAATCTATCTTTTGAAGCGCAACAATTTGTTTTTTAGATGATGTATTTGTTGCTGATAAAACAAGGTAATTCTCTCCATTTAAATTCACAAGGTCAATAGGCGTGAGGGCTCCCATTCCGGAATCAGAATTGTTATATATACTTTTTGACACCAAATCCATATTAGACTTATTGTAACTCTCAATAACAAATACTTTATCCTTCGTTCTCTTTAATAATTGAAATGTTTCTCCACTATTAACTGCTCCGGAAATTAAATCCTGAAAATAAGTAGGTTGAGACTCACTATAGGTAAATCCTTTCTGACAATATGAAGAGTCTGGAAAGAGGAGGTAACCCAAAAACAATAGAAATATAAATGTTTTCATACGAATGAATTTAGTATCAAGATACAAGAAAAAGAGACGTAAAGGCACAGTATTTTTTTGTATTATCCTCCCGATAATCGAAGTCTGAATCAGCAACTCTCTATCCTGATGCCTTTAAAATATGCTTTATTTACGATAATAAATTTAGTGAAAAATCACCTAACTTCACTAACCTGGCAAGGTTTAACAATATTAAAATTGATATAAATGATTCCTATAATACAGATATATTAAAACAACAAAAGCTGTAAATTTCTTTACAGCTTTAAATTGTGAGGTATTGTAAATTGATTACTTACAACCTGAACAAGCACGAGCTTCTGCCAGAAGTTTCCGGGTAACAGACTGAAGTTCTGCTTTCAATTGTTCTAAACTCATATCCGAAGATTTCATAGAAGTAATACCTGCAGCACAAGCATCAGCTACAATTGCATTTAATACTTCGGAACAATCATCACCATTACACTCCATTTTTTGATCATTATAAGTCCAGTAACAATTCTGGTCTGTACAACAAGCAGTAGCATCAATAGCTGTATCATCCGGACAAGCAGCTTCTGGATTGTTACAAAATTCATCTGACTCTTCATCCTTACAAGCAGTAAAGACAACCATAAAAAGCATCACTAATAAAAACAATTTCGATTTCATCTTATTCTATTTAATTGGTTAAAAGTTAAATTCTCTTTCTATTATTTTATCAAGATTTTCAAAAGAAATATATCCGGAATAAGCATGATTATTTATAACCATTGTTGGAGTTCCGGTAAATTTAAAATTCCTGAAATCTTTTATATTTTTTTTCAAATAACTATAATCTTGATTTTCCGTAATGCATTGAGCGATATCAGGATTTTCACTCATAATATCATCCACTAAACTATAAAAATCATCCGTTATCACAACTGCCGGATTTGCTAACAGTAACTCATGAAATTTTTCATATTGTCCGAAACGGTATATACAACCAGCGGCATTTAATGCATAAAAAGAATCTGCATTTTCACTCAGCTCCACAAATTTCACAACTACTTTAACGGTATTTTTATCTAAATATTTTTCTTTTAACTTCGGAATGGTTCGTGAAAATAAAAATCTGCAATACTTACAATTATAGCTTGCGTACAAAAAAACAGAATGAGATGCTGTATCGTTTCCAAAAACTACATCTTCAGGCTCCTGAACGATCTCCTCTCCAACTTCTACAAATTCCCTTTTACTGGTGTTATCACAGGCATACAATCCAATAATAATCATCAAAATTCCGAATAAGCAGCTTTTAATTCTCATTTCTTTTATATTATTCCTCTGTATCATATTTAACTAATCCGGGATGAAACCTCATATCCACCATCTGTTTCTGTAATTTCACTTTGGCAACCATATTTTTCCGGTCAGGTCTATTATCCCACCATGCTTTTTCTTTCCCATTCACAGATTTTGACACCAAATACAATGGGGTTCTCCCTTTTTTAGGTTCATCCTCATTTTCATCTTCAAAGCCTGATTCTTTGGCCATTTTTTTCAAGTTAGATTTATTCTTCCCGCCTAAAACTTCACCAAGAAAAACCCGTACATGATATGCATAATCTTCTCCAAAACTATACATCCCCAAAAAACTTGCATCAAAAGATGTGGTGACAATCTGAGTTTGTGGTATGTACATTTTATTTTTAAATAAAAACAAATCACTCTTCAAAGTACTAAAGCGTAAATTATCTAATCCCTTCAATCCAGTCATAGGTATTTTTTCAATTTCCATAATGGGTTTAACCTTTACCAAAGCCCCATTTTCCAATGTTAGTGATCCATTCAATAACATCTCGTCATAAACAGGTGAATATTCCTGAAGAACTATTTTACCATCCATGATTGTAGATAACGTACCACTTACATTCTCAGCTTTAAAATCCTCCTGACCAATATATTCTTCCAACTCATTCATCATTCGGGATACATCCAGCTTTCGGGCATCTGTTTTAAATAATAATACATCTCTGAAATCAGGATTCATTTCATAACGAACTGAGGCCTTCACATCTCCACCAAAAGCATTGCACGACAATTGATCTGCCACAAAATAACCATCATCGACCTTAGCCAGAAATAAAGAGGATAAATTCTCTACCAGAACCTGACCGTACCTAAAACTCCTGACTTTAACTTTCCCATTAACTTTTGTTGTAAACTTTTGCACATAGGGTTCTTCCTCATGTTTTGCTTTTTGTTCTTCTTCTGACAAGGGAATTGTATCTGTCATAAAAGGCTCTATCCAGGCATAATCCAGATCTCCAACTTCGAAATTACCGTTCACATACAACTCCTTTTTATTGTTTTGTATGGCAGCAGTATAAACGTTGCAAATTATTGTAGAATCAGCTCCAAAATCCAGTCCCAGGTAATTACCTGAAACAAAGTTTAATTTCAGAGTATCTGAATAATAGTTGAACTTACCATGCAGATTTGAAATATTCATAATGGTATCCGGCATGTCGAGTGTTAAACCTTCAACTGCAACATCAAGGCGACTATTCTCAAATAATAATGCCATTGCTTGTTCCGATACTGAATCTATATGAAAACTACCAGATGAAGCCAGATTTGCCTGTACCTTTCCCGACATATAATATACCATTGAATCCGGGATCATATTGGCCACCTCGTTCAGAAATAAATTTGCAGAACTCTTTAGTGAATACTTCACTTCTTTAAATCCTGAGATATTACCGGAAGTAGAAAAGGACGATTGCGGCATAGCCAAATAAACACTATCCAAACTAAGCTTCATATGCTCATATTCGCTTAGATTACCCTTAAATGATGAATGAATATATCCATCGACTACATTGAGCTTATAATCGGGAACATTCATTTTAAATCCGCTTAGTTTGACATCGTGAGGCCGGTATTGAAAGTTCGTAGCCAAATCATTGACTGCAGGGACCGAATCCATTTGAAAAGAGACAGCATCCATATTCAAGGATAAGCTGGTACGATCCAACAAATAATCCATAAAGGAAACATCAACTGAATCAGGCATAATTCCTGCCGTTTTAAGTTCTGCTTTCAATACTCCTTTAAGCTCTTTAACGTTTAATGAATCGGGAATAAATGGCATTATTTCCTGAAGATGTGTACTTATATTGGCCACAATATCATATTGAGGTTTTTCAGGGTTTAGAATCTGCGCTGAAACATCTATTGAGGTTAATTCAGTTTCGGCATGAAACTCTTTTAAGTCGATAGCAGATGACTGAATACTGGCATTGTAACCATTAGACAAACTCACAATCAGTCTCATATTTTTTACTTCAGGATATTCGGCGTAGGTTAAAGAACCCTCAGAAAAATCAAGTTCAGCAGAAATCTGAGGCTGCACATTTTGTGTAAGATATCCTTTGGCATCTCCGTTAAAATTAATCCATCCTGATGCCTTTTTAATTTGGTATTCTTGTAACATCTGAGCCGGAAAAATACTTAACGTTTTCTGAATATCCAGTGCATTTCCATAAATATGAATATCTACTAATGCACTGTCTTGTTGAACCAGATTTCCGTTCAATCCGATTTCTCCAAATGACGAAATTATTTTTGTATCTGAGATATCAAAAGTATCATTTAATGCTGTGATTGAAAACAGTATTTTACTATCCTCCAAAGCACCTAAATTATAATTCTCGTATGCTAAACCCTTTAAAACTAATTCACCTTCTGTTGAGGCTTTAAATCCGGTAGATTGTACTTCACCATTCATTGTTAATTCAGGTATTAAAAAAACACCTGAAGTATGAAGCAGACTATCAGCATAATTTAACTGAATATTGGTAAGCTCCAGTTCTTCAAGCGTATAAACACCTTGAATTTTTGTTGTATCTGTTTCATCTACCTGAATAGAATCCTCTTTTTTCAATAGAAAATCAAAATTCGAATGACCTAGACTATCCACTACATATTGAACCGATGCATCTTCTATTTCAATTTTTCGGACCAATATATTACCCTTAATCAGCTCTATTATATCTGCAGAAGCATACAACTTTGAAATGCTGGCAATAGTATCTTGTTTTTGATGGATGGAATCTTTGTTTAAGGGACGATCAAAAACCAAAATATCGTTAAATTCGATGGTTGCCAGTGGGAAACGGTATAATAAACTAAAATCCACTTCTCCAACAGCCAAAGGAACATCGAATGTTTTAGCCCCCCTGGTAATGGCTCTATGAACAATATCATTCTTGAATATTTCGGCAAGAACTACCAAAATCAATACAAAGCTTAATGCTATAAGGAAGGTATTACGAATAATTCTTTTTGCTTTCATTTTAAAAGTATCAAGATTCTAAGTATAAAGATAACTTTCTATTATATTTTACCTGCAATAAGTATTATAAAATCTATTAACCTGATTTCAATACAAACTCTATTGAACCGATTGGTCTGCAGATTTAAAAAAACCAATACAAGTTTCACGAATGTATGAAAAAGCAATAAACTTTAAATATCCTAAAACAAAAAAGACTCCCGAAGGAGTCTTTTTTATATAAATCAGTCTTCCGACTTGATATTTTAGTTCTGAAGCAAGGCTTATGATCCAAAGTCATCAAATGCAATCATCTCATCTGGCACACCTAAATCATAAAGCATCTTGTTAACTGCATCATTCATCATTGGAGGTCCACAAAGATAATATTCAATATCTTCCGGCTCATCATGCTTACTTAAGTATTCATCATTAATTACCTGGTGAATAAATCCGGTAGAACCTTCCCAATTATCTTCAGGTTGCGGATCACTTAAAGCAATTTTAAACTTGAAATTCGGGAATTGCTTCTCGATTGCTTCGAACTGCTCCTGATAAAAGATCTCTTTTTTAGAACGTGCTCCATACCAGAAAGTAGCTTTACGACCCGTTTTTACTGTATGGAACATGTGGAAGATATGCGAACGCATTGGAGCCATACCGGCACCTCCACCGATAAACATCATTTCGCGATCCGTTTCTTTGATAAAGAACTCTCCATATGGTCCTGAAATAGTAACCTTATCACCTGGCTTACGAGAGAAAATATACGAAGAACAAACTCCTGGATTTACATTTATAAATCCGCCATTCACTCTATCGAAAGGAGGAGTTGCAATACGAATGTTCAACATTACAATATTACCTTCAGCAGGATGGTTAGCCATAGAGTAAGCACGAAAAGTCTCCTCAGGGTTAACCATCTTCAAATCAAAGATGCCAAATTTCTCGTATTCTTCGCGATATTCATCACCAATTTCCATATCCTTAAAATCAACAGTGATTTTAGGTACGTCAATCTGAATATATCCACCTGATTTAAAATCTAAATTTTCGCCTTCGGGTAACTTCACAACAAACTCTTTAATATAAGTTGCTACGTTATCATTGGAAACTACTGTACACTCCCACTTCTTAATTCCCAGAATTTCCTGAGGAATCTCCATTTTCATGTCTTCTTTTACCTTAACCTGACAAGCTAAACGCCAGTTATTGGCTTGCTCTTTACGTGTAAAATAACCCGTTTCAGTTGGTAAAATAGAACCGGCTCCATCATTTACCTGACAACGGCACATGGCACAAGTACCACCACCACCACAGGCAGAAGGGAGGAAAATTTTGTTGTTTCCTAAAGCTGATAATAACGTTTGTCCGGGAGCGACCTCCAATGCCTGCTCTCCTTCGTTAATATCAATAGTAACTGTTCCTGCCGGTGTAAGCTTTTGTTTTACATACAAAAGAATGGACACCAACAGTAGGATAACTAGTAAGAAAACTACCACACTAGTAGTGATTACTGTACCCTGACTTGCTAAAAATATCATAGTATATCTATTTTCTTACTTTTAAAGTTGAATTCCCATAAAACTCATAAACGCAATACCCATCAATCCGGTAACTATAAAAGTGATACCTAATCCACGTAATGGAGCCGGAATATCAGAGTATTTCAATTTTTCGCGGATAGCAGCAATACCAACAATAGCTAATAGCCAGCCAATACCAGAACCTAATCCGAAAGAAGTAGCTTCAGCTAAAGAAGCATACTGACGCTCCTGCATAAATAAAGATCCTCCAAGAATAGCACAGTTTACAGCAATAAGAGGTAAGAAAATACCCAGTGAACTATAAAGTGCCGGAGCAAATTTTTCTACAATCATCTCTACTAACTGAACCATTGAGGCAATTACCGCGATAAACATGATAAAGCTTAAGAAGCTTAAATCAACATCTTTAAATCCGTCTCCTAACCAGGAAAGTGCACCTGCTTTAAGTACATATTCATTTAAAAGATAATCTGCTGGTACAGTAATTAAGAGTACAAAAACTACAGCAATACCAAGTCCGAATGATGTTTTCACAGTTTTTGAAACCGCCAGGTAAGAACACATACCCAGGAAGTAAGCAAATACCATGTTATCTATAAAAATAGACTTGATGAATATATTAATTATATTTTCCATTGAAATTAGTTTTTCCTGTTAATAAATTAAGATTCAATCAAATCCTTATTACGTGAACGTTGAACCCAGATGATAACAGCTACTGTTATCAAGGCCATGGGAGGTAATATCATAAAACCGTTATTCACATAGCCACTGTCATAAAAAGATTGAGGAATAATGTGCATTGTTCCTAATCCTGGAAGTGTAAGTGTACCGGATCCAAATAACTCACGGAAAAAAGCTACAATAACTAATATAACACCATAACCAGCAGCATTACCTACACCATCAAGTGCCGATTGCCAAGGTTTATTACCTAAAGCAAAAGCCTCAAGACGCCCCATAATAATACAGTTGGTAATAATCAAACCAACAAACACAGATAACTGCTTACTTACTTCATAAGCAAATGCCTGTAGAATTTGATCTACAATAATTACAAGTGCAGCAACTATTACTAACTGAACGATAATACGGATTCGTGAAGGAATAGTATTACGTAAAAGAGAAATTAACATGTTGGCAAATACCAACACAAACATTACCGAAATAGACATTACAATTGCCGGCTCTAATTTAGCCGTTACCGCTAAGGCTGAACAAATACCTAAAACCTGAATGGTAATCGGGTTTTGTGCATTTAGCGGATTTGTTATCAATTTTCGGTTTTTTGCTGAAAACAAAGGTTCTTTGTCGCTCATTTTTTAACCGTTTAATTTTTTAAATACTTATCGTACCCTAATAGGCACTCTTCTAACATAGCCGATACCCCTTTACTGGTTATGGTACCTCCTGAAATGGCATCAACTGCATGAGAGTTATTTTCTGTTCCACCTCCTTTAACAACTGCAATAGAGGTAAATTCACCTGAATCGTCATAAATGGATTTTCCTTTAAAAGGTATCTGGAAAAAATCTTTCGAAATTTCAGCACCTAAACCAGGAGTTTCCCCTTTATGATCAAAGGTGGCACCATAAACGGTTTTCTTATCATTGTTAAGCGAGATATATCCCCAAATGGGTCCCCAAAGTCCAGCTCCGCGAAGAGGAATAATTATCTTTTCTTCTCCATTATCAAGCTTACAAATATATAAAGGGTAATTACGATCAGCAGGTTTCTTACGAACCTCCTTACTCATATCCACATCAAAAGCATTACCTTTAACTTCCTCACCTTGCATATTGATTACTTTTGTATTTGCACCAATATGTTCTTCGTATAATCCTTCTGCAGTAGAAGCGTCACTGGTAATTCCTACCGATTTTAAAATATCGATTTTTTTAGCGATTTCTACATTTTTACTTTGTATCGGCTTTAATGATTCTGATACAAATGCTAAAACTGCAGCTACTAAAACTACCATGACAACCGCATACAGGACTGTGTATGTATTTCCTTGTTTGTCCATTTTTCTAATTTATTAAGCGTTTATTTTAACCCTTTTTAAACGGCGTTTAATATTTTGCTGAACAATTACATGATCAATTAATGGAGCAAAAGTGTTCATCAATAAGATTGCCAACATTACCCCTTCTGGATAAGCCGGGTTAAATACACGTATCATGATAGCAAATACTCCAATTAAAAATCCATAAATGAATTTTCCTTTCTCAGTACGTGCGCCGGATACAGGATCTGTTGCCATAAATACTGCACCAAAAGCAAATCCACCTAAACAAAGTTGTTGAACTGCATCAACAGTCATTGGTGCTGTTGTTCCAATTGCATTGAAACCTAAAGCCATTAAAAATCCACCTGCAAAGGCACTAAGCATAATTTTCCAGCTACCAATACCGGTGGCCAATAAAATAACTGCTCCAATTAAAATAGCTAACGTACTTGTTTCTCCTATTGAACCCGGAATTGTTCCGATAAAGCTATCAAGTGTTGATGGTAATAAATCCATCTTACCAATAGCTGCATTTCCAAGAGGAGTAGCTCCTGAGAATCCATCAACAATACCTTGTCCCTTGCTTAATCCGGATACCCAGATCAAGTCTCCCGACATTTTTGATGGATAAGCGAAAAACAAGAAGGCCCTGGCTACTAAAGCAGGGTTCCAGATATTCATTCCTGTTCCTCCAAAAACTTCTTTACCGATAATTACTGCAAAGGTAGTAGCAACAGCTACCATCCACAAAGGAATGTCTGCTGGTAACACCAATGGAATCAACATTCCGGATACTAAAAATCCTTCGGCCACTTCGTGACCTTTCATTTGAGCAAAAATAAACTCAATGCCAAGACCAACTACATAGGAAACAACAACGATAGGTAGTACTTTTAAAGCACCGTACCCAATCAATTGCCAAAAATCAGCACTAGCCTGACCTAATGACAAAAAGTGTTGATAACCTGTATTCCAAATACCAAACAACAATGCAGGTATTAAAGCAAATACCACAACAGACATTGTTCTTTTTGAATCAATGGCATCATGTATATGCACACCTGATTCAGATGTTGTATCCGGAGTGAATAGAAAGGTCTCAAAAGCATCAAATGTTGAGTGCAATTTTTCAAACTTCCCACCTTTTTCAAAGTTTGGTTTGATTTTATCCAAATATGATCTTAATGCTTTCAATTTATTATAATTTTAATATTTACAATTTGACTAAACAGTTTAGCTCATCTCTTTAATCATTACATCGATACCTTTACGTACAATGCTCTGAATTTCTAATTTTGAGGTACAAACAAATTCACAAAGGGCCATATCTTCTTCAACCACTTCATAAATTCCTAACTGCTCCATCTTATCAATATCTTCTGTAATAATAGCCTTAATAAGTTGCTCCGGTAAAATATCCATCGGCATAACCTTATCGTACTGACCCGACATGATAATAGCACGCGGCCCTCCATTAAGGTTCGCATTTAATGTATATTCTTTATTAGGAGAAATCCATGAAAAGAAAGACTTTGACACACTAAACTTTTTTAACCCAGGAGCTGCCCACCCCATAAAATCATGAACATTACCTTCTGGTATTACAGTAATTTGAGAGTGATAGCTACCCAGATAACCGTCTACACCAACATTATCTCCTGTTAAAACGTTTCCGCTGATATAACGGATATCTCCGCTACTTTCAACATTATTTTCAACGTAAGGCTTAATGCTGGCACCTAATTTTGTTTTAACGTAGTTTCTCTTTATTAACTCAGATCCGGTAAGAACAACAGTTCTTGAGGCATCGTAAGTACCTTCTAATACCAGTTTACCAATTGATATTACCTCCTGTGGCTGAATTGTCCAATAAAGATCGCCTTTATTAACAGGTGAAATTTTACTAATCTGAACACCTACATTACCTGCTGGATGCGGGCCTGAAAAGGAATGTGTGGTAACTCCTTTTAAAGATAGAAAATGTTTAGATGCGGCTTCCTGATTTACTCCTAAATGAACTCCGCCAGTAGTAAGCTTGTTTAAAGCATCGATACCAGCTTGTAGTTCTTTCTCCTGACCTTCAACAATAAAATCATAGTCGGGAGCTAACGGCGAAGAATCAAATGCTGAAATGAATATCGCCTTTGGCGTATCAGTTGGATTAGCTACTACATTATATGGTCGTTGGCGAATAAACGGCCACAACCCTGCTACAAGTAGTTTCTCTGTAATTTCTTCTTTACTTGCCCCTGAAACATTAATTGTTCCAAAGTCTTCAGATTCATTTTGGTTATCACTTTTAACCACAACCTCTAATATTCGTCTTCGCTCTCCCCTGTTAACTACCTGAACCTCTCCGCTTACCGGAGAAACAAATTTAATGTCGGTACGGTATTTGTCGTAAAACAACACCGATCCGGCTTTAACTTTGTCGCCAGGCTTAACTGTCAACTTAGGAACCAAACCCGGGAAATCAGCTGGTTTGACAGCAAAGAGCTCAGGCATTCCGGCACTTCCGAAAACTTTTTCAGCTTTGCCCTTTAACCGAATATCAAGACCTCTTTTTATTTTGATCACGTCTGACATATTTGATAAAAAGTTTAAAAAAAATTTAGATGCAAAAATACAATAAATTATAACTAAACCTTATTATATAAGCATCTATTAAAGAAAAAAAACGATAAATCGTTTCATTACGTAACCTGCTCATATTAATTTGTTTAATTTTATCGAAAATTAACTACACCATGTCAAACATATTTTACACCGTATTGTTCGCCATTTTTTCTCTGTCATTCAATACACATGCTCAGGTTTTAGCAAACAACACATACAGCAGTACCATAAAGACAGTATTGTGCCATAAAAAAGGCTGGTCACTATCCTACCCCATCATCAGATTAGGATCATCAGAAAAAATACAACTCACATTTGACGATCTTACAGAGGATACCAGAAACTATACCTATTCAATTATTCATTGCGACAGAAACTGGGAACCTTCATTAATTAACGAAGCTGATTACATTGATGGCATTAATCAGGTACAGGTGTTGGATTATGAATTTTCCTTTAACACTACCATTAATTATATCCATTACGCAATAGAGTTACCCAATCAGGATATTCAGCTTAGGTATTCGGGTAACTATATTATAAAGGTGTATGAAGATTTTGACAAGGAACATCCTGTTTTAACCCGGAAGTTTATGGTAATTGAACCCAAAGTCGGAGTTCGGCCTCAAATTAAATTCACTATGAATGCTGAAATACGCAAGGCTTATCAGGAAGTGGACTTCACAATCGATCATCCCAATTTTGAAATTAACAATCCGCTTGAGGATGTAAAGGTGAGTATATTTCAGAACGGACGACTTGATAATGCTATTTATAATTTAAAACCTCAGTTTATTAAACAAGGGTCGCTTATATATAATTATAACAAGGAATTGATTTTTGAGGGTGGAAATGAGTTCAGATGGCTTGACATACGAAGCGTCCGGTATCAGAGTGCCCGTGTAAAAGATATTGTTTATCATGAACCTTTTTATCATGTTGAAATGTTTCCCGACAATATTATTACTGATGCCAGCTACTTTTTCAGGAATGATTTTAATGGCAAATACGTCATTGAAAACCGTGAAAACAGAGATCCGGAGATTGAATCGGAATATGTGATGGTGCATTTCTCGATACCCCGACAGGATCCTTTTTTTGAAGGGGATGTGTTTTTATTGGGCGAGTTCACTGACTGGCAATTCACCAATGCCAGTAAGATGAGATACAATCCCAGTTTCAAAAATTACGAAACCACCATTTTATTAAAGCAGGGATTTTACAATTACCAGTATGCCTTAAAAAAAACACAGTCCGACGAAGCATCTGTGATGCGCATTGAGGGTTCTTACTCCGAAACTGAAAATGATTACTTGATTTTAGTTTATTACAGAAGTATTGCCGACCAGTACGACAGGCTAATTGGTGTTGCTCAAACCAATTCAATTAAACCGTGATTTATACATCAGGAATCATCAAATTGATTCCTTTTTAATAAGACGATCTTCAACACCTGTTTTTGGAAGTTTAATAATAAACTCGGTACCTTTTCCCAATTCACTATTAACAACAATATCCCCCTTTAGCTTTTCAACCAAAGTTTTAATAATTGAAAGACCTAATCCATTGGAGCTCTCTCCATTAGTAGGTCTTGCTGTTAATTTCTGAAAACGTTTAAACATCATTTTCTGATCATCCATGCTAATACCAGGACCTTCATCACGAACTGAAACATCAAATCTTAAACCGGTATCTCTTATCGTGATATAGATAGAGGTTTTATTCTGTGAGAACTTAATGGCGTTGGATAAAAGATTGTTAAGTATACGAGTTAAAACCAGTTGATCTGTTTTAAACTGAGTATGCTCAACAGACACTTCAATATGTAATTTCTGATCTTTTTTCTTCAATTGTTGTTCAAAGGTTTTAACCCACTCCTCAATATACTCCTTCATATTAATTTCAACAAGCTCTAGTTTTGGAGCATCAAACTCATTGGAATGAACATAAAGCAAGTCATCGATTAAATACATGCCATCTTGAATCTCCCGATCAATTGTTGAGAGATATAAATTTTGATTTTGATTTAGCATACCTTCGCTTTTAATCAATTCAACATATCCGAAAATGGAACATAGTGGGGACCTAAGATCATGAGCTACCATATTTACCAATCCATCTTTCTCCCGATTAAGATCAAGTAGCTTGTCATTTTTTGATTTTATTTCCTGAATATATCTTGAAAGCTTCAGGCATGTCCTCACCCTTGCCAAAAGCTCCTGCTTTTCAATAGGTTTACGAATAAAATCCGCGGCTCCTGCATTCAGAGCTTTATCTAAATCTTCAGGTGATGAGCGGCCTGTAGCCATAATTACAGGAATCTGTTCTGTTATTGGGTTGTTTTTCAAGGCCAACAAAGCTTCGTAACCGTTCATTAATGGCATTTCCCAATCCATAATAATCAAATCAGGCAACCTTTTTTCTGCTACTTTGCATGCCATTTGACCATTGATTGCCTGAAGGAATTTAAATCCATTGGCCTTACCTTTTAAATAGCCTGTTATAGCATCAATTATATCGGGCTGGTCATCAACGATTAATATATTCGCAATTGAGGTAGTCGACATGATTTATTGGTTTATTATTTTCTTATAAGATTCTGCATCTCCCCTGTATAAAATTTTAGTGAGATTATTATTCCATGTTAGTATATTCTCATTCTCAATTTTTTCTATTCTTTCACTTATTGCCAGAATATCGCTGAAGTCATAAATTTCCCATTGCCTTAATTCCTTAAGAAAAGGACTCAGTATCGCTCTCTCTTCGTGAGTTAACTCTATGGTATTATCTTCCTTAAAGTTTATTTTTTCGATTACGTCGGAATCAGGTGCATCTCCATTCAGCAAGGGCAAGGTAAAAAAGAATTCAGATCCCACATTTACTTCAGACTTTACTCCTATTTTTCCTTCATGTGCTTCAATAACCATTTTACAAAAAGCGAGTCCTAAACCGGTAGAACGAACAGCTCCAGATTTTGGTGCTTCAATTTGAGTATATTTATCAAACACCAGATGTAATTTATCGGCGGGGATACCAATACCATCGTCTTTAATGGAAAGAAGTAAATCATCCTCCTGTTTTAAAGATACAATATCTATGCTTCCATTAATTTGCACGTACTTGATAGCATTTGAAAGTATATTAACTATCGTTCGAAGAATCAACTCATAATCAAAACGTGATATTAATTCTTCCTTTTCATTTATTGTTAAATTGATTGACTTTTGTTCGATCAGAAAACTCATTTGATCAATAGCTTCCTTAATAACTTTACGTATGGGATGATTTCCTAATGCAAGATCAAACTCAACGGATTCAAATTTTTGAACATCCAGTATGTTCATCACTAAATTATGCATGTATTTTCCTGCACTGTGTATACTTTGCAGACGCCTCTTGGTTGGCATAGACTCTGAAAAAGAAATAACTGTATTTAGCAGGTTTTTAAAGTCATGCACAATCATTGCTGACATCGACTCTTTGTAATCACTCAATTCAATCAGTCTCTCATTGGCAGCCCTGAACTCTTCGTTCATCTCCTGCAGATCAGCTGTTCGTGCAGCAACCTCTTTTTCAAGTATTTCGTTCTGAGTTTGTATAATCCTTTCATTTTCCCTTTGTTTTTCCAACAACTTGATCTGAGCTTCGAATTTATCATTTTCAATTTCTTCCTTTTCCCATTCAAATCGTCTGGATAAAAGAAAAGATAGAAAAAACACCTCCATCAATGTTGCATAAGCCACATGACTTAATCCTGCTAAATACCGAGGACTTCCGGTATTTATATACACAGCCTGCAAAACCACCAGAATAAAATAGATGAAGTAAGCAGAAGCAAAATAATAGCCCAGTTTATTACCTTTTCTCCCCACTTGTACACCAACAAACCCCATCGTTAAAAAGGATAGTAAAGCATTAAATGTATTTACTGGTTGAACTACAGGAAAAGTCAAAAAGAATTTAATAACCATCCAAATGCCAAAATAGATAGCGATTCCCACCACCCATTTGTAAATTTGAGGTGTATACTTTTTAGCCTCAAGAAAAACTAAACAATAAATTGTTTGCAGCACAATCCCAATCGCAGGAATGGTTGTATATAAAAACAGCAAATTAACGTTTGGAATAAAATAAACAATAAACCCATCAATAACAGCTGCTGAATATCCTATATAAATCACTACAATAAAAGTATAAAACAAATACAGGATCTTACGTAGAGATATAAAAAGAAAAAGGTTATAAAGTGCAACAAATAGCATCAACCCCAGATAAATACCATAAAAAAATTGTTGATGCATTGATGATTGCACATAAGTTTTTTCACTACATAAATTGATGGGCACAGGTTCTGAATTGGAATTAATTCTCAGATAACATTGTATGATACCCGGAGGCAATGAAAATACCTGAAAAGAGCTATTGAAGCTTTTTTCTTCCAATGGCACGGTGTAACCTGATAATACATGCTGAACCGAACTATCGTTAACTGAAAAATACATTTCCGCAACCGGCAAACCTGCTTGTGCTAATTCGAGTAGAACCTGATTTTGAGTACGGTTATCTACGGTAAAGCGTAACCAAAAAAAGGACTCTGTATAACCCAAACTTAATATAAGATTTTCGTTTGGTTGAAACCCGGATTGATAATTTTCTGAAATAATTTGTTCATAAGTAAGCTGACCTGTTGCATCTTCAAGAATCTCTATCCGATCACCAATTCCTTTACTGCTCATCTCTCTATCCCATACAATATTTTCCCCATACATTAATACAGGTAAAAACAACAGAATCAATATTAATTTACTCATGATAAAACATTAAAAATCCAATGGATTTGCTTTTAAAAATTTTGCCGGAATATTAAGCAAAGTGGCAGTGGCAATCCACCATAACCAACAATACACCCCAAATGGTAAATACCCAAAATAACCTAAAACAGGCATTTCAAATATGTGAGCGACATTTACATAAGGAAGACTATACTGCCAATAAGCAGGATCGTTAGTAAACAATGCAACTTGCCCGTCATGAATAGCACTCAGGTAGTTTTGCCCCTCAAGACAAAAACCTGCCACAAAATAAGTGAGCGCCGAAAGCAATACCGGTCCCCAGTTTCCTTTTGATATTGGATCAAAGGGAGTCCAAACTCCTATTTTATTTAAAACCACACCTAGTACTACCGGAGGAGAAACCCATAACACAAAAAATAAGATATTAGGAAACAGGCCTGCAGCCAGCATAGAAATAATGGACAAAGCAAGTAGAATATTTTTTACAGCCGGGCTAAATGTTATTTTAATACCCCGACTAAAACGAACGGCTAATTTTGGAAATGTTAAAAACAACAGGTACCACTCGAACGCCAAAGGCAACAGTCCTGATGAAACAATAAAAGCGTATAACAAAAACTCTTCTCTATCCAGAATATTACCCCAGGGATAATACCAGTTATCATCTACAAAAAAATTCATGAACTCAAAAATCATCCAGCCAGTCATTGAAGCAACCCCAATTCCGATAAGCTCCTGAGGTAACACAGCCACTAACGATTTTCCTCCCGTGCGCTTATACACCCATCCATCCAGCATAAGAACTGCACCCCAGAATAATGGAACATCGCTCCAGTGAATAAACCAGGCCGGTTGTTTTAAATGTAAGCTTAATAAGGTTAGAGAAGTTGCCCAACATACCAAGCCAAACCAAAACCAGAAAGGTAATTTTACTTTTGTCACTTTGGGGGCGGCTGTTAATTCTGCTTTCTTAAAGCCAAACCATTTGGGTCTGATATAAATGGAAGCAATCCCTGCACACACAATTGCTACAGCAATAAATATGTATAGATTAAAATCGGGTTTTTCAATTGGTTTAAGCGGTGGGTATGCTAAAAAATCAGCAGGAAATTTTCCATCGTAATAAAAATAACTCCCCAGCCAGGGTAAAAATAACATGGCTGCCATTGAAAGGAGTAAGTAAACCATTTTTCGTGCTAAGCTCATAAAATTTTGATTAAGTCTATCAATAATCCGTTATTCATCCTTGATATCAAGTGATCACAATAAAATTTTAAACATACAGTTATTTCATCTGTGTGTTTCTGTAATTCAGGTCAGTATGTATTTGGTGTATTATGCAGTCATAAACTAGCTTATCTCATAATCAATAAGCATTCAGCCTATCAATTCGGTTCCGCTTCAATATTATTCACATAATAAAACATGACAAACAACAAATATTGAACAATTCCGAATAAAGCCATCAACGCATATGCAGGTAAATGATCCTGAACAGGCCATAAAGCATTCCAGGTTATTTTAATAATTTGAACTGGCTCAAGAAATATTTCCCATGAATACAGATAACCGTTACCCAATTTTATGGCAGATAATAATTCTCTTCCCATATAAAATCCCAAACAACTTAAAATAATAGTTGCTTGTATGGCAATATGAGCAAAATTCTTCCCATATCTGGATTTAAATGTATTAAACATTAATTTTAAAGAGAGGAATCCATAAAACACAGATAACATAGCCAACGAAAATATGATCAAGGTATCATACTTAATAAGATCCGGGTCGAGTTTAATAGCCGGATCCTGACTATCATGTATTAAATCGCTAATCATATAAGGGGCATTGGGATAGAAAACTACCCAAAGACATGTACCTACCCAGAATAAAACCGGATGCATCTTACTGTTAAAACGAAATAAAACATACGCAATTACAATGACTGGCATTGATCCAATAAATAGGTTGGATGTTAGAAATTCATAAAATACATTTCCAACAATGATATTACGCAACACCAGAATAAATAAATTAATCAGGGTAAGAAGCATAACTACTTTAACGAACGTAGGTTTTGTTTTCAATATACTAATCCTCCATACATAATTTTAAGGTTTTATAATAATTTATAAGGCAATCACAAAATTCTTATCTAAACAAAATGAGCTATTTAACAACTCATTTTTAAAATTTTAATAGCCCCCAAAGTAAATAAATACAGCTATTTTTCCAAATGCTCCCTGCAAAACCTACTCGTTTTATAAAAACATTGAATTTTCAATTCATTTTGTCCATTTTTTTTGTGCCTGTCCATAAAATCGGGTATTTGAACTATAAAGTTTAAATACAAGGCGTGTGAAAAATTCAAACCGCAGTATACCAGCGTATATGAGGATTTGGATTTTGAGCAACAACGCAGTAGTTGGACTTTATAGACGAACACTAATTAGGAAGTACCCCACCTCTGAACCTGAATCCAAGGGGTCAGCATCAGCCGGAATATCCATTTTGCATGAATCAATTACAGGAACTCTAAATCTGATGTAATGCATCTGTCGTACTTTGAGTTTTTGCGCAGGCTGTCTATGCACATACTGCCCTCTGGATTTATGAAAATACGGCATTATGGCATATTGGGTTCTTGTAAAAAGAAGGAGTGTTTGAAAATAATCCGGGAAGTATTAAAAGCGGTTGCTCCTGAATCTAAAAAGGGTATACCCTGGCAAGAGTTGTTTATAATACTTTACGGCCATGCCCATGACCAATGCCCTGAATGTAAGTGCGGTACCATGCGTCGCATAGCTTCCTTCAAACCCAGTATCAGGGGAAGTCCTGAAACACAAAAAACAATAAACATTAACCTTCCTATCTCAATATAATAAACACCTTTGGGAGTGTAATGGGAAAGGTATGTCCTGTGGTCAATAAAAAAAGGAAAATCAACTGTCATTTTGTACTTTGAAGGTGATTTTCTTCTATATTTTACGAATTAACAAACCTAAAACCTGACTTTCACCTTTGCTGATTAATGTCACTTGGCATAAAAGTCAATCCCTTTTCCATATCAATCCCCATAGAGGGAGAGCGCTTCTCCCGGTTCCGTTCAACAACGAAACAAGGTTCTTAATGCCCATTAAAAAACACACCTTACATTAAAATATATTTAATCACTTTGAAAGCCTGTGGGGATTCTTTTGGGCAGCTTGTGATTTATTATATTCTTATTGTTGTAAGCCGTTTTTTTAATCTACTCCAAATCCTTCATTAATACAATCTATTCCTTTTATATCAATAGATTCTATTATGCCTTTTTCACGATTAGCTCTCCAAGCTTTATTTATATTTTTATAATATTCAGTATCAGAATCCACATATACAGCTATGATTTCGGAATCCTCCTGTTTATTTAATCTACACATTCCACAACTAATATATTGATTTTTAGCTAATCCTTTAATTTCAAGAATATCTATCAACGAATATTTTACTTTACCAATAGGTTGTTTTACTATTTTTTCAAAAGCAATTAAATCAATAGAATCATTTTTATAATGGGACAAAGTATATTCATTATCTTCAAGATTTTTAATCATTGTGCCCCCTAATTCCTCGAAACCCTTAAATTCTTTAAATTCTGTCAGGCTTCTATATTCCTTGCCAATAAACGATTTATATTTCGATTCGGTAGAATTAAAACCAAAAAATATAATTTGAATCATTACAAATCCGAATAGTAAAAGTCTTTTTGTCATTTCTCAGTTTGTTTTATGTATTTATTATATATCAATTAGTAAAAGTATAAATTGTGCAAAAATTCCAAAGTTGACGATTTTTAAAATGGCTTAGTAGAGTAGTGCCTGATAGCCTACTTTAATTATTGAGACTAAAATAACAATAATTAATAGACTATCAGCGCCCCCTTCATCAAACCGTACATGAAGTTTTATTCTCGTATTATTATCTTCTATAAGGCGTTCATGATTTTCAATTCCCTCATACGGCTTACCGATA
>JBNKRV010000128.1:0-10918 GCA_050296935.1 Marinilabiliaceae bacterium | reverse complement strand
GATTTTCTGCGTCATATTTGCTTACCATAGCCCGCTATGCTTTCGCAAACATTCCTTAAAACTCAATATTTATAAGCGATTTGAGCCATTAATTTTATATCGAACTCAGGTTATTAAGGTAATAGATAATAATAATTTTAGTATTATTATTCTAAGTATTGCATCATATTATTTTGTTGTTTTAAATTTGTCTTTCCAGAATAAGTCATGCAGTAAGCTATTGCTGTGGAAAAATATTTTTTATGACTATAGCTAAATTATGCGTAAGTTTTCTGACTAAAATTATGTGATTTAAAAATACAGATAATGAGTAAGAAAAGAATTTTGTTTGTTTGTTTAGGTAATATTTGTCGTTCTCCAAGTGCAGAAGCTGTAATGAAAGCCAAACTACATGAATATGGAATTCAGGATAGATATTTCGTTGATTCAGCAGGTATTACCGGATATCACGCAGGGGAACCTGCGGACTCCAGAATGCGTGAGCATGCAAGAATAAGAAATTATTCGCTAACAAGCATAAGTCGTCAGTTTGACTCTAATACAGATTTTGACGAATTTGATTATGTAATAGGCATGGATAATCAGAATATGATAGATTTAAAAAACAGAGCACACAATGATTCTGATTTGGCCAGGCTTAGTAAAATGACTGATTATTGTACGGGTGATTTCAAGTTCAATGATTCGGTACCGGATCCATATTATGGTGGCACTGCAGGTTTTGAAAATGTTCTTGATATACTAGAGAATGCTTGTGACGGATTAATAAAAGTCCTAGAAGATGACAAGTCATAGTATTATTAATAAAATTTCGGCTTTTCTTAACGAGGAAGTTATTCACAGTAACAGTGTAGGAGGAGGTTGTATTGCCCAAAGTAGTGTAATCAATACGCAATCAGGCAAAAAATATTTTCTGAAGCAAGGTTTTAGTAACAATATGTTCAGATGTGAAGCCAATGGTCTTAAGGAAATCAGACAATCATTTTCAATTAAAACGCCCGAAGTTATTTTAATTGATGATGAGTTTCTTTTGCTCGAGAAAATAGAAGAAGGACATAAAATACCAGATTTCTATAATAAATTTGGAGAACAATTTGCATCTATGCACAAATATTCAAATGATAATTATGGTTTTTATGAGGATAATTATATTGGCTCTACGCAACAGATAAATACCTATTCAAATTCGTGGGATGAATTTTATTTTACTCACCGTTTATTGTATCAATTTAAATTGGCCGAACAGAATGGTTACGTAACAAATGAATTTAAATCTAAATTTTTGATTCTGGAATCAAAAGTAAGTGATATTTTAAATGGTAACATTGAGGCTCCTGCCCTTTTACATGGTGATTTGTGGGGCGGAAACTATATGGTTGATACACAGGGAGAACCTGTTGTTATTGATCCTGCGGTTTATTATGGTCACAGAGAAGCTGATTTAGCGATGACAAAATTGTTTGGGGGATTTACCAAAGAATTCTATGTATCATATAATATGGCTTATCCATTAAAGGATGGTTATGAATATCGTGAAAATATTTATCTGTTGTATCATGTTATGAATCATTTAAATTTATTTGGTTCAGGTTATTACAATCAGGTCATTCAATTATTAAACGCCTATTCATAAAAAGAGCAGACTAGTTACCTACTAATCTGCTCTTTTTATGAATTAAAATTTTTAATGATTAGATAAAGCCTCTTGTTTCGGCAATGATTACCATTAATTCAACAATTTCATCATCCGTCATCTCTTTGCAATTAAAAGTTGCGTCATAAAAATCAACATCGGGGACACCTCTTTCAAAAAATTCTCTGAATTGGGACCTTCTTTTATCTACCTCAATAGCTTCTTTTTTAGCTTCAGAAATTGTTTTGCCGTATTTGTTACTAATTATTTCAGCCCTCCAATCCAAAGGAGCAACCAATTTTACATGAAATGATTTTTTGAAATTCTTAGTAATAGCTTCAGCAGCTCTACCAACAATTATAACATTTCCCTCACTGGCTGCAGTATGAATGAAATTTGCTATTGTATTATTAATTTTAGAATCACTAGGATAGTATGTGTCTGAGAAAAACAGGGCTAGATTATCAAAAAAGCTTCTTCTCTTTTTTTCTGATAAATCCTTAACTATTGATGTACTCATTTTAAGTTCACGAGCCGAATCTTCAATAATTTCTTTACTTAACCATCTCCACTCTATATCTTTTCCTTCTCTTTTTAGTTTTTCTGTTAAAACTTCAGATAAGTATTTTCCAATGCGTTTTCCAGGACATCCAAATTCTCGGGATATTGTAATCACGGGACCTTCAGAATATGCGATTTGTGTATCAGTTTTACCGACTCTGTCTCGCATGTATTTTAAAAACACATTTTCCATAATATGTAATAGTGAAAAGGTTAATAACTAATGAAAATATAGTAAGAAAATGTCAATTGAGCAAGAATATGGTTATTCATTTACTTTAAATTGGATAAACTTAAAATCAATTCGAATATTAGGCAAACTTATTTTCGTTTACACTGATGAGATATTATATATGAAATGCCATTAAAAGAGAGTGGTTTTCTGGTTGAGACAGGGGTGTAGGAAATAAAAAAAAGGATAGACCACTGCCTATCCTTAACCCTTAAAATCAGTCTTGTAAAATCTAAATCTATGAAAAAAAATCTACACAACAAATATAGAGTATATATCGTCTAAAAAGAGTCAATTAAAGTTAAAGCTTGTTAATGTGTTAATGAACTTAATTCTGATGTATAGCATAGTATTTAATGTTTTTAGTGCAATAAGTTCTGAATCAATCTATTTTTACTACTTTTGCGCTTATTATCCTCATATAGTTATGAATGGCAAAGAAAAAAGTTAAACAGGCGATGTCAAAGATGTCGACCGGAAGAGTAGATTTCATGAAGCGTAGTCATCGTACTGCATTTTTACTAAATGATAAGGAAAAAGAAGCGCTTGATATCTATTGTAAAAAGAATAAAATCAAGAATAAATCAAAATTCATAAGGGAAACACTATTGCGTGCTGTGATGGATCATTTTTTGGATGATTATCCGACTCTTTTTGATAAAAAGGATATGGATAAAATTCGTATTTGATAGTGTTATTCTATAATGTTAAGTGTTCTAACCCATTCGTTTAATCTGTGATCTGTTAAGTCAGGTTCATTATCTTCATCTAAAGCAAGCCCAACAAGTTTTCCGTCAACAACAGCCAGCGATTCAGAAAAATCATAAGATTCAGTGGACCATTCGCCAATGAATGAACAATTCTTTTCTTTTAATAGCTGGTATAGTTTTCCCATCCCATTACAAAAAGTATCCGGATAGGTATATTGGTCGCCCAACCCGAATAAAGCAATTGTTTTTTTTGTTAAATCACAACTAAGCAATGTATCTACAAATGTTTCGAAATCATCCTGTAAATTGCCTATTCCCCAGGTTGAAGTGCCTAATATCATAAAATCGTATTTCTCTATATCTTCAGATGAAGCACTTTCTACAGGGATCAATTCTGCATTTGGTATTAATGAGTTGAGTTTTTCTGCAACAAACCGGGTGTTGCCAACAGAAGAACCATAAAATATTCCAATTCTATTCATTATTATAAGTTATAAAATAATCTTTTTAGTGTAACAGAAGGTTCTGAAAATAATGTAGAACTCTTGATGTTTTGTATAGGAAACATGGTAGGTATCATTTAGTTCAGATTGATTAATGAATTAAGTTTTTGAATTCTAGTTTTATTTCTTTCTGATTACAAAGATTCCATCTCTAAAAGGGAAAATGACTTTTTCAACTCTATCATCTTGTTTAATCATCTGGTTAAATTCAAGAATTCCCTGAGTGTATGTGTCATTTGGATCAATAGGTTCAACTACCTTACCATCCCAAAGAATATTATCTGCCAATATGTATCCTCCCGGATTTACCATGTCAAACACAAGATTGTAATAATTGAGATACTGCCTTTTATCGCCATCAATAAATACAAGATCGTATTTTTTATTCAATGTTGGCATAATGTCCATAGCATCACCAATATGCATTTTTATTTTTTTAGACAGACCTGATTTTTTTATAAATGACTGTGTAAATGATTCTATCTCATCATCTATTTCAATAGTATCTATAAATCCTGATTCAGATAATGTTTGAGCCATACATATGCAAGAATATCCTGTATAAGTACCAATCTCCAGAATGTTTTTGGGCTTTATCATGTGACAAAGCATTTTCAGAATTTGACCTTGTAAGTGACCAGAAAGCATTCGAGGTCTTAATACCTGTAAATGTGTTTTCCTATTTAATTCGTAAAGTAATTTGTCTTCTTGATCAATGTGTTCAAGTATGTAATTATCTAAATTAATTGGGTAACTATTTAATGACATGATCTATGTGTAAATAAGTTGAGATAATTGTTCCGGACTGAATGTTTCATTAGCAATGTCAAGTAGATCAATAGCTTCAATCTTATCTATTTTATTATATATTTTAGAAAGAGGATCTACTTTGTCGTACAGAAGGTAACTTTTACCAATATTCAGCATTAAACTTTCTTTATTTTCAGATGATATAGCAATTTGTCCTTTTAATTGTCTTTTCGCTTTATGCAACTGCATACTTCCTAAGGATTTAGTTCTTAGTTTTTCTAGTTCCTTATAAACTATCTTAAGACTCTTATTAATGTTTTTTTCATCAGTCCCATAGTATATTGAAAATACCCCTGTTCCATAAAAAGGAGTAAAACTGGATTCAATATTATAGGCAATGCCTTTCTTTTCCCGAAGTGACATATTTAGCCTGCTATTCATTCCAGGGCCACCCAGAATGTTGTTTAATAAGTGCAATCCAAGTCTTTTAGGATGATTGTAGTCGTACGCTGGACTTCCGATAATTATGTGGCTTTGATAGGTATCTTTAATAATTTTTAATGTTGTAGGTTTGCCGGGAATTATGGCTTCTCTTTTTTGAATTCTTCTCTTTTCTGGAATTTCTCCAAAATACTTCTCCGACAGACTAATGATTTTTTTAAAGTTCTGGCTTCCTACGGAACAGAATACGATTTGATCGGTATGGTAGTTGTTACTGATAAATTTATAGATGTCTTCTCGTGTAAATGATTTAAGCAATTCAGGAGTTCCTAAAATGTTTCTTCCAAAGGCATGATCAGGGAAGAGTAATTCTTCAAAATCGTCATAAATTAATTCAGCAGGAGAATCCTTATAAGAATTTATTTCATCTATAATTACTTCCTTTTCTTTTTCTATTTCTTTGTCAGGAAATATGGAATGGAAGGTTATATCTGCAATTAATTCCATTGATCGCTCATAGTCGTCCTGCAAAAATGATGCATAAATGCAAGTCTCTTCCTTTGTTGTGTATGCATTGAGTTCCCCACCAACATCTTCTAGTCTGCTTAATACATGAAAAGCTTTTCTTTTTTTTGTACCTTTAAATATCACATGTTCGATAAAATGAGCCATACCATGTTCATTATTATCTTCATCCCGTGAACCTGCATTTATTATAATACCACAATATCCTACTTCAGACTTATCTGGTTTGTGAATAATTCGAATTCCGTTTTTTAATGTATATGTATTAAATTCCATATATAATTTTATTGGAGTGCAAAAGTACTAAAGAACAGTTGATATTAATACTTGTGTGAAATTTTTTACCAGATAAATTTATAAAATGATTTTGCAGTAAAAAATCTTTGATTATATTTGCACCGCCTTACAGAAAAGGTGTCTCTATAAAATGTTATAGCAGATCAAAAAAAAATGATGGTACCATAGCTCAGTAGGTAGAGCAATGGACTGAAAATCCATGTGTCCCTGGTTCGATCCCAGGTGGTACCACATTCAAAATATAAAGTATGTATTTAATACTACCCGTAAAATTCAGGGTACCATAGCTCAGTAGGTAGAGCAATGGACTGAAAATCCATGTGTCCCTGGTTCGATCCCAGGTGGTACCACTTAAAAGACTGTAAGATTTATTTCTTATGGTCTTTTTTGTTTTATAATAGTTTCAATGACTTTAGAAAATAAAAAAAAAGCTGTTCTGAACCTATTGTCAAAACAGCTTTATATTGTGTTAATTTTAGTAATCTTATTTTAATAATTTTTTCCCAGTCGGAATAACGGTCTTGCCTGCTAGATCATTGATAATAATTGCAGCCATCATATACCACGCACCTCCTGCACATAAAATTAAATCCCATGCAGCTACTTTTGTAAATTGATGCATTCCGAAATGTGCAAGATCTAAAAGGATAAATCCAATTAAAAGTGTTGCAAATGTAAAAGTCATTGCTAGATGAACCCTTAAGGATGCAATGAACATGATTGCAGTATATAATGTCCATGCAACAAGGAAAAAACCTACATCGGTTCCGTTTGATTTGTATACATTAAAGTGGTTTAAAATCCAAAGAATACTCAAGCCAATCCAGAATGAACCATAAGCGACAAAAGCACTATATCCAAAATTATTTCCCATTTTTTGCTCCTGAAAACCAGCTATTAATTGGGCTAACCCACCAAAAATAAGTCCCATAACTAAAACAGGACCAATACCGATTAGTCCAAGGTTATGAAATTGTAATAATAATGTGGTTAAGCCAAAGCCGGCTAAACCTACAACTGCAGGATTTGCATTTTTCATTTGTTAAAAGTTTTAAAATTTTGCTGGCAAAAGTACTGTAAGTGATAAATCCAGACAATAACTAAAATGTTAAATAATGTTCTTCGGTAAGCTTATTTATCTGGGGATGATAAAGGAGTTTTTATTGCAGTTTCAAAATGTGTCTGTCCCGATGGAGCTAATTGTTTAACTTATTTAATAATTGCAAGGTGAGTTTAATGAGGTGTTTTTGAGGTGAAATTCCGTGTTGCAGGCGCATTGTGCACAGTTCTATCTTGTTAAGAGTTGTTTATAAAGTGAAGTTTACTATAACTATATAGGTTGGAGCTTTGATTTTATCTTATAATTAGATAATTTTGCGCTCTATTTAGAATAATTTAAAATAGCATATTAATAAAATCAAAATATTTTACCATGGATAAGAAAACTATTCTTGTTATTTTGGATGGATGGGGATTTGGAGATAAATCCAAGTCTGATGTCATTTCAGCTGTTGAAACACCATATTGGGATCAATTATTACAAAAATATCCTAACTCGCAGCTGAATGCGTCAGGAGAATATGTAGGTCTGCCTGATGGACAAATGGGAAATTCAGAAGTTGGTCACTTAAATATTGGTGCAGGTAGAGTGGTATATCAGGATTTGGTGAAAATTAACCGTGCATGTGCAGATGGTTCAATTGCTAAAAATCCGGAATTAGAGAAGGCTTATAACTATGCAAAAGAAAGAGGAAAGAAAGTTCACTTACTAGGATTAGTTTCTCAGGGGGGTGTGCACAGTAGTCAGGATCATATTCATAAACTGATTAGTGTGGCAAAAGATTATGGTTTATCTGATGTTTTTGTACATGCTTTTATGGATGGTCGTGATACTGACCCTAAGAGCGGAAAAGGTTTTATGAGCAATTTATTGGCTCATATGGATGAGACGGTAGGTAAAGTGGCATCTGTAACAGGACGTTATTATGCAATGGATAGAGATAAGCGTTGGGAAAGAATTAAAATTGCTTATGATGCTATGGTTGCCGGAGTAGGAGAAACTCAAACAACAAATATTCTGGATGAGATTCAAGCTTCATATGATGCTGGTGTAACCGATGAGTTTATTAAGCCAATTGTTCAGGTTGATGCAAATGGAAACCCGGTAGGTAAAATTGAAGAAGGAGATGTTATAGTATTCTTTAATTTCCGTAACGACAGAGCGAAAGAGCTAACCGTTGTTTTAACTCAGCAGGATATGCCTGAAGCTGGAATGAAGACAATTCCACTTCATTATTGTACAATGACGCCATATGATGCTAAGTTTAAAGGGATGCATATTCTTTTTGATAAGGATAATGTGCAAAATACTATTGGAGAGGTAGTTTCGAAAGCTGGTTTAAAACAGCTGAGAATTGCTGAAACTGAAAAGTATGCCCACGTAACATTCTTTTTCTCAGGAGGGCGTGAAGAGGTATTTGAGGGTGAAGATAGAATTCTTGTAAATTCTCCCAAAGTAGCAACTTATGATCTTCAGCCAGAGATGAGTGCTTTTGAGGTAAAAGATAAAGTGGTTGCTGAGTTGAATAATAAGAAATACGATTTTATCTGTTTAAACTTTGCCAATGGCGACATGGTTGGTCATACCGGAGTTTACGAGGCAATTGAAAAAGCTGTAAAGGCTGTTGATGATTGTGTTGAGTCAGTTGTAGAGGCTGCCAAAGCAAATGGATATGAAGCTATCATTATTGCAGATCATGGTAATGCTGATAATGCAGTGAATGCTGATGGGTCTCCAAATACAGCTCACTCATTAAATCCAGTACCTTTTGTTTGGGTAACTGAGCGTGAAGGCGATGTTAAGAATGGAGTTTTAGCAGATGTTGCACCTTCGTTATTAAAATTAATGGGAGTTGAACAACCAGCTGATATGAGCGGAAATTGTCTTATTGACATAAAATAATAACCTTTGATAAAAGGGATCAAAGCAGTAACTCATTTGAGTTACTGCTTTTTTATAACTTTATATAGGAATTCAGATGATTCAGATTGATGATAAAATAATAAGTCTCGAGCTATTTCAACAGAAGTTTATTTGTAATATAGCTAAATGTCATGGGGTATGCTGTGTTGAAGGTGATTCCGGAGCACCTCTTGAAAAGGAAGAGGGGGAGATTATTGATGAAATCTATCCTAAAATAAAACATCTTCTTTCGGATGATTCTATCGAAATTATTGAAAAGGAAGGAACTTCTGTTATTGATTTTGAAGATGAGTTAGTGACACCTATCGTTCATGGAAAAGAATGTGTGTATACTTATTTTGATACGAAAGGGACTGTTCATTGTGCTATTGAAATAGCCTGGAAGCAAGGATTAGTTGACTTTAGAAAGCCTATATCTTGCCATCTTTATCCAATTAGAACCAAAAAATTAAGTCAGGGAGAAGCATTGAATTATGATGTGTGGCCCATTTGCGATGATGCGAGAGAATTGGGTAAGGTGAAAGGTGTACCTGTGTACCGGTTTTTAAAAGAACCTTTAATTCGAAAATATGGGGAAGCCTTTTATGATGAAATGGAAGAATCTGAAAAAATACTTCGGGAAAAAGAATTATTGTAATACAGATTGACTTAATTCATGATTTGAAATACGGATCTTTTGTATCTTGTGTCACTTAATTTGCATAAATTATATAATATGGAAGGTATTAAAACATATATAAGTGAGAATAAAGATCGGTTTTTAAGTGAGTTATTTGATTTACTCCGGATTCCCTCAATAAGTAGTGTTGAATCACACAAGCCGGATATGCATAGAGCGGCTGAAATGTGGAAAAAGATATTACTAAAATCAGGTTTTGATAAAGCAGAGATTTTTGAAACTCCCGGGAATCCTATTACCTATGCTGAGAAAATAATTGATAAAAACTTACCTACAGTTCTTGTCTATGCTCATATGGATGTAATGCCAGTTGATCCGATTGAGCTTTGGAATACAGATCCTTTTGAGCCAGTTGTAAAAGATGGTGTTATTTATGGGCGTGGTGCTGATGATGATAAGGGACAGTCCTTTATGCATGCAAAAGCATTTGAGTTTATGGTGCAAACCAATCAATTACCATGTAATGTTAAGTTTTTAATTGAAGGAGAAGAGGAGGTTGGATCCGTTAATCTTCCAAAGTTTTGTGAAGAGAATAAAGATTTGCTGAAAAGCGATGTTATTCTTGTGTCGGATACATCTATGATTTCACCAGGAATACCTTCAATAACCACTGGTCTTAGAGGCCTGGCATATTGGGAGGTTGAAGTTACAGGTCCATGTCGTGATCTGCATTCCGGTTTGTTTGGAGGTGCAGTTGCAAATCCTATTAATGTGTTAACAAAAATGATTGCCCAAATAACAGATGAAAAGGGGCATATCACAATACCTGGATATTACGATGATGTAATTGATGTATCGTTAGAAGAAAGAAATCAAATGGCACAAGCTCCATTTGATGAAAGAACATATAAGTCAGCAATTAAAGTTGATGAATTGGATGGAGAAGAAGGTTATTCAACAAGTGAAAGAACAGGAATACGTCCGTCTTTTGATGTATGTGGAATTTGGGGAGGATATACTGGGGAAGGCGCCAAAACAGTTCTTCCTTCAAAGGCATATGCTAAATTATCCTCCAGATTAGTTCCTAATCAGGATCATCATAAAATTGCCGAGTTATTTAAAACCTACTTTGAAGCCATTGCACCCAATAGTGTTAAGGTAAATGTTAAGATTTTGCACGGAGGGCAAGGGTATGTTTGTCCAATAGATCTTCCGGCATATAAAGCAGCTGAAGATGCGTATACTACGGTGTTTAGCCGAAAACCGGTTCCTGTTCGTAGTGGAGGTTCTATTCCTATTATATCAACATTTGAAGAAATATTAGGTGTTAAATCAATATTAATGGGTTTTGGTTTAGAGTCGGATGCAATACATTCTCCCAATGAGAACTTTCCTTTGGAGCAATTTTATACCGGGATAGAAGCTATTCCGTATTTCTATGAAAATTTTGTAAAATATACTCGTTAATCAGATATTCCTGTTTAAAATAGTTTATTCTTAATAACCTGAGTTCGATATAAAATTAGCGAGCTCAAATTTCAGTAAATGATTGATTTACAATATAAATTTTTGAGACATAGCGAGCTATGGTGATAAAATTTAGAGCCGTAAATCGATTATTTAATGAAAAGCTATGAATTTCACTTATAAATACCGATTTTCTG
>JBNKRV010000127.1:0-25674 GCA_050296935.1 Marinilabiliaceae bacterium | reverse complement strand
CATGAGAGTTTCCGCTTATAATTTTTGCGATAAGTGAATGTAGAAGCAAAGTTTACTTTGATTATGCTGAACGCAGCAATAATCAGGAACTAAACAGCGATCTTCTTCCTGAAAATTATTCAAAATAGCCCGCTATTCTTTCATAATTTTCAGTTGAATCTCACTATTTATAGGCGGTCTGAAACAACGTTCTATCGAATACCTATATAATCTTGATTATATGAGATAAATCCAAAATTTTATGTCGAACTCAGGTTTTTACGAATTGTTTGGATTCATTCCACTGTTTAGGCAGAATACTTTGCTTTAAGCAATTTTGTCTTCTTGATGAAGAAGTTGATTTTGATGGTCTCAAGTCCACTCATAATAATAAATTTTTGATGTTAAGATTATTTTTATGAGTTCATTTTGTTGCAATCTAAAACCGAGCAATAGAGCGTAATACAGAGCTTTGTTAACCGTTTCTGGTGGACTTAAATGAGGACTTTTTTAGTCCACCTGAAGTCCACCGCGAAATGTGCTTTTTTTGCACACTTTTGCGCATAAAAAAACCCTGTAAGTGATGACTTACAGGGTTTTGTGTTTATTTGCTTAAACACTCAGCGGAGAGAGAGGTAAGTGAACTACCTCTCTTATGCGTTTATATATCAATATTTTGCACACTTTCTTGTTTTAACTGGTTACGATTTAGTAACTACTTTTAGCTATGCCATAAATCAGCCAAAACATACAATATTTCAGGTTCGAATTTACATTTTTTTTATTGATAAGACAATATCAAGCATTTGTTCCAGGTAAGAGTTATCAATTTTGCCCTAAAATGCTTTCGTAAGTAATCGCTGTGTTTAGCCATAACGATGGCTTTTGTATTAATTAATAATCATTTTAAAAAATGGAACAAAAAACAGAGCGATTCATTAAGAATGTTGAAAATGTATTTGCATCAAGGCAGGTAAGTATTATTGAATTTGAAAATTTGATTGTTGAATGGAGGCAATTGATTTTTGAAAGGTGCTATGAAGCAGGTGATGTAGTTCAAGTCCATCGAAACTTAAATCATCTAAAAATAACAGTACAATGGTTTGCGAAACGATGTTCTTCTAATAAAAGTGAAGACTTTCGTGAGTTCTTACAAGTTATGATTCAATGTATTATTGTTGAGTTACAAAGTATGCAGCTTGGTTCAGAGATATTCGAAAGAACAACAGACATTAAAGGGACACCGGATGTATCCTTTTCATGGACAGCAAGCAAACGTGCCTTAATAGAGCTTATCTGTGCCTTACATTTAGCCAAATGTATCAATAGTGGAAATATCTCAATACAGAAGATGGTTGCGCAATTTAGTAAGCTTTTTAAAATTAATTTGGATAATTATCATCCTGAAATTTATAAGATGACTACACGCACACCTGTCAAAGACAAGGGATTACACGCTTATTTTTTAAGTTCTCTGGTGGATAGGTTTAATGAAAAAATGCTCAATTTGAAGTAAAAGTAACGCCACTATATACACAAGTTGCGTTCATATAACTTTCCGTATTAACATTTTTGTGCTGAATTTAAAAATCAGTACATGAACGTTATAACAATTGAATCTGAAGCTTATAAAGCTCTTATTGAAAAAATAGATTCCCTTTCCCGGTTTGTAGAATTAAATCAACCATCGGTCAATCCAGAGGATGCATGGATTGATGGAGAAGACGTGTGCCAATACTTACGTATTAGCCAACGGACTTTGCAAAGGTTGCGAAGTACAGGGAATATTACTTATTCATCTTTAGGAGGAAAAGTCTATTATACAATTGCAGAAATAAAAAAGCTATTGGAAAATCGGAAAGTTCGCAGTAGTGTGGAATCGGTGGATGAGCTTTGTGAGATGTATAAAAAACGCATTCCCAATCTTCAGGAAAAAGGGAAGGATATTGGTAGTCTATAATTTATAAAGCTTTGTATATATGATAGTTTACCTTTCAGGAATCAATTATGATACCAATAAACAGGAATTAGATAGAATAAAAAGTGATTTGTTTGAATTAGGCTGCACAATTATCACCCCGGAAGCAACGGAACTTGAAAAACTCAATTGGTCTGAAAACTTACGATTACGATTAAGTTTCATTCACAGTAGTAGCACGATTTACATGCTACCCAATTGGAAGGAAAATGAAATATCCCGTATCGAGTTAACAGCAGCAATGGATGACAAGATTCCACTTTGTTTCTCTCCTGAAGATATAAGAGAATTAATAACCACCCTTGACAATTAGCAATGGTTTAAAGTAGAGCTGAACAAGGGCAGCTCTACTAATTTAACTTCGTATTTAATGGATGCAAATAGAGTAATAGAACACATAAATGGAGAAGTCTTAAATGTTGTATCAAATTTTATTGAATTAAAAAGGTCTGGAAGTAATTATATCGCCTGTTGTCCTTTTCACAATGAGAAGACAGCATCATTAAGTGTCAATCCTGCAAAAGGCATATTTAAGTGTTTTGGTTGTGGTAAAGGAGGAAATGCCATAGAGTTTATAAAGGAACATGAAGGAGTTGATTTTAAGCAAGCCGTTGAAATTGGCGCAAAGAAACTTGGAATAGGTTTTGAATGGAAGAAGAGTGCCAATTTTGATGAAGTTAAATTTAAGCACCAGGAAAGTCTCCGTATTGCTTGTGATATTGTTGAGAGCTTCTTTGCTGAACAATTAGCTCATAATGATGCTCAGAAATATATTAAGGAACGGAATATTTCGATTCCTGAGAACAGCAGCTTTAACATTGGTTTTGCTCCTAATGGGAATGCACTTTTAGCCCATTCGAGAAAGGAAGGATTAAAAACTGAAATACTTGAAGAAATTGGAGTTTTAAAGAGTAGCGATAAAGGTGTATATGATTTTTTTCGTAATCGTCTTATTTTTCCGATTTCAAATTACAGAGGACAGACCATAGCTTTTGCCGGGCGAGATTTATACGGCGAATCAAAAGTAAAATATCTCAACTCTCCGGAAAGTAGTATTTACATAAAAGGAAATGAGCTATATGCTTTAAACGAAGCAAGATTTGCAATAAAGAAAGAAGAGCGGGCATATATTGTTGAAGGATATACCGATGCGTTAAGGATGCATCATATTGGGATAAATAATACAGTAGCAACATGTGGAACGGCACTCACTCAAGCTCAGGCAGTGCTTTTAAAGCGTTATACCAATAAAGTCACATTAATATTTGATGGTGATTCTGCAGGTAAATTGGCTACTGACCGCAATGCAGAAACTTTAATCAGAAATCAATTTCACGTATCTGTAATTGTTTTACCTGAAAAACAAGACCCTGATTCGCTATTTGATACAAAAGAGGTTTTTCTTCAGTATAACGAGAAGCAGGTCGATTACATCATATATAAAGCTTCTCAATATGCTGAAAAATCTGCTTCTGACCCGGTTTTTAAATCGGAAGCAATAAAACGTGTTGCCCAATTGATAGCCTGTTACGATAAAACAAAACAGGAGGTTTATTTAGAGTTTTTGACAGAGCATATTAAGCCCAAAAAAGCATGGCAGGATGCACTTAAAGAATTTACCAAAGATGAACCAGGCAATCAACAACGTTATACCGTTCCTAAACATGTTAGCCTTAATGACTTCAATAGGTGGGGATTCTACGTGGAAGACAATTGTTATGTATTCCGGAATAAAAAAGGTGATGACTTTGTAACGCATTCCAATTTTGTAATGGCTCCCTTATTTCACATTGTAAGTCCTTTAAATGCTAAACGTTTATATGAGATTAAAAACCGACATAACCTGGTTCGGATAGTTGAACTACCGCAAAGGGATTTGGTGAGTATTACCAACTTCAAGCTCCAGATAGAATCTTTGGGTAACTTTCTTTGGACTGGAGGTGAAAGTGAATTGAACAAATTAAAAGCCTGGCTATATGAAAAAACAAAAAGCTGCAAAGAGATTGTACAGATGGGATGGCAGCGTGAAGGCTTCTTTTGTTGGGGAAATGGAATATTTAACGGTGATGAGTTTATAAAAGCCGACCGATATGGAATAGTAAAACACCAAGATACGTATTTCTATATTCCTGCCTGCTCTGAAATCTATTCAGATGATGATACCTTATTTGAATTTGAACGACATTTTATCCACAACGAAGGTAATATTACGCTGTATGAATATGCCACAAAGTATTATGGTGTATTTGGCCTTAATGGTATTATAACCATGTCGTTTTATTTTGCCTGTTTGTTTATGGATATTATAGCAAAGCGATTTGATAAGTTTCCTATTCTGAACATGTATGGCCAGAAAGGTTCCGGTAAAAACACCTGTGCTGAAAGCATCTTATATATGTTTGGAAGAAAAGGTAAAGTACCAAATCTGCATAACTCCAGTAAACCATCTATTGCCGACCATGTTGCAACTAGTTCTAATGCAGTTTGTGTATTAGATGAATATCGTAATGATTTAGAAATGGAAAAGCGTGAGTTGCTCAAAGGTTTTTGGGACAAGACCGGGCGGACACGGATGAATATGGACAAGGACAAAAAGAAGGAAACCTCAAAAGTTAATCAGGGGATTATTGTCTGTGGTCAACAAATAGCTACAGCTGATATTGCATTGTTTAGCCGTTTTATTGCACTGGGATTCTCAAAAACGGTATTCTCCTTTGAAGAAAAGCGTTTGTTTGAGGAATTGGAACAGATTAACAAACAAGGATTGACGCAGATTACCCATCAATTACTTAGGCACAGGGAAGCTTTTGCAAGAAATTATAACAAAACAGTTGATGTTGTTAGTGACAAGTTCCGGGAATTATTAGGAACAATAGCTATTGAAACAAGGATATACAATAATTGGCTTACTGTTGCTTCGGCATATGCCACGATTTCGAATATAGTAGAACTGCCATTTTTATATGAAGAAATCATGGAGTTATTTGTAAAAATGATGATTGAGCAAAACAAAGAAACAGCCCGAAATGATGATTTGGGAATCTTCTGGAAGACAGTTCAATACCTAATCAGTTCCAACATGCTTTTTGAAGAAGGCGACTACCGTGTGGTGTATTCTGATAAGATAGTCCGTCATTATAAAGAAAATGGAGAATGGAAACGAAGTGATATTACACTTAAAGAGCCTAAAAACTTATTCTATTTATCGGTAAGCCGTGTTTTTGGGCTTTACAAAACACAAGCACTTCGGGAGGGGGATAAACCATTGCCCGATGCCACGGTGGAATACTATCTAAAGAATAGTTCCTCATTTATATGTGATTGTAAGAAAGTATATTTTAAAAAGTTTGATGCAAAATCCGGTTGTCCTGAATATGATGGCAATGGCAATATCAAAAAGACTTACACAACTGCTTTTGTCTTTTACCTGGATAAGGTTAACCTGACGCTAGAAAGCAAATATGATGGTAAAGAAAATGACACGAATTAAATTAATAGTTTTGCAACATGAGTAAGATTAAAAAGAGTAACAACAATAATATTCACGACAATTTCTTCAAAAGCCTCTTTTCTGTAAAAGAGAATCTGGAAGACCTATTAAAAGGTTCGTTGCCAAAAGAAGTGTTGCAAGGTTTAAAGACTGATACTTTGGAATATGACCCGACAGAATATGTGGACCAGGAACTTGCCCCTTATTTTAAGGATATATCGTGTAATGTTAAATATGGTTACTCCAATATTAAAATATCCCTGCTATACGAACACAAAAGCTACCCGGATAAGAATATTCACCTACAGCTATTGAGATATATCCTTAATGTATGGGAGAATCAGGCTGCAAATAAACAGGAACTTACACCTGTAATTACAATGGTGTTTTATCATGGAAGCCGTAAGTGGACAGATGCTGGTTTTGTAAAAAATGTTCCTGAAGAATTGAAGCGTTTCATTCCTTTGTTTGATTATGCCCTTTTTGATACAAAGGATATTGAAGACCATGCTATTATTCAACACTTTAAACGGCCAAGTGTTAAGGTTGCAGTATGGTTTATGAAAAGGAGCGATAACCTTATTGGATTTATAGAAAGCAATCCTGATTTGGCTAGAGATATGTTTCGTCAGATAGAGCAAATTGATACAAACATTTTCCAGAAAATAGCGTTATATTTGTATAAAGTCTCAGGTGTTGAGCCTGATAAAATAGATGAGATTATGGAAACAATTTCACCAAAAGCAAAAGATGCATTTTCTCAAGCTGCTGATGAATTAAGGCAGTGGGGATATAATAAAGGGATTAAGCAAACAGCTATTAATATGATTAATAAAGGTTATTCTGATGAACAAATTGCAGAAATAACTCATATTGATATGAAGCAGATTCAGAAATTAAGAAGCGAAAACTCGCATTAGGCAAATTAGATTTAAAAATATGACCTGGTATCAATTTGGTATCAGGTTTTTTTATGCTTTTACTTCTCATTATTAAAACTCATTACTACTTTCTTGAAGTGTGATTAGCAAGAAATCAAAGCTAAAGAGGAATTCTTTTCATAAATAGTAATCCTTATACAAAATCGGTTACATTCGTTACGTTCGTTACATTCTTTAATTTATAGTGTTATATATTAATTACTTATACTAATTAAATTAAAGAAGTGTGGTTACTTTCTGTTACATTCCGTTACATTCTGGAAAGGAAATTTATTGTTTGGTTATTTTCTTTGGTGGTGGTTACTTTCTGGGGTACTTTCTTAATTGATGACTTAAATAATTGAAATATAGTATTATATAGTTTAGAATGTTCAGAATGTAACGAATGTACCCGAAATATAGGTTTATGAGCAGAAGAAAAAACGTTTTTACAAAAGTGAAATAACCTAAAATTTTTATTTTAGCAGTGCTAATTGTCAAGGGTATAATTGATTTATTATGCCCAAAATTTCTGAATATACACTACCAATAAGCCTGTATAAGTGGCTTGTAGTTGTTTGCACCCATTCCATAGGTCAAATTTACTTTCAATATTATCTTCACAAATGTAGTTTTTTTAAAAAGCAGGTAAAAAGCACTCTTAAAGAACTTAAAGGAGTGTTTAATATTCAAAATAGTACTAATAAATCACTCAATAGCTCTAGTCAAGTATTTACAACACCTACTTTCACGGATCGATTTAGAGCTTTTTATCTATCAATTAATCTAAATCCACGCTTATGATTATCCGAAGAACTATTTTAAAACAGGAAGTAGCAGTAAAGTTGTATCCAGATAGCAATAATGCTGAATCTGCAATGCAATTACTACGTAAAGAAATTAGGAATACTCCAATCTTGAAGGAAAAGTTATTTATGATACACCCTCAAAGTAATACTCCATATTTCACCAATAAACAATTGGATATTCTTCTTCATCATTATAGTATTACTGCGGAGGAATTTAAAAATTTATAGGGACATCCATATAATCATCTATACGAATATCCTAATAATGACTAATCTTGAATTGATATATCGGAATCATTAAAAAACAATTTAACTCATATAACAAACAGTAGATTGTGAAAATTATAATGATAAGACAATAATTTTGATAGAATTTTATTTTTTAAGAACAGCTATAAAATGAAAATTGTAAATTTGAGAATTTTGAATTTTTAGAGGATAATAAATTAATATGCCGACATTAAACTGGATAGGTAAAGATAAAGTAGTAAAACATCATCAAGAAGTTCCATACAAAGTATTGGAGCATAAATATGGCTTTACTTCGGACAATAAGGAAATAGTACAGGAAACCAAAAGTGGAAATAAAATAATACACGGAGACAATTTAGAAGCCCTTAAAGCACTTCTTCCTGAATACGAAGGAAAAATTGATGTTGTATATATAGACCCACCATATAATACAGGAAAAGAAAAGTGGAGATATACAGACAATGTAAATCATCCAAAAATTCAAAAGTGGTTAAATGAGGTAGTTGGTGTAGAAGGAGAAGATTTAACACGCCATGATAAATGGTTGTGTATGATGTATCCTCGCCTAAAATTATTGCACAAACTTTTAAAAGAAGATGGTTTATTCTATTGTTCAATAGATGATTATGAACATGGTAATTTAAAACCAATGCTTGATTTAGTTTTTGGACCAAATAACTTTCTTAATAACGTTATTTGGCAGAGAGCATATGCTCCGATTAATACAAAAAAGCGTTTCTCTGCAAATCATGATTTTATTGTCTGTTATGCAAAAAATAAGAGCTTAGTAGAATTGTTATTGCCTAGAACAGAAGAAGCAAATGATAAGTATTCTAACCCAGACAATGACCCTCGTGGTGTTTGGCAATCGGACAATTTTAGTGTTGGCCCTGTTGTTGAAGAAAAAGTTTATGAAATAGTAACGCCAGCAGGAAGAAAAGTAGTACCACCTGCAGGACGTTGCTGGTTACTTACAAAAGAGCGTTATCAAGAATTTCTTGACGATAATAGAATTTGGTTTGGAGCTAAAGGACAAGGAGTGCCACGTATAAAGAGATTTTTTAACGAAGTAAAGGATGGAATGACTCCAATGACTGTCTGGTCATACTCTGAAGTAGGACATACTCAGGATGCTAAAAGAGAAATTAAGGAACTTTTTCCAAAATCAAAACTACCATTTGAAACACCTAAACCTACTAAATTGATGGAAAAAGTATTATCACTTAGAAATAATCCAAATGCAATTGTACTAGATTCATTTGCCGGTACTGCTTCAACTGGTCATGCTGTTTTAAATCTTAACAAAAAAGATGGCGGTAATAGAAAATTTATACTTATTGAGTTGGAAGATTATGCAGAAGAAATAACGGCAACAAGAATAAAAAAAGCTATTTGTGGTTATGAATTTAAAGGTAAAAAGAAATCAACTATTTCTGACTATTCGATAAATCTAACGAATCTAAAGAATTCTTCAAAAATTATTGAAGAGTTCAATGTGTTAAAAGAAAGTGATGAGTATTCAGATGTGAAAATTGAAGCGGAAAATGACAGAATTGCAATTACTGCTACAAAAGTATATAAAGGAAAGACTGAAGGTGTTGGCGGTGATTTTGATTTTTATGAACTAGGACAACCTATTTTTAAAGATGATGCAAATTTAAATGAAGAAATAGGTGAAGATAAGATAAGAGAATACATTTTTTATACAGAAACAAAACAACATTTAGTGAGGGAACGTGTTCAAGAACACAAATACTTATTGGATACATTAAATAATTCAGGTTACTATTTTTATTATGAAAAGGATAAACTTACTACTTTAAGTATGGAAACTTTAAATGTAGTAACCGAACATGCCGAACAATATTTAATCTATGCAGACCACTGTTTGCTTGAAAAAGATTATATGTTAGCGAAAAACATCATTTTTAAAAAAATACCTAGAGACATAAAGAGATTCTAAAAATGGAATTAAAATCATATCAACAAGAAGTAATTAACGATTTATCTAGTTACATTGACGAACTTGAAAAAACTGAGCAACTGAATGTTGCGTTTTCACGCTTTTGGGAAAATAAAGGGATTTCATTGAATACATTAGAAGATAATTTCTTAAAACCCTATGATAATTCGATAAAAGGAGTTCCAAGAGTTACGGTAAAGGTTCCTACAGCTGGTGGAAAAACATTTATAGCATGCAATGCTTTAAAACCTATTTTTAATAGTTATCCATTAGATAAACCAAAAGTTGTTGTTTGGTTTGTTCCTTCTGATACTATATTAAAGCAGACATTTAAAAATCTTAATAATCCAAATCATGAATATCGTCAAAAGATTGACAGTCATTTTGGAAGTGCCGTCAAAGTTTATGACAAAGAATCTTTGTTATTTGGTCAAGGATTTAATCCTGTCGAAGTAAAAGAACAATTAAGCATTTTGGTTTTAAGCGTTCAATCTTTTGTTGAAGCAGTACGAAGAGGGTTACCTAGAGCATATCGTGAAAATGAAAACTTAGCAGAGTTTCCCAAAACATATCAACATCCAGATAAATTACTTCCAGATGTTGATGAAACTGCATTAATTCAGGTCATTGCACAGCTAAATCCCGTGGTAGTTATTGATGAGAGTCATAACTTTGAAGCTGATTTACGAATTGATATGCTTAATAATATCAATCCAAGCTTCATATTTGATTTAACCGCTACACCTCGTAATAAAAGTAATATAATAAGTTTTGTTGATGCAATTAAATTAAAGAAAAATAACATGGTGAAATTACCTGTTATTGTTTATAATCATCAGGATACTAATGAAGTGATTACGAGTGCAATTCAATTACAAAAAACACTTGAATCTAAAGCAACAAAAGAAGAAGAAAATGGTGGGAAATATATTCGCCCTATAGTTTTATTTCAAGCTCAACCAAAGACTGCTGACGATAATGTAACTTTTGAAAAAATTAAAAATCAGTTAGTTGAAATTGGTATTCCTGAAAATCATATCCGCATTAAAACGGGAGAAAAAGATGAGATTAAGAACGAGGACTTAATGAGTCGTGATTGTGAGGTTCGTTTTATTATTACTGTAAATGCGCTCAAAGAAGGTTGGGATTGTCCTTTCGCTTATATTTTAGCTTCATTGGCAAATAAATCATCATCAGTAGATGTCGAACAGATATTGGGTCGTGTTCTTAGATTGCCATATGTAACAAAGCACAAACAAGATTTATTGAACTATTCGTATGTTTTTACTTCTTCGAATAATTTCCTTGCTACGCTTGATAAAATTGTTTTAGGATTAAATAAGTCGGGTTTTAGTTCTAAAGATTACCGAATTAAGGAAGCTCAAGTTGAAGAACAAACGCAAAAACAAGTTGACCAAGGTTCATCTGAAGGATTATTTTCACAAACGCACAAAAATATTGCACAAGTAGAACTAGAGGACGAAACAGAAGTCCTTGAAACGGATATTAATGTTGAAAGTGTAAAGCATCTAGAAACATCTGAAGAAAGTAAACAAAAACTTAATGAAATACTGGATTTAGCTCATAATACAAATGAAGAATTTGAAAAGAAAATTGAAGAATTAGAAAAAGAAGATAATTTAATCCCAACAGAATTGGCAGACAAAGTGAAAACATTCCCAGTAAAGGAAGTTTTTAAAGAGGAAATTAAAGGAATAAAACTTCCTGCCTTCTACAAGATAATAAGTCAAAACTCAATCTTTGAAAAAGAGGGTACATTCATTCCATTAACAAAGAATTTACTACTCGATGGTTTTGATTTAAGTAAGGAAGACCATAAAATTGACTTTACAAGAACATCGTCAGAAATGGCAAGTATAGATTTGGTTGAAGGTCGAAAAGATGAGTATGTGCCTGAATATCGAAAAGTTTCTAACCAAGTAAAAGAAGCATTTATTCAGTATATAACCACTTTATCGCCAGAAGGTAAATTAAATCAATTGGCTGCGCGTTTGGCAAAACAGGTCAAAAGAATTGACGAAATTCCGGAACCAAAGATAATTGAATATGTAAAAAGCGCAATTTTTGATTTGGATAGTGAAAAGATTTCTGAAATTATTCATGACGAATACTTCTATTCTGATTTAATAAAAAAGAAAATAGAAGCATTAACCAAAAGTTATGCAGAGAAACAATTTGGAATTTTGCTTGACAAAGGAACTGTTGTTTGTAAAGATTCGTTTGAATTTCCTTCAAAAATTAGTCCTAAACAGCCAATACACGGGATAACTAAAAACCTTTACATTGAAGAAGGTGAAATGAATAACTTAGAGAAAAAAGTTATAAATGAAGTTGCAAATCTCGATAGTGTTGTGTTTTGGCACAGAAACTTAGAAAGAGGAAAAGGTTTTCAATTAAATGGTTTCATAAATCATTATCCTGATTTCATTGTAAAAATGAAGAATGGCAAGATTGTTTTAATAGAAACAAAAGGTGATGACCGTGATAATTCTGACAGTTTGCAAAAACTAAGGCTTGGTGAAAAATGGGCAAGTAAAGCTGGTGATAATTACAGATATTTCATGGTCTTTGAAACTGTTAAAATTGAAGGTGCTCGTTCAATTAGTGATTTGATTGAGATATTAAAAGATATGAATTAATGTATCTAATATTAACAATCACCATCAGACTAGAATTAAAAATAAAATAACAAGAATCTACTTTGGATGCATGGGCAATAGTATCCTAATAGTTATTGCCTATGTGTTCAATACATTTCGTTTTACTTCCAAACGTTCCGTTTTAGCTCGATATTATTCGTTATGGCTTAAAAAATAGTACTATATGTTTGCTCCTACTATGGAAGCAAGCACAAAAAAAGTATTAGGCACATTAGCCATTGCAGCAGCCGTTGGCGGAGGTTTTTACCTAATAAAAAAAGGTCAGAAACTACTTTCCGGTGCAAAGATGAATTTTGCACTTCTTGGTTTCCGTATTCATAAGATGGACTTTCAGGAAGTCCAGTTTGCGGTGAAACTACGCTGTTATAATCCAACTAAAGCTCCCATCACATTAGCCGTAAACCAGGTTGTAGCCAAATACAAAGGTTCGGCAATCGCTTATTCCACTCCTGATATAAAAGGTTTAACCATTGGAGCAGGTTCTACACAAGAGCCTGAAATACTGTTTCAAGTGCCTTACCTGAATCTTTTGGGTAAGGGTTTGTCATTGGCATTGCTTCAAAACACCGCACAATTTAAAACCGACTTGAGCTTTACGCTTTCGCTTAGTATCAATGGCGAAACCATAACTACCACGCAAAATTTAACAGACGATAATATGAACGGATTAGCATTGGGCACGTTGGGTATTGTATCCGGTCCACGTAATACACAGGATGGACGTAAATACAACCACTTGATAAAAAGAGCATCCGGCAAAGATGTATTTATAAAAAATGGCAATGTCATTGAAACTGTAGAAAGTTGCATTGATCTTATAGCAGAACATTATCGGGAAGTGGAAGGATTGGCGCAGATGTTACAAACTGAAAATTTAAAAGATACTTGTCGCAACATCTTCAAATTCTCCTATAATTACCTTCAGTATCATAAAGACGAAGACGGTACAGAACAGCTTCGGACTCCGGCACGTTCCTGGATGGACGGACAGATAAACTTTAAGCAAAAAGGTAAGCTATCAGCAGGTATTGATTGTGATGATTACAGTATTTTCGTCGGTTCCATTCTTAAATGCCTTGGCATTCCATTTAAGCTACGAATCACAAAATATGACGGTAGACAAAACTTCCAACATATCTACGTAATAGTTCCTGCTGTTGGCGATAGCGAAGATGAGATTATTATCGACCCTGTTCTTTCCAAATTTGATTACCAGAAACCGTACAGCTTTGAAAAGTCTGACTTTAATATGTCTCCACTTCAAATGGTTGGAGGTATACAGGGTATTGATGGCGTAACTGGTACAACCTCATTAGGTTTACCTATATATGCTTTGTCTGGGTTAGACTTAGCAGGTGGAACTGTAGCTCATAAAGATGATATTGAGTTAATGGCTATTATCTCCGGTGTTGATTTTGAAGATGCAGTCAATGGTTTAGGCAATGCTGATGATGCCACATATCGTTATTTAGTTCGTACTCGTGACTTCTTGCTTAAAAACAAGGAGAACAAGAATAAAATGGCACAAATCCAGAATCCAGACCAGTTCATTAGCATGATTGACCAGGCCATTAAATTCTGGAATACACCTAAGCGAGATAAAGTACTGGAGAAACTGGCAGACATCGAAGATAAACTTACTGCAAATGGACTGATTAAGCTTGACACGGATGCCATAGAAGGACTTTCTGAACAAGATGATTATGATGCAGAGATTGATGGACTGCAAGGGCAACGAGGACTAGGAGGATTCTTTAAATCACTGAAACGTATCGGAAAGAAGATTGGTAAAGGAATCAAAAAAGGGGTAAAAGTAGCAGCTAAAGTAACCAAAAAAGTAGTTAAAGCTATTGTCAGATTCAATCCTCTATCTATAGCTATTCGTAACGGCTTATTGGCAGCTCTACGCTTAAATATGTTTGGTATTGCAAAAAAATTACAGTACGCCTACCTTCCGGATGAGTTAGCATCCAAATATAGTATTGATGCTAAAAAATTAAAGGATTTAAAGAAGCGTCACAATAAGGTTCGTAAACTCTTCAATGGCTTGCAGGGTAAAGAAAAGAACCTGAGAAAAGCTATCCTGAAAGGAGCTAAACAAAAAAGCAAAGACTTCTCCTTAAAAGGTGTTGATGGCTTATTGTCAGATTTGAAAGGTTTGGAATCTATAGGAGAATTAGCTGAATTAGGGCAATTAGGGGTGGCAGCTACCGCAGCATCGGTTGGTGCAGCAACAGGTGTATTGGCAAAAATAAAGAGTTGGCTAAAACCAGTTGCTAATATCTTCAACAAAATCAGAGGTAAGGCAGCAGTTAAAAAAGTAGCTAAGTTAACCAGCCAGGGAAAAGAAGTAAGTAAAGCCCTGCAACAAAGAGCTAGCCAGTATGAACAGCAAGCCAGTCCGCAGCAGGAAACCTATATTCAACCTGAAAATACACTTCCGCAAACAACAAGCTATCAGCCAGTCATCTTAAAGTCTGGTAACAATGTAGCTCAAACAACATCTTCTTCTGTTCCTCAAAATATTTCTCCTACAAAAAAAGGCATGAGTAAAGGAGCAAAAGTAGGCATTGGTTTAGGTGTAGCTGCTTTGATTGGAACCGGAGCATATTTCATGTTTCGCAAAAAGGATGATAAGCCGAATCACAAAAATACCTCTCAGGAAAAGGCTAAAAAGAAATCACTTGGAAGCATCGAATTACAGTAAAAGCAAGGTAAACCTTGTCTCAATAACTAATAATTAAATTTTAAACACATGGCAGTAAAAAAAACATCTTCACAGCCTCGTTCCAGGTCAACGGGTACAAAGATTGACTTTATGAAAGCTACCAATAACATTGGCAAACCAATAGCTGCCGTAGCAGGGTTTGCGGGTGGCAAGTATTTGCTAAACAAACTTCAAAAAAGCCCCACAGTCAGTGGACTATTGGGTGCAGATATGAAAGGCTACATTGTTCCGGCAGCAATCACGATGGGAGGTTTGGTCGCACAACAGTTCACAAAGAATGAATACATCAAAATGGGCTTGTATGGAGTAGCCGGAGCTGGTGTTGAAGCCACCATTAAGAAAGCTACAGGAAAAACTCTACTACAAGGATTAACAGGGCTATTAGGTGAAGGAGATATAGAAGACGTGGAATACGAAGAAATTAATGGGCTACAAGCCTTGAATCCGATTACACAAGCTCTTCCGGCAGCTGATATCGACATTGAAAGAGAAATCCAGGCTTCTGTTTCCGGAGCAGCAGAAGATTACAGCATGAGTGATGACCCAATGGGAAGTGCAGCAATGGATTACTCCATGTCCGATGAACCAATTGGTTCTTATGATGAAGAGATTGGTAAGGTTGCCAACCTTGACCCGGACAGCATGGACTATGATATTTTTTCAGGCGATATGATGGAATCCTAAATCATTAAGCCATTCGCTTACAATAATCAATTCAAATATTAATAACACAAAAGAGACAACAATCATGGCAGAAATAAACGAGCAAAATGATTTGTATCCTTCAATGGAAGAAATTGAAGGTTTAGAAGAGGCAATTCTTAACAAAGAAGAAGATGCTTTAGAAAGAGAAGAAGCCCAAGACGATGCAGTAGAAGGCATTGGCGATTTGGGGCGTTCTCGAAGAAAAACCAGACGTAATGTGCGCAGAACCAAAAGAGCAAGCAGTAGAAAACGTTCGGTCCGCAGGTCATATAATGCCGGAGCAAAAAGTGTAGCTGTAAAAACGGGATTAACTAAAGACCTTACTTCTAAAGGCCAGTTTGAATTGCGCAGACAACAGTTACCCCCTGAGATTCAAAAAGCATTGAAAGATGCCCGTATGCAAACCGTTGATGCAGCAATCTACACTGTGAAAACGATTAAGGATAAGTCTGATATTGATTTGATGGAAGCATCAGATGATAAAAAGTCAGGACGTACCAACCTGAACCGTGCTCAGTTGGATAGTGGTAAGTACTTCTTGTTAACTGATATTGTTTTGGAGTATGCTCACGGCTCATCAGAGGAAGACAATGATCCGGCTGATTTTGCATTTGGTCAGTTTGCTTTACCACCGCAAATCCTAAACGGTACGTTTGAAATGACCTTGGGAACTAAGGTAATTATGCCTGAAATCTCATGTGCTGTATTCGATGATACCGATACAACCAAACGTAAGTTTCAATACAAATTGGCCAATCCAAAATGGTTGAAACCATCAATGGACATCACACCAAAGTTGAATATGCCAAAGGCGATTAATAACGGTGACAAGGTGTTTAATCCAGCCGTTAAGGTAACGCTGTTGGGAACTATCACAGAGAAAGCGTAGCCATTTTGATATGTCATAATCGTTAAGGAACGGTGTTAGAGCCGTTCCTTTTCCTCCTAATTAATTACAAATGGAAGCTCAAGAGAATATTAAGAAACTACAGGTAGTAAAATTTCAAGTAAAGAAAGGTCAGACCTATGAGTTCAACGGTAATACTAAGACTGAACATGACCGTATTAAAGGCATCTTCTTGCGACTGTCAAACCAGCAAGCTTTACCAGGATCAACACTTCGAGTTTGGATTGATGATACCGAGATTATCCCGGACGATACAGAGGTGGCCTTACTTCACCACAATGATGATATGAGTATCAAGGATGTCACATTTCCACTTGATGAGAAAGCTAAAAACAGTCCAGTCCGCATTATCTACAAAGACAATAGTGAAAATCTGGCTGTTGCTGATAGTTACGATGTAAGGGTGTATCTACTTGCTGAAGTTGTTAAGAAATAATCCTCCAACACTCCCGAAAATGAAACGATATTTTGTCATTACTCATAATTCCGAGGATAACAACCACATTAATGAGCAGGATTTACTTCCTGCATCATGTAAGTTGATTACAGGCCTGGCTGTTATTGCCACCGTAAAAGAAGAATCAGAATTGATTGATGTAGTTGAAAGCCTTGCTTATCCACAGGTATTAATCACCAATCTGCTAAACGATCAGCGCATTACGGATTTATTTTATTCCTACTTGCGGACTCGTGCCAGTGAAGCTGATAGTCGTGCATTCTTTGAAAGCGACATCATGCCCGAAATCATTAGGGTGTTAACTGAAGGTATTCAGTACGCCTGTTTAGTAGACAACGAACAACAGGTATTAAGCGATAACATAGGCAGGTTATTTAACGAGCAATTTGTGAGTTTTATTTACGATGAAGCAGGACTATATGTCAAAGGCCAGGGAATGACTAATCTTGATTTTTCAGACTTTATTGCTCAACAAACCCTGGTATTTACCTATCAGAATAAAGAAGAACTTTTTAAGCGAACTGTAAAGGCATACAAACAACCGGAACCTTATGAGTGCGGTAATATCAGCCTCCTTGTAAATGGTAACAGTTTCTTACTTCGTGATTACATGGTCACAGCCAACAGAAAGGTGAAGCATTTGAGTAAAGAGATAATCCCCTTTCATGAGCCTTTGGAAGTCAACAGTAATCTGCATACAGTCTTTAAGAGCAACAAGAATAGCGGAAATCAAACATTAACCATCAGAATCTACATTGAATATGAACACGAGTGAGTTATTACATACCATCGCTAAAGACCGGGTTGCAGGTTTGAGAACCATTGATAGTTACCAGTTAAAACCAACGGTTGTAAAAGTAACTAAGGCTGATATGTCGCTTGATTTGAAAAACGATATGTGGATTCTCAATACGAAAGGTCTTCCTTCAAATATTCAAGAACTGGAAATGATTAGTAGTGATAATGTGTTTACCGCTACACCAGAAGAATATGATTTGATGGACGAGTTCCGTTACCAGGTATTTACCGATTACATAGATATAAAAACTCAAACGGATGATTTTAAGCCATTCCGGTTGGAGTTTGTAAAGATTATTCCCCACCGAAACTAAAAAGACATGTTGGATTTTAGAGATACAATACAAAGTTGTTACGAATTTATTAAGCGTTCGCAGGAGCAGCAAAAGTACCCTTACGCTTATGAGATATACCTTTTAACAGGCGCACAGGAAACTGCATTAACATCAAGAACCTCAGGTGCAAAATCATTTAACCAGGATATTGAAAGTGCAGTTGAAAAAGCAAAACAGGCTCATGGAACACTTCGAGTAGATGTTTTTGGAGGTAAAAGTCCCAATGCACGAAGTTTAAATACATACACCATTAACGTGAGTGGGTTGTTGAATCCACCTCAAAAGCCAATGGAGAAGGCTGAAATAGTCACCATTGTAAAAGAAGAAATGAAGCAACTTCAGCCCCAAGGTAATACGAATGGATTGGGAGAAATTGATGGTTTACTTGGTTTATTTACCGGAGAAAACGAACAAGCCAGGGCTAAAGTAGAAGGTTTGTTTGGCTTGTTTAATGCACTATCCGGTAACAACAAGGAAGTTGAGCGAATCAACTACCAAAAGCAATTGGATGATTTTAAGTTTGAAACACGTTTTACAAATCTTCAGGAACGATGTGAGAAGCTTCGTGAGGAAAACGCAGAACTACGGGTAGAAAAAGAACAGTTCTACAATGAAAATAAGGAACTGAAAAAAGAAAAAGCAGACCTGGAAAACCGATTGGCAGGTTATGCTCCCAACGAATTAATGAAACGTGTTGCAGTTGGTGTTATCTCCGGAATTGGAGGAAGACTACTGAGTAACAGTCCTAAAACTGCTGAGCTATTAGGCTTATCACCTGAGGAACTAAAAGGAGCCTTGGGTATTGTAGATGAATTTCAGGATAATAACCAAGATATCCCTGATACCAATGTTGAGATTAGTGAAGTAGGTTCACCTCAATCTCCGGAGGATAAGAAAAAAGCAGCCATCATCAAGAATCTATCTGATGCACTTATGACCTGGGAACTGGAAGATGTGGCAAAAATTGCCAATATCGTTGGATTGTGCCTAGACCGGGCAGAACTTATCAATAAGACACTTTTATACCTGAATCAATCCATGCAAGGTGTTCAGGATGACCCTCAGCGAGGGGAGCAATAAGATTTACATGACTTATAAAAATAAACGATTATGAGAACATTCAAAATAGGTATCACCATCGAAGCTGAAACACCGGAAAAAGTAAAGGAAGTAGGCAACCTGATTCAAAATGCAGTTAATAAAGTTGAACAGGAAGATATTGTCAAGCTACTAACCAAGGTGGTTAAGAATCCGGGCATCGTGAAAAAAGCATTAAAGTTTATTTAAAAGATTAATACAGTGCAGTTAGATAAGGCAAATAAGGCAGCATTAATCGGTACAGTAATACGCATAGGTGTACCTGTATTGGCAATTGGTGTAGGAGTGTACGCCATCCGCAAGATGTTTAAGCGTAATCCGGATGGCACTTCGTCAACCGTAGCTCCTTCAATGAAGGATGCGGTGATAGATTCAAAGAACCTGACCATCTCACCATCCGATGCAGCTTTATATGCCAATACCCTTTATGGTGCAATGCTTGATTTTGGTACAGATGAAAAGACCATCTACAGTACCATTGATAAAATACAAACCAAGGATGATATGCTATTGGTTATAAAAGCCTTTGGTATGAAGATGTACCTATGGGGAACTCGTGCTGCTTTTCTTGGACAAAACTATAACCTGATAGGTTGGCTGCGCTTTGAACTGGACGATAAAGAGATTGTTAAAATCAAGCCCAAATTCGATAGTTGGGGCATTCCTCTCTAAACATCAAAACAACTATGGAAAAGAAGCAAAAGAAGATATTATTTATTTCGGGAGGGGTGTTAACCACCGGGGCAATAGTTACTACCGTTTTATTGATTCGAAGAAGAAATAAACTAAAACGTGGACTATTGCCCCCAAGTGGTTCAGATACACGTCCGACAACTATTTTAACCACTAACAACAATACTTTACCCTCTAATTTTCAAAACTGGAATGGTGGAAACACCTATATGTCCGATGCACCAAGGGGAATCCGCAATAATAATCCTGGTAATTTGATTTATACTAACATCAAATGGAATGGGAAGCTACCCAAAGAGCAAAACAAAGACAGGCGGTTTGAAATGTTTATTGCTCCGGTCTATGGTATTCGTGCAATGATTAAAGACCTCAAAAACGATATTGAAAAAGGCAAGAATACAATTCCAGCTCTTATCGAAGAATATGCACCAAGGTTTGAGAATAATACTGAAGCATATATCAACACGGTTTGTAAAGATTTAAAGGTGAGCAAATCTGCAAAGCTATTACCTACTAAAAACACACTTCGCCTATTGGTACTATCCATTACTAAGGTTGAAAATGGAGGTAATTACGTCAGTAATGACCTGTTTGAAAAAGCATACTCTATCATTTAAAAATAAAAGATTTCACATATGGGAACAATAAAAATGTTTAGGGGAACAACTCCGCCACTTTTGAAAAAGGGAGAATGGGCTTCTGATGGCCATTATGCCTATTTGGGTATGGAACATGGACAATACAAAGTGTTTCAGGGAGTATTTGATATGAGTAAAGACCAGGAAGTAAATGGATTTGAATATGACCTTGACCAAAAAGCAATTATCATTCCTAAAGGTACGCCATTTTCAAAGCTTCAACTTTTGTTCGATACATTACCCAAAGCACTGAAATATCATACCAATGAAAAAGCCAGTATCGACATTATGTTTGAAGATGGAATTTACATCAATGACCTGGGAACATTCCTGGTACTTCGTGATTTTTCATATCAAATCAACATCAAATCATTAAGCAATAAAGTAGATGGTTCATTTGGAACTTATGTGAAACCTGTTGTTTTCCAAAGTGACAAAGCCATTGAGATATACAATAGTGCAATTAACTTCTCTGATATCCGCTTTGAGTATTCAGATATAAGTAATGGTGCAATAGCCTATCTGAACAGTACAACTAACATTGACGATTGCTGTTTTGAAGCCAAAGTAAATCAGTCGTGTGTGTTCGACCGAGGATATAACAAGATTGTGTTTTCTGATACCTATTTCAAAATGAATCGTGATGTTAAGGATAGTATCCTGGATAAAGCTTCGGTTGGTTCATTTATCAATATTGCCCGTTCAAAATCAGCATCAGAGTTCAGACCAAAGACCATTGTTCAACAGATTAGTGGAGGTTTGATAATTGCAGGTAATGTTGAAGATTTACTTATCTCCGAAAAAAGTCCGGTGTATATGCCCAACGGAGGTATTGAGGTGCATGGAGGATTCGTAACTGACCCGGATGGAAACCTGAATATTGCTGTTCCCACAAAGTTATCGCAGTTAGAAAACGATATGAATCTGACCAACGATTTTGAGCAGTTGGAGAATAAGCCAAACACGATTACTTCAGAACAAGCTACAGCCATTGAAGCCAATAATCGTAAGAACTCCTATCCACAGGAAGATGCAGAGAAGTTGGCAGGTATCGAAGCAAATGCTACTTCTGGAGCAGACTGGGAAAAGAATATTCAGAATAAACCTGTGACTATTTCTCCTGAACAGGTGACTGCTATTGAAACAAACTCTCAAAAGCGAAGCTATCCACAAGTAGATGAAGAAAAACTGGCAGGTGTTGAAGAGAATGCTACTGTTGGAGCGGATTGGCAAATGAATATCCAAAATAAACCTGTCACCATTTCCCCACAACAAGCAGCCGATATTGAAGCTAATAACAATAAACGCAGTTATCCACAAGCGGATGAAGATAAGCTGTCTGGTATTGAAGAGAATGCCACTCTTGGAGCCGATTGGGAAATTAACATCCAAAACAAACCTGTTACTATTTCTCCGGAACAAGCTGAGGCAATTGAAGCCAATACTCAAAAGCGAAGCTACCCACAAGTGGATGAAGAAAAACTGGCAGGTGTTGAAGAAAATGCGACTGTTGGAGCAGACTGGGAGGTGAATTTGCAGAATAAACCTGTCACTATTTCTCCTGAACAAGCGGAAGCAATCGAAGCCAATACTCAAAAGCGAAGTTACCCACAATTAGATGAAGATAAACTGGCAGGTATAGAAGAGAATGCTACAGTTGGTGCTGATTGGGAAGTGAATTTGCAAAATAAACCTGTGACTATTTCTCCGGAACAAGTGGAAGCTATTGAAGCGAATACGCAAAAGATTAGCTATCCACAAGCTGATGCTGAGAAGTTGGCAGGAATAGAGGCTAATGCAACAGTTGGCGCGGATTGGGAGGTAAACTTACAAAATAAGCCTGTTACCATTTCCCCTGAACAAGCAGCAGCTATTGAAACCAATAGCCAAAAGAACAGTTATCCACAAGCAGATTCCGATAAGTTGGCTGGAATTGAGGAAAATGCAACTTTAGGAGCTGATTGGGAAGTGAATGTGCAAAATAAACCTGTCACCATTTCTCCTGAGCAAGCGGAAGCAATTGAGGCTAACACTCAAAAGATAAGCTATCCACAAGAAGATGCCGATAAGTTGGCAGGAATTGAGGATAACGCAACTGTTGGCGCAGATTGGGAAGTAAACTTGCAAAATAAGCCTATTACGATAACTCAGGAACAAGCTGAAGCTATTGAAGCCAATACGCAAAAGGTAAGCTATCCACAAGAGGATGCGGAGAAGTTGGTAGGAATAGAGGCTAATGCAACAGTTGGTGCAAACTGGGATATTAATCTTCAAAATATTCCTGATTTCCTTAAAAAGTTCTTACAGGTGTATGCTGATTCTGGAATCTTCTCAGGAGAGGATTGGGAAACTAAACTGACTGAAATACTAAACTTTCAAATCAACTTCATGAAAAACTTTGTGGATGCAGATGTGGATAGTTTGGCTGTTGATGTTGCAGGAAACAATCTGAAGCTGACATTTAAAGATGAAACGGATAAAACAATTACGTTGCAATAATCTTTGAATGGATAAAAAGGGCTACATATCAAGGATTCGTGAGGATTTAAAAGGCGGTCGTAAGCACTCTAAAACCACTATTGAAAGCATTGCCAAAAGCTTCGGGATTACTAACAAGAACTTGGTAAAAGAATCTACCGAACTGGCAATAATCCTTAATGCAAGAGAGATTGCACACGACACTTCGTTAAGCACTTACGCAAGATACCGTGATATTGTAGCCCTGTATGAATCTCAGGTAAACCTATCCATGAGAACAAGCATGAGTGTTCTCATGCAACAATATTCCACTCCTGCACCTATTTCGTTCCTGGCATCAAGTTATATCCTTAAATTTGACAGTTTAACAGGCTGCAAAGCATTTAAGAACATAGTAAAAGGTGGAGCTAAAGGCAAAATAGTTGGTAATGCCCACCTTACCAATGATAAAACCGACTTTCCAAAGTATTTAGAACCATCGGCAGGAAATGGACTATTAACCATCGCTTTGCCATATCACTTAACCTATGTTAACGAGCTGGACGATGTAAGGCTTGCCAACTTGAAAGAACAACCTTTTGCAAAAGTAAGCAGTTGGGATGCTTTAAAACCCCCAATGGCTTATGACCGAACCTTTGACGGTGTGGTAACGAATCCACCTTTCGGCTCACTATCTGAACCCATACTTTTCGGAAAATTTAAAATTAAGCGTTTGGAACATGCAATGGCTTTAAATGCATTGCGCTGTATGAAGGATAATGGGAAAGCAGCCATTATTATTGGTGGTCATACCACTTGGGACGAATACGGTCGAGTTACGGCAGGAACGAACCGCATTTTCCTGAATTATCTCTACCATTTTTACAATGTTGAAGATATAATCCCGATTAATGGCAAAAAGCTTTACTCCAGACAAGGAACTTCAATCAATATAAGGTTGATTCTGATTGACGGTGCAAAAGCAGTTCCCGATGGAGCAGCTCCACTTAAAAATAAATTACACAGCACCGTTGTCAATTCCCATGAAGAACTTTGGGACAGGGTTCAACTTCAACCATCTCCAGAAATACTTACGAAAATCAATCAGAACATTGCCAGGTTGAGAGCAAAAGCAATTCTCATAAAACAGAAGCAGTATGAAACAAGCAATATCATTTAGTAAGAACAGTATTACCATAAAGTTTGGTAGCGTTCCACCCTTACATATATCAGCAAGGCTTATTGAATTGGGTTTTAAAACCACCAACAACAAAAGCTTTGTCCGCACCAAAAAGCTGGCTCAAAACGAGCATGAGTATTTACAGGGAATGTTCGGTCATAAAGGGCTGGGCATGGCATATATCCCGACAGCCGAGAAAGGTTTTATCCTGGATACAACTGTTCCCGATTCTATGGGACATGAAATGCACATTGCTATCCGAAAGGTTAAGAAAAGTATCGGGATGCCTTTGTTTGACTATGTTGCCGAGAAACTCGATTATAGCAATGATGAGCTTATCAAGTCACTTTCATGTGAACAGATTGATGCAGTTTCATTAGCTATTTACAATATCGAGAAGCGTGGCCAGGGAATCATTGTTGGCGACCAAACAGGAATCGGTAAAGGTAGAACCGCAGCAGCTTTAATCCGCTACGGTGTTAAAAGTGGTCTGCAACCTGTGTTCTTATCCGAAAAGCCCAACTTGTTTACAGACCTGTATCGAGACTTGTCGGACATTGGAAGTTCTGCCCTGGTTCCATTTATCGTGAACACCAAAGAGAGTAAAACCAATGTAAAGGACAAAAGCGGAGAAGTCATTTATACAGCTCCCGAAAAACCTACACAAGAAAGGATTATCAAGGGTAAGAAAGTACCCAATAATTACAACTTTGTTTGTGCCACTTACTCGCAGTTCAATCAGCCGAAAAAGCCAGCCAAACAAGAGTTTTTAAATGCTGCAAGTAGCGGTAATATCATAATCATGGACGAAGCTCATAACGCTTCGGGTAGCTCCAATACAGGTGAGTTTATGCAAGATGTATTGAGGCAAACCAAAGGTGTTTGTTTCCTATCTGCCACCTTTGCAAAACGACCTGATAACATGCCAATTTACGCTCAAAAGACTTCGATGAGCGATGCCAATATGAGCAAAGAGGATTTGGTAGAAGCCATCACCAAAGGCGGTGTAGCATTGCAGGAAGTGTTAGCAGCTCAATTGGTTTCAGAAGGTCAGATGATAAGGCGTGAACGTTCTTTTGAAGGTGTGGAAGTGAACTACATTGAGCTTAAAGAAAAAGCCAAAGAGCAAGCTGAAACTGCCGACAAGATTACCTCAATCATCCGTGATATTATCGGATTTCAGGAGAAGTACATCAACAAACAGGTTGATGAGCTTGATAAGATTGCAGCAGCCGAAAGTAAAGAGGTTGAAACACGCAAAGGAACTGAAAAAGCCGGGGTTGATAATATTCCGTATTTCTCGAAAGTTTTCAACGTCATTAATCAATTGCTCTTTAGTCTGAATGCCTCTGATGTTGCCGACCATGCCATCAACAGGTTAAAAGAAGGTAAGAAACCTATCATTGCCTTTGCTTCAACAATGGGAAGCTTTTTAGAAGGAATGGCAAAACCCGATGATGTGATAAACGGTGATTTCTCAACCGTTTTAGAAAAGGGTTTGGATTCAGTTCTTCGCTATACAGAAAAGGATATTGATGGAGAATCACAGGGCAAACAGTTTAATATTGCCGATTTATCGGAAGATGCTCAATTGGCTTACTACGAT
>JBNKRV010000126.1:0-2158 GCA_050296935.1 Marinilabiliaceae bacterium | reverse complement strand
AGATATAACTACTGCAATAACAAACTTTCAGGATGCATATAAAATTGATTCTTCTAAAGTTGAGGCTAGTTATGGATTGGGTGTTGCATATAATTTCTTTTGCCAAAAAGCAGGCAGTTACTGCAAAGAGTCTTTATACTTCCTTAATAAAGCTATTTCCATAGACGATAACTATCGAAAATGTTATTATAACCGAGGATGTTGCAAAGCTATACTTTTAGATTACATGGGGGCTATTGATGATTTTTCTTATGCTCTAAAAAAACAGCCAGACAATCCAACTTTTTATGTTGGCCGAGGAAAAACATACCTAATGCTTAATTTAAAGGAAAAAGGCTGTGTTGATATAAAAAAAGCAGCAGAGTTAAATTCCTCTGAAGCTAAAACTTTATTACATCAAGCATGTCAAAAATAAAAACTATGAAATTTCTATTGAAACTTAAGCACTGGCAATTATTCTTAGTATTATTTATTCCTTTTATACTCTCTGCGTTAATTCCATTAATAGTGCCTAAAACTTATATGTTTTTAAGTAATTTGTGGATTATTATTTTCGTATTATGGCTTTATATCTTAAGTATAAATTTATATAGAGAAATTGAATCTAAAAAAGATATCAAAACTATATTTGTCATTTTTCAGACTATAGCAATTCTTACAATGTTAAGTTTCCTATTGATTCCTTTTTTTACATTTTTAAGCCTACCTGCTTATATTAAGACAATAGTTTATGTATATTCTGCTATTGGAATATTATTTTCCATAGTATATTGTGCCAGAATCTTAACATTATTTGAAAAGAAACAGAACCTTTTATTTGTAAACCTAATACTCCTTTGGTTCTTTCCTGTTGGTTTATGGGTAATACAACCAAAAATTAGAACTTTTTTTATAAAAAAAGGGAGCTTATAAGCTCCCCTAAATTAATTCGTTAATTTATTTTTCAATAACTTTATACTTCTCGGTGTAACAAATAAACCCGGAGCTTCTTCAACCTTTGGAAGCATTGTAAATGATTTAAAACCTCTTGCGTCATCCTTCAGTTTCAATAAATAAAACATCGCAAATGAACGCTTTACAACCTTAACTTCTTTGATGTTTATTGTTAAGGTCTTTACTGAATCAATCACTATGATTTCATTCTTATCCAAAAGTACAGTACGCAATTTCAAACACGGCCACAAAAGCAATACACTAATAAATAGCATTATCTCAAGAACAATAAATATACTAATATCATGCCCTGGATAAACTTTAAAAACCAACAAACAGCTATTAAATAGTAATACTGTTCCTACAAGTAGTGGTATATGATATTTGTATAATAGCGTTAATCGGCTTGTCAAGCGACGTCCTTTTGTTTCTCTCTTTTTATTTACAAAATATATTCCATACCCCAAGGACATAATTATTAAACCGAACCCTAGTGTACCAAATAAATCTGGTATTTTGTATTCGTATTGCCATGGAAACAATGATAATAATGTTATAGCTATGCCTAAAGCATACCCTAACAAACTAATATTAAACATCTTCTTCATAAAATTATTTTTACCATTCCCAAGTATATCCTTGTTTAACACTTCCTGATATTCCCCATAAAAATGCAACTTTTGCACTTCCGTTAATACCAAAAAAAACTTTTGAACCTTGTTCTCCCCAAGTATAATCACCTCCGATTATACCAAGTATACCTACAGATATTGTTTGTGATACCCTCTTTCCATTCTCAATATTCCAATTGTAATTAGCTCCAACATACCATGCACCCCCAAGATCTAAAGCTTTCCCCTTACTCATATTAGCAAAATGCTTTTCTTTATAACTTCTAGAATATCCTCCTTTATTGCCAAACCCTCCTTCCCAAAGAGTCTGAGAAACCAAATTAGCATTGACGAACGCACCGTTTTTTAATCCAACTGCAATTTGTACACCTTTTGAGAGTTCTGCACTGACTTCGAAAGTATAATGGTCATCATGCCAATCAGATAACCTATCATACCAACTACCCCCGTCAGATTGGGCAACTTCACCAACTACTCCAACAAAATCAAGCCTTTCAACTTTGTTAGACTCCTTACAAATCAATCTTTTAATGAACGTCTTTTACTTCTCCGACAAAACTACATTTTTTTCTTTTAATTGAAGATTTTTAATG
>JBNKRV010000125.1:0-15161 GCA_050296935.1 Marinilabiliaceae bacterium | reverse complement strand
AACCTAAAAATCAGTGCACTTCACTAAAAGAAAAGAACTCACTGCGTTCAAACAGCTTTTCTTTCTTAACGTTTCGTTTACTGATTTTTTTAACGCTTTTTCATGAAGGCGGAAATGCTACCCTGATATTTGAAAGATACCTTATAGCCCGTTAGAAATAAAGATTATGCTAAGGTTAAATAGTTTATACCGGACACTAATGATTTACTTTATAGATGTGATTGTTAACAATTTTCTGATGTAGAAAACCTTTACAACTTTAACCCTTTAACAGATATATCATGCATACTGATTAAAATTTCCCGAATTTCACTACCAGACCAACATTCCAGCCATTCAGCAGGTCTTTGGTTCCAATGGATTGTTCTCCGAGTCCATCTGTTTGATATTTGAGTCCGATATTGCTTGTGTACCGGTAACTTCCCGCTAAAGCGAAGCGCATAAATTTCACAATGTTGAATTCAATTTCAATTCCGGGTTCTACGACGAAAAAAGCATCGCTGTCTTCGTATATTTCTGTATTAACATTTTCATCATAAGAGTAATGTTTGTTGTAGGCGATACCACCCGCTCCAATTATCACAGGGAATGATACATGAACCGGTTGTTTGCCTCCGATAATAGGTTCCAGTAATAAACCTCCATATCCACCGGCAAATTCATATCGATCCGATAATAGAGGATCGTAAAGAGGTTCTGTCATAAATCCATAGCCACCCAACCCAAGAGTAAAGGAATGATTAATCACCCATCCTCCTTTAGCGCCAACTAAAAGCGCATCACGGTTACCAATTTCGCTATAGTTAACCATTAACCCACCATATCCGCCGTTACTATGGGATCCGGATTTAAATATTGTTTTAATCTCTTCGTTGTTGTTACCTTCTTGCTGAGCCCATAGAGTTAAAGAGATAAAAAAAAGTGCAAATATTATTGATGTAGTTTTCATATTGTGAATAATTTATAGTTTTAATATTAAAAAGTATATGCCACGCTTACAGAAATCTGATCAATGTTTACTCTGAAAAAATTGGCGCCACCATATTCAAAGTTAGGTCCCATATCTGCTGCAAGTACAAATGGATATTTTAAAAATCGGTATTCAAGGCCTATTATCCCGTCAGGACCTATTCCCAGATAGTCTCCTTTAATTTTTCTTGTTGGACTGAAAGGAGTAAAGGGATTGTTAATTTTTTTTTCTCGATAATACCTTACATGTGCACCATAACCGTAGTACAAAAAAAAGTTGTAACTACGATTTGTAAAAACAGGTTTATGAAACATACGATAAGAGGTTACAGAAAATCCTCCATCCTTAAATATGAGCTGGCCTGCAAATGCCGTTTCGTTTGGGAGTAGTCGCTTGAATATTATACCTTTCCCAATTCCGGATTTATAGGCGATAAAGTATTTATAATCCTGTGCCTTGCTTTTTATACTTCCACAAGTCAGCAGCAATACTATTACAAATAATTGAAATACTGTTTTTGTATTGTTTATCATTGCTTTAAAAGGAATTAGTAGATGGTTATTTCTGCATTTGTTATATCCAGAATGATGTCGGGTTGACTATCATTTTTAAGAAAAAAGCCTTTTTTCTTCTGTGTACCTTTATCATCAATGGTAACAGGCGGATTCCATTCCAGTTTTCTGTTTGTATTTAACTCTGATTTTAAGTAGGAATATGTAATGTTAAATGGTCTTTGTTCAGGTATATATATAAATACATCTGCATTGGTGCTGTTTATTTTAAAGCTTTTTACATTGATGTCGCCTCTGAGTTCTCTTAATATGCCATATTTTAATGATAAGCTGGCTTCCGTTGATACCTTACCTATAAACAGTTCGCAAAATTCTGTATCACCAAATAAATAGTTAATATCCTTAATAATAATCTGACCTCTTCGGCCTATGAGTCTGATTAAATTTCCTTTCTCAATTTGAATATCAGAAGATTTTGAATTCAGGGAAATATTATTGGTCTGGTCAATTCTGGTATCCATAAAATTTAAAGCCAGATCTCCCTGTGCAATAGTTTTTATATAAGTATTTCCAAAGGACAGGTCAAGATGATTATTGCCGTTTAAATGCTTTGCCTGTAGGTTGCCATTGGATAAGTTAACAGTGAGGTCACCATTTAAGCTTGGAAGAATAATGTCTCCGTATTTATTATCAATTTTTAAATTAATATAATCAGGTATGGTTATGTAATAATCAACATGCGTTTGGTCGTTATCAGAAGAAAGTAAGTTAGTGGCTTCTTTCAAATCCTTGAACAGGCTGGAATAGCTACTGCCATATTCAGTTTTAACAGACCGGTACATGCTATTACCTGAAAAATCAAAAGTCACATTATTCCTGGTCTTGTTAAATCGGTTTTCATTTTTTTCAGAAATTAAAAATTTCACATCGATCTTAACAGAGTCAGTATCCCAGGTGTCAACGAATATAGAACCATATTTATTAATAACCTCCAGAGTTCCGGAAGGCAATACTTTAAATACCTTGGTTTGCTTTATTTCCTCACTATAATTCTGCGTAAAAATATGTTTGGGCAGTAACAGCATAATAATGAGTAATATTGTATGAGTTATATGTCGCATAATGAAGATTTGTATGTTTAAAAATGATCCGGACTTAAATATTTACAGATGATTTGGTTTTAACTTCCTTTTCATTTGCAGGTTTTATATATCTAAGTATGTCTTCCAAAATTTTCAGTTTCATTCTATAGTTTTGTATCATTGCCTCCACAACTTCGGCGTTTGAAATGTTATCTTTTAAATCATTTTTAAGTTCAGTCATTGTTGAATCAAGCATGGATAGCTCCATTTCTATTTCTTTTTTGATTTCAGGTGTATCGCTTGTTAATTGATAAACAGTTTCTTTTTTTGTGTTTATAAGTCCACTATAGTATAATTCGGTTTCCTGGAATTCCTTTAAGAAATTTTCTGATGCATAATTTTCTGTATTATCCACATTGAAAAATTGGTAGGCAAAAAACGAGAGAACAAAGAGTGCAGCAATGCCTGATGCCTTAATTATTATGAGTTTGATATTGTTCTTTTTTGTGGGTGCAATTTCGTCTGAAATTCTGTTCCACATATCACCGGGAGGGGTAAAGTCATCGAATAAGTCCCGATTTCCTTTTACTAATTTTTCTAATTTATCTTCCATAGTCCCGTATATTAATTGATGCTAAATTCAAAATTACCAGCCTTAATAATTTCAATGAGTTTTTTCTTTGCTCTGGCCAATTGAGATTTTGAGGTGGATTCAGAAATGTGAAGTATTTCTGCTATTTCCTGATGATCATACCCCTCAATCAGGTATAATGAAAACACCACTCGGTATCCATCAGGAAGTAAACCCATTGCTTTTTTTATTTTTTCAATATCGGGTTCCCAATTATCCTGTATCATTTCATCTTCAATATCTATCTGGCTATACTGATCTCCATATTCCAATTCAATTTTTCTTCTTTTTATCTCATTGATACATTTATTAATTACAATTCTCTTGATCCAGGCTCCGAATGTGGATTCATATCTGAAAGAATCCAGTTTTTTAAAAGCCTCGCAAAATGCTTCCTGCAACATATCCTCTGCTTCCGGAATGTTATTCATCATGCGATAGCATATGTTGAACATTGCTTTGGCGTAAAGTTCATAAAGTTGTTTTTGAGCTTTACGATTACCTTTTTTCGCTTTCGATATTATCGGCTTATGTATGTCGGTAAATGTTGTTTTCAAAAAATCGGATTTTATCTAATGACAAAGTTTGAAATCAATAGTTGCATAAGATTTTAAAAAAGTATACCAAATCAATATTTTTTTAGAAGGTGTTAAATATCAATAGGTTTGGTGTGTTGCTGATTTTCATCTTTTCTGATTTTTTTGACTATTACAAACTAACGATCTGTTTTAAATTTAGCAAAACCTTGATCACTAATGTTTCAGAGAGCTGAATAATTTGCTCTGGTCACGTTGAGATTTGGAACGATTCTAAATAACCATTAAGTGAATTAGAATCGTTCCCTGACTTTTCTGAAAGCAATAGTTTAGTGCTTGTTGATAAAGCCGGGTGTTTGGACTTTATAGATGAACGCTAATCCTCAGATACGTTTGATACCCTGGATGTGCTTGATGTTATTTAAGGAACGGTTCTGACGAGCAGCTTACTTATAGAGAACCGTTCCGGGTTTTCACCATTTGAGAAGCAACATGTGTCATAAGGTGATAACAACCTTTTTCTGATATGTAAAAAGGTGTTGTTTTTGGCAATAGGGGTGTTTGTTATGGGTTATTTGTAAATAAAATGCATTAATTATTTATAATGTATATAAAAAATAGGGTGTTGGCTTTCAGAATATATAAAAATTTGCACGATAAACTTTAAAATTATAAGTTTGTGCCCGAGAAATGATTATTACCACCTATTAAGCAATTTTTTTATGAAGAAAGCGATTCTTTTAGCAACAATGTTGCTAGGGTTTTTTGTGAATGGATGGGCCAATGGAGGTCCTGAAGTGGATACCGGAGCTACGGCCTGGATGATTACATCAACTGCATTGGTATTATTGATGGTACCAGGATTAGCCATGTTCTATGGCGGATTAGTAAGATCGAAAAATGTTTTAGGAACCATGATGCATAGTTTTGCAGCCATGGGAGTTATGAGTGTTCTGTGGGTTATCGTGGGATATTCAATGTGTTTTGGAAAAAACGTACTTGGCGGATGGTTCGGCTGGAATAGTGATTATGTTTTCCTTAAAGGAATTGATAATACTATTATGGAAGGTGGCGTTCCTGAATTAGTGTTCTCAATGTTTCAGGGAAAATTTGCCATTATTACTCCGGCATTGATTGCGGGGGCATTTGCCGAAAGAGTTAATTTTAAAGGATATTTAGTATTTATCTCTATTTGGGGGTTAATAGTATATAACCCATTATGTCACTGGGTTTGGGCGAAAGATGGTTTCTTATTTAATATGGGAGCTAACGGAGCTATAGACTTTGCCGGAGGTACAGTGGTGCATATTTCTGCTGGTATCAGTGGTTTGGTTGCTGCCATTTATTTAGGTGCTCGTAGAGGTTATCCTATACGTCAGTTACGTCCGAATAATTTGGTGATGACCATGATGGGGGTTGGTTTACTTTGGGTAGGCTGGTTCGGTTTTAATGCCGGTAGTAGTGTTTCAAGTGGATTATCAACCGCGCAGGCATTAACAGCTACACAGGTTGCAGGTGCTACCGGAGCATTAGTTTGGGCATTAATTGAACTTTTCCATCATGGTAAAGCAACCGCTTTAGGTTTTGCATCAGGTATTTTAGCAGGTCTTGTTGCTGTTACTCCGGCAGCGGGAGTTGTTCAGCCAATAGGGGCAATGGTGCTGGGAGCCTCGGCCTCAGTTATATGTTACGGAGCGTTAATATTAAAAGATAAATTTGGATACGATGATTCATTAGATGCCTTTGGTATTCATGGTGTTGGAGGAATTGTAGGGGCTATTTTGTTAACTTTCTTTATCAGAGATAGTTGGATGGATGAGGCTGTTGCCTTAGCTGGCGGAGACTGGTCTGTTTGGGATCAGTTTGGTGTACAGATTGCTGCAGTTGCCATCGCTATTGTATATGCAGTTGTATTAACTATCGGAATCCTTTGGTTTGTAGAAAAAGTATTTGGACTGAAATCAACTGATGAAGAAGAAATGACCGGATTAGATCATGCGTATCACGGAGAACGTGGTTATGGAATGATGAATCCAAACTAATCAGTATCTTTATAAAGTCTTTTAATGTAAAACTATCAAACTTTAAGTAAGCTAAGTATAAGTAGAGTCTGTTAACTTGAAGCTTATTACTTATAACTTGATACTAAAAGAAAATAAAATGAAATTAATTACAGCAATCATAAGAGAATACCAGTTGGATCAGGTGCGTGAGTCTTTGATTCAGGAGGGTATTACCCGTATTACCGTGACTCGTGTTGCCGGTCATGGTAATCAAATAAGTAAAGAAGTTTATCGTGGTAAAGAAATCATTCCGAACCTTACTCCGAAAATGCGTTTGGAAATTGCAGTAAACGATGACTTTGTTGAAGTAACAATAAATGCAATAATAACAGCAGCAAAATCGCATAATGGACATGAAGGAGAGGTTGGAGACGGAAAAATATTTGTGACACCTCTGGAGCAATGTATTCGTATTCGTACTGAAGAGCGGGGAAGTTCAGCAATATAATATCAGGGTATTATATTCTGATTTAAACTAATTTAAAACCCCGGTATCTGCATCGCAGATATCGGGGTTTTTTCTTATAGCTTTAGTGAGATAAGTTGATTCATTTACCTGTTTTCATGTACAAATGACAGGTTTCTGTCATGTTTTCTGTCTATATGTCACAATCCCTTAGTTGGCATGCACTTTGAATAAAAGCAAGCAAAATATGTCTAATTATAAAAAAATATAATACTATGTCAAAAGGTCATATTGGGGTAACTACAGACAACATTTTCCCTGTCATTAAAAAGTTCCTTTATTCAGATCATGAGATTTTTCTTAGAGAACTTGTTTCAAACGCCGTTGATGCGTCACAAAAATTAAATACATTATCAAGAGTTGGTGAATTTAATGGTGAAATAGGTGAACTTAAAGTATCCATCGCTATTGATGAGAAAAACAAAACCTTAACTATTTCTGACAAGGGTGTTGGTATGACATCCGAGGAAATCGATAAGTATATTAATCAAATAGCTTTCTCTGGAGCAGAGGAGTTTCTTGATAAATATAAAAATGATGCCCATGCTATTATTGGTCACTTTGGATTAGGATTTTATTCTTCTTTTATGGTGGCTAAAAAAGTAGAAATTCATACTTTATCATATAAAGAAGGCGCTCAGGCTGTAAAATGGTCTTGTGATGGAAGTCCTGAATATACAATTGAGGATATTAAAAAAGAGGATAGAGGAACCGACATTGTACTTTATATCGATGATGAAAATAAGCAGTTCCTTGAAAAGAGTGAAATAACAAAATTACTTAATAAGTATTGTCGCTTTTTACCAATTGAAGTAACATTCGGTAAAAAAACAGAATGGAAAGATGGTAAAGAAGTGGAGTTGGAAGAGGAGAATGTTATTAATGACACCAATCCACTTTGGACTCGTAAGCCTTCAGAATTAAAAGATGAGGATTATAATAAGTTCTATCGCGATCTTTATCCAATGAGCGAAGATCCCATCTTTAATATTCACTTAAACGTTGATTATCCGTTTAATCTTACAGGTGTACTGTATTTTCCAAAAATTAAAAATAACGTAGAGGTTCAGAAAAATAAAATTCAACTATATAGTAATCAGGTTTTTATTACTGATTCTGTTGAAAATATAGTTCCTGAATTCTTAACCTTACTGCATGGAGTACTGGATTCACCGGATATTCCATTAAATGTATCACGTTCTTATTTGCAGGCTGATGGAAATGTTAAGAAAATCTCAAACCATATTACTAAAAAGGTTGCAGATCGATTGGCTGAGATTTTTAAATCGGATAGAAGTGGTTTTGAGCAGAAGTGGGACTCTTTAAAGTTATTTATTGAGTACGGAATGCTTACAGAAGAGAAGTTCTATGAAAAAGCTCAGAAATTCTGTTTGTTTAAAAATACCGATGGTAAGTATTTTACGTTTGATGAGTATAGTGAGATTATAAAGGAAAATCAAACAGATAAAGATTCGCAGCTTGTATATCTATATACTACAGATGCTGTTGATCAGCATAGCTTTATTGAAGGAGCTAAAGCAAAGGGTTACGATGTATTGTTAATGGACGGACAATTGGATACTCATTTTATCAATCAGCTAGAACAGAAATTCGAAAAAAGTCGTTTTGTTCGTGTTGATGCAGATGTGGTTGAAAAACTGATTCCTAAAGAAAATACTATTGAATCAAAGCTTTCTGCTGGTGATAAAGATGATTTAACATCAGTATTTACAGCTCAGGTTCCTAATAGCGATAAAATGAATTTTATTGTTGCTTTTGAAGCTTTAGGAGCGGATTCAAATCCTGCAATTATTACTCAGCAGGAGTGGATGAGACGTATGAAAGAGATGAGTGCCATGCAGGGTGGTGGAATGAATTTTTACGGTGAGATGCCGGATAGTTACCAGTTAGTATTAAATGAAAATCATCCTCTTGTTGAACGTATATTATCTGATAAAAACGAAAACGTTGGTGAGCAGGTTGGTTCATTAAGGAGCAAAATAGAAAGCCTGAATGCAAAACGTCAGGAGCTCGAAAAAGCTAAAGAAGGTAAGAAAGAGGAAGAAATTCCTCAGGCTGATAAAGATGAATTGACTGATCTGGATAAGAAAATCAGTGATTTGAATACTAAAAAAACAGATATATTGGCTGCATTCAGCAAAGACAATAAATTGGTATCTCAATTAATTGACCTGGCACTTCTTTCAAATAACATGCTGAAAGGTGAAGCTTTAACTAAGTTTGTTAAGAGAAGTATCGATTTGATATAATTCTGATAAAAAGTTTAAAATAAACACAGCCGTTCGGATCTATTTCGAACGGCTTTTTTTGTTTTTTATAGTAAGGGGTTGATATTCACTTCTGAGGATCGAATTCAGGCTGTTAATAAATATAACCAGTTAATTGTAACTATTTGATGCTTGTGTTGTACAATAGTATTGCTGTTGCATAATTTAAAAAAGCAACTGCATGGGGTTTTAAATAACTCTTTTCAGGTTCATTCCATTTGTTCCGGATTATTAAAATTGATTGCTGTAGAAAACGTGTTTGTAAAGGAAAAGATAAAAATATGGTTTAGTCAGATTTTCAGGGCATTCAGGTTTCACCTGTTGTTTTGGAATACGGCCTTGTTTTTCTTTATTTTTATTACGGGTAATGAATCTGTATTTGTAAATTATTTCAACCTGTTATCGGTTGATTCAATTTATGCTAATATCCTCTTGTTAAGCGCAGCTATCACGGCTCTGTTTACTTTACTTGATATGTTCTTTTCTGATCGGATCATGAGATTTTCTCCAATCCGGACTATGATTTTCTTACGTTCATTACTGTATTTTGCACTGGCTTTTGTTATTCTGTTTTTCGCGGGAAATAAAAATATTAATCTTGCCACTATTAAAGATTATGAAACTGTATTGGCCCATATGCCGCCTATAGGACTTAATCAGATCCGGTTTCTGGTATATTTTTACATTACCTGTATTATTAATAACTCATTGAGAGCCATGTATAAAAAAATAGGCGTAAGTAATTTTTTTAACTGGTTTTTTGGCAGGCTAAATAAACCGAGAGAAGAAAAGAAAATATTCATGTTTGTTGATATGAAATCTTCAACCGCTATTGCTGAAAATTTACAACATGTAAAGTTTAGTCATTTGGTTCAGGATGTGTTTAATGATATGTCCGTAATTTACAACTATCATGGCGAAATTTATCAGTATTTGGGTGATGGGGCTATTGTTTCATGGGATGTTAACAAGGGAATTAGAAACAGTAATTGTATAAAGGCGTTTTTTGCTTTTTTAAGGGTGATTGAACGACGTTCTGGATATTACAAAAGAAAGTATGGTGCTGTACCTGAATTTAAGGCCGGTTTGCATGTTGGTAAAACAATGGTTTTACAGGTTGGAAGTATTCGAAGAGATATTTCGTATAACGGAGATACAATTAATACTGCAGCCCGAATTGAATCAATGTGTAATGAGTATAAACAGAATTTATTAATATCTGGCGTTTTATATGAATATTTAGATGATAAAAAGATATTCAATTATAAAGAAGTAGGTAAAGCAAAATTAAAAGGTAAAAAGCAAGGGATACTAATTTATCAGGTAAAGCCCAGATTGGCGAAACGGAAGAAACGTTAGATTTTATTTGTTTCTTGCTTTTATTATTGTTAATATATGTTAAAATTCATTTTCTTTACTAACTTGTATACATGAAATGATCAGTAAGGATTCACACATGATAAAAGCTATAAATATTATCATACTTTCATTATTCTGTAATGTAATTTTTGCAGTGAAGCCTTTTTATAGTTTCGGATTATATCAAAAGCCAATACATAATTTAAGATCAGAATTAACAAAGTCGCTACTGGAAAATAATTTTGAAATTGTTGGTATGTTTAATCCGGCCTCAGAAGATTCGCTGGATGTTATTGTGTTTACATGTGATGAGTTAACTAGTCTGGCAACAGGAGTTACTGACAAAGGAGCTTTTGGAGCTACTCTTAAAATCGGATTAATTGGTATGGGAGATCATACTTTAATCACCATGCTTAATCCGAACTACTTTATTCATGCCTACTTCAATTGTAATGCCAACATAGAATCTGTTAATTTTATTTGCTCAAAAGTAGATTCTTTATGCATGAACGCTTTATCCGGTTTCTCAGAATATCCTGAAGAGTATGGTTTTGATGTGTCATTGAATGAATTAAAAGATTATCATTTTTTACCCACAATGGCTAAGTTTTCAGATGTTCTGGAGTTGCAGGAATACGATGAATATTTAGAAGCTGTATCTACTATTAAATTTAACATATTGAATGGTGTTGGTGGTAGTGAGTTAATTTATGAGTTATCTTTTGAAGATAAAGAAATAACGGTGTTTGGGGTTTCTTTTACGAGTGAAGAAAATATCGAAGATGAATTATTGGAATTTATAGGAGCTAAGTGTATATCATCATTGCCAATGGAAATTGTTGTTCAGGGAAATAAAGCTTATATACTCAATCCAAAATATCGGATACCATTATACAAACCAGAGATCAGTATCACTAAACTGTTCAGAATTATCAGCATGTCATCCGAAATAAAAGAGTGTATGAGGAATATTGCAAAACTTTAGAATGAAAGATATACGTACGATACTTTCACAAGCATTATAATCCATTCTATTCTTCTTTTATCCTTAATAAATAACCGCTTCCGTGGATGTTTACAATTTCTATCTTGGGTTCTTCTTTCAGGTATTTTCTTAATTTAGTAATATATACATCCATGCTTCGCGTGGTAAAATAGTTGTTTTCACCCCATATTGTTTTTAATGCTTTTTCTCTGGGCATTACTTTATTCATATCTAAACAAAGCATTTTTAATAACTCGGCTTCTTTGGGCGAAAGTTGATTTACATGAGCAGGAGATGTGAGGGTGCGTAACTCGTAATTAAACTCAATCTTACCTAACGAGAAAAGACTGGGAGTATGTTCAGAATCTTTGTAGGCACTTCTGTTTAAAATCGCATTAATCTTGGCAATTAGAATTTCAGAATCGAAAGGCTTGGTCACATAGTCATCTGCACCAATGCCAAAGCCTTGAAGTACATCTTCTTTTAGGGTTTTTGCCGTTAAAAAAATCAAAGGAATATCTTCCTCTCTGTTTTTTATTTCCCTGCCAATGGTAAATCCATCAATATTGGGAAGCATAACATCTAAAATGCATATATCAAAATGTCCGCTGACAAAAGTCTTTAAGGCATTATTCCCATCTTTAACCCAGGTAACCTGAAAACCATTAATCTCAAGGTATGATTTCATTACTGTGCCAAAATTTTGGTCATCTTCAACCATAAAAACTTTTTTAGTATCATTCATCTCGTTTGATATTTATATTGTTTAATTTATTTACCAGGTAAAATTAGTTTAAATGTTGAACCTTCTCCTAATTTACTTTTAACAAAAATGCTACCACCATGTTGATCTAAAATAGCTTTTACATAACTTAAGCCTAAACCAAAGCCCTTTACATTATGTATGTTTCCTTTTGTAGCTCTGTAAAATTTTTCAAATATTTTAACCTGTTGTTCTTTTGACATTCCAATACCATTGTCTTTGACATAAATTTCAAGGTCATTTTTGTTATTGCATGTATCAATGGAAATTTCAGGTGTTTCTTTGGAATATTTAAGTGCGTTTTCTAAAAGGTTTACAATAATATTGGTAAAATGAATTTCATCAACATTATAAACAGTGAAATCAGCTTTTAGGTTTGTTGTAATTTCTGCAGATTTCTGTTCTGCCAGTAATTTCATTTTATTAACAGCTTCGTTTATAAGCAAGTGTACATCTGTTTTTACAGGCATAAGCTGAAACTCGCTTTTTTCAATAAGCGACATTTGTAAAACTCTCTCTACCTGATTATTCATTCTTTTGTTCTCCTCTTTTATTATTTTTAAAAAAGGAGAAATATGTTCAGGTTTATTTAATATCATTGGGTTGGCAATATTATCAGTGGCCAGATTTATGGTAGCTATCGGGGTTTTGAATTCATGCGTCATATTATTGATGAAATCAGTTTTTATTTCAGACAGTTTCTTCTGATTTAATATCGTTTTAAGTGTAAATGAAAAGGTTAGGAGTATAAATAATGTGAATATAACTGATGAACCTAAAAGTATTCCTAATGATTTGTATATAAATTGTTCTTGATGAGGAAAATATATGTCTAATGCAAAGTTTGAAAGTGTGCGGAAAATATCGTTCGGAAATAAATTGGCCACAAATTTAAAGTTGCTTTCATCCCGGTTATAATCTCCAGAGGCCATATTAGTTAGCGTACCGTCTCTGCGGTTAATAATCGCATATTCATAATCCAGGTTGATTCCTCTGGCATCAAGTTCGTAATTTAAAATTTTTGTCAGATTATCAATGTCCACTCTTTGTGATATGTCACTCGAGCGCATTTCAAATTCATAGGTGAATTGATTGTAATAATTTAATGCACTGGGATCCTGGTCGTTTTGAATTAACCGACGAATGGAATCTTCAATGCTTTTGATTGTATTTTCAACTTCATTTACTTCTTTCAGGTTATTGTAATCTATGTTTTTTTTTCTGTAGATGACTTGTTTGGGTTTGCCGTTTGTTTGTATTTCAATCCGGGTTTCAAAAAGACCTTTGGGTAGATAATTGTTGTTATTTATTTCTTTAGAAGTATCTTTTTTATCAGTTTGTTGCTCTGTTTCTCCGGGTTGAGGAAAATAGGGAATATTGTTTTGCAGCGTATCGTTCTGTGATTTTACAGAACCGTTACCACCAAATGAAAAATGTTGCTGTAAAAAATAGTTTGCTTGTTGCTCATATTGAGCTCTTTTTACAGTTGCATAAAGTGCATCATATATGGTAGCATTAAACTTTTCTTTTCTAACATTGATGGCATTGTTCATCCAAAAAAACTGTACCAGTATAATGCCCAATAATGAAAACCCCATTAAAACGACCAATCCTGTAAGTGACTTCTTCTTCATTAACTAATTGAATTGAATTAAAATATGCGACAAATGCAATGATTTTATAATATCAACAGAACTCAAGTTAAAATTATCTTTCAATTTGTTTATTGTTTAGCAATACCATGAACGTCAGTACAAATTTCAATCATGTTCCTGTGTGCCCGATTATTTGTTCTGGCCATGCCAGTTGCAAGTGTAAATATATAGTATTTTCAGAGCTAATTGAAGACTTTAACTTTTCCTTAACCGATTTTAACCCTAACTTAACTGCTGTATGTTAATTACTTGCTTAAATTTGAATTGTCAATTTATTAAACATCAAGGTTAAAAGGAATTCGTCTTACTTATTATTAAAATTAGAAGTCATGAAAAGTCTGAATTCAGAAGTGATGATAGCCGTATTAGTTATTGCTGGTTTATTTTCTTTAAAAGTAACAGCACAGAATACAAATTCAAGAGTAGAGGTTAGAGAGTTACAATATGCAAAAGATGATTCGCTTCATTCTCCGTTGAGTTTTTATAGTACTGAATTTGATGTAAATGATTTATCGGTTATGCATAAAAAACTCGATAGCATATTCAATACGCTCGATAAGGATTTAAATAAGAAGATTAAAATATTGGCTTTTAAGTTAGATTCTATGAATAAGGAATTTATGTCGTTTCAGAATTTTGATTTTCAAATGAATATGGATTCTTTGATGGATAAGTTTTCAAAACTTTATAACAATGAAACAAGAGTAGAGGAGTTGTTAAAAAAACATTCCGGAACTGATGCAAACTCAAATATGGTTTTCAATGATTCCTTATTAAGTGGTAAAAACCATAATATGAACATTGAAGTGATGACAGATTCAATCCGGGATGGAGGCAGAACCATTGTGAAGCAAAAAATAATTGTAAAATCAGATATGGATACTATCGGTAATGAAAATCCGTTAATAATTGAAAAGATTTTAAGTGATGATGGTACGAAGAGCGATGTCACCATTTCATATCAGAATAAAAAGGAGGTCATCCATCCTGATTATAATGTTAAAGTGGAAAAGTTTGATAAAGTGAAAAAGGATGCAGCCACAAATATACGGTCAGAATACATTGAAGAAATTCCACTCGCTGATATTGATATGCTATTAAAAGCAGGTATTCCGGCAAGAATGATTATTGCTCCTGAATTAATACCTGATAAAATAAATTTGAATGTTAAGTCTGAAGAAAAGTTTGGTCATCAGAAAAGAATAATTGCACTGTCATTAGATTTCTCAAATCAATCTTCAATGCAAGTCATCTTATTAAATAACAATGGTCGAAATATTTTTGAGGAAAATAAAAAGAAATTTGCAGGTACCTATAGCCATGAAATAGAAATAGATGAATCGATGGTTCCTTATTATTTCCTCATTATTAAGAATGGTAAATTATTTGGAAGGTTAATAAAATAATATTGTGTGTTGACCAGAGTTAGTCCTGAAATATTGAAATTTTACGACTATATCAGGTTATTAGTTTTTTCATTTTTAGTTTGGGTTTTTGTTTGCGAGGTGCAGGTCATTGGGGTGGCCTGCACTTTTTTTATGGCATTAAATTTTGATAACAGTACATTTTAATTTCCTTCAGTTTTCTATTCAGCCTGTACAATATATTATAAATACGGGTTTAAATGCTAAATAACAATTCTTTAATTGGGTTGATTTGGTAGGCTCCTATAATTAAAATTAAACCCGGATTTCTGATGTATGTTTTTAGTAACCTGAGTTCGATATAAAATTAATGGCTCAAATCGCTTATAAATATTGAGTTTTAAGGAATGTTTGCGAAAGCATAGCGGGCTATGGTAAGCAAATATGACGCAGAAAATCGGTATTTATAAGTGAAATTCATAGCTTT
>JBNKRV010000124.1:0-37491 GCA_050296935.1 Marinilabiliaceae bacterium | reverse complement strand
AAAATAGCCCGCTATTCTTTAATGTGGAAACTTTATGATAGGACACATTGAACTCGCAAAATGCTCGTTTCATAATTTTCAGTTGAATCTCACTATTTATAGGCGGTCTGAATCCAAAATTTTATGTCGAACTCAGGTTATTAGCTTCATTACTATTTTTTCATTAAATGACCGTTCTACTTCTCTAAATTTTATCTCCATAGCTCACCATACTTCAAAATTTATATTGTATATCAATCTTTTAATAAAACCTGAGCTTTTTAATTTTAATCGAATTGAGGTTAGTAAATGAGCTAAAAAAAAGAGGCTGTCTCAAAAATTGAGACAGCCTCCTGCATTATGTATTATTTTATAACTAAAACTAAACTTACTTACTCAAGTACCAATTATTTTCATCCGACAAAAAGCTCTTCATACCTTCTTTATCTTCATATTTTGCCGATACTTTTTCGGCTAAATAAGTATTATCTCCTCTGTGATTAGAAATACGCATTAAATCCTGAAAACGATTTCCTTCAAAAGCAGTTTCCAATGCCATTTCTTCCACAATTTTATCCTCAACCCAAGCCATTGAATCTTCAAGAGCAGGCAGTTCCGGAATAATATAATCCGTAGCTAAATCCACGTTACCTGAACCTCTGGAGTGTAGTCCAATCATACCATTTGAAACAGAACGTTCACCTTTATCATTTATAGCAAATTCCAGAGTAAATTTATCATCAGTGAAATTCAGATAAGGATATAAAGTTCCACCCTCTTCTTCGGAATACGAGCTGTATTTCTCCCATGTTGGAACAATAGCATCACTTGTTATGGTATTTGAATTTAAACCATTTTTTAATACTGCAAATGCTAAATTTGGTTTACCTAATCTATTTACAGCCTCCGCATATTTTAAATATATATAGGCATCTCTACAAACAATTGCTGTTTTAGTCTGATTGCCTGATAACCTTTTATATTTATATATTAATCCATTTTCACCAGGTATTTTTTCCGGATCATCTAAAGAGGTTAAAGAGAAATTTTCCAAACTGTAATACGCCCCTCTATCACCTCTAAGATCTCCGGATTTTGTTATGGAAGCATTGTGATAATAGGTCTGATTTTCCCAATTCTCAATGGCAACTTCAGAGGGTTGCACCTCCGGATAAAACCAGGTTAAACTATCCAATGAATTACCATCACCCAGATTTGTTACTGAAGAAATTCCTGTAATTAATGAGCTGGACGAAGGATCGAAAACGTTAAAGATCCAGTTAACAGTTCTACCAGTAGTAAATTCATTATTTTCAACGGTCCATCTCATATAATTATAAGGATTTAGTCTAACGTCATCGTATTGTTCATCTATTAAATTAAACAGTACCTGGGCGGCATTAGCATAATCATTAATCCATAAATATAATTCACCCAACAGATATCTGACATTAAAATTTAACTTTTCTGTTGTAATATCAGAAATAGATATAGATCCGGGTAATTGCACATTTTGCAATGGTAATAATTCATTAATTAAAATCGGGACTAATGTGTTTCTATCATACTCTGGATAGGTTTTATTGGCGTCTTCTATTGTTAATATCGGTTCCTCATAATACATAACCGTTTTATAATTTATAGCTAATTGCATATAGGTCCAGGCTCTTATCGCTTTGGCTGCTGCATATTCTCTATACATTACTTTTTCGGCTTTATCCACAATTGATGTATCAATATTTTGAATCAGGTAATTACAATGGTTAATTACTGAGTAATAATCAGACGCATTATTATATTTATTTTCTTCGGAAATATTAAAATTATATATCTCCTCCAAATCGACATTAACATTATCTGTAATGTCCATCAAATCACCTCTCAATTCTCCCAAAAACACATAACCATCAGCTAACTTACTTAATTTATGATATATTCCAATCATAGAATAAACGGTATCATTGGGTGAATTGAGCTGATGATCTTTTGGTAAAACAATCTGATCAGAATCCACATCTAACAAATCATTACACCCAACAGCCATAAAAGCCATCATAGTAAGACCAATTGTTATTTTTATTAATTTATTCATGTGTCTAAAATTTATTCATTAATTGCCACATGGAACTCACCATTTTTTGTTATTCTTTAATGTATACATTAATTCTTTAGCAATATGCGTACATGTAAATAACATACTTCTGGCTCGTTTCATCTTTTCATTTTTATATTCGATAATAACTAACTATAAATATTGATTTACCTATTATAGATTCAACTTCACCCCAACAAAATAACTTTTACTTGATGGTAGCAATCCTCTGTCAATGCCTTGAAATAAAACACTATTACTATGTGACACTTCCGGATCTAATCCTAAGTATTCTGTTAATGTCCATAAATTATGAGCTGAAGCCCAAACCTTAAGACCTTTTATAGCACCATTTCCTGACAATGGAATTTTATAACTCATGGTCAACGTTTTTAATTTCAGGTAAGAACCATCTTCTATCCATCTATCAGAAAACCTTGCATTACCCATAGGATCGCCATAGGAAACTTTAGGTTGCTCAGTTTCCTGTCCATCTACTACCCATCTATTAAGCAAGGCATCGGACTGATTATAAAACTGACTTCCCGACTCAAGATTAGCTCTTAAATAATTATAAACATCGTTACCATATGAAAAAGTAAAGAATGCATCGAGTGATAAGTTTTTATAATGAAACGATGAATTAAAAGAACCATAAACATCAGGATTAGGATCGCCGATGATTTGTTTATCTTTATCATCTAATACACCATCTTTAACAACTTCCTCAAAACGCATGTCGCCTGCACCAAAATATAATGTTTCTCCTTCTTCGTTAATCATAGATAAATTTGCACTACCGGCTTCCGCCAAAGAAGAAATTACACCATTGGTTTTATATCCATAGAATAATCCGGCAGCATTACCAACAGAAGTAAGAATTTCACCACCATATGCTTCTGTTGTAAAGCTCCCTGAAGGCAATGATTTAATTTCATTTTTATAATGACCTACACTAGCTCCCATCTCCCATTTAAAAGATTTCAGATTTAATACCTTTAAATTAGCTGAAACTTCAAAACCTTCGTTTGACATTTCACCCTCATTGGTCCAATACTTACCTGTACCTGCAACTTCCGGAAGATCTTTTTGCAATAATAAATCCTTAGTTGTTGATTGATATACATCTGCACTTAAATCCAATCTGTTATTAAACAAAGTAACATCTAACCCTACATTGAATTTAGTATTTGATTCCCATTGAATTTCCTGATTCGCCAGATTCCCAAATTCAATACCAACTATATTATTACTATAAGGTGCGGCAACAAAATAGGTACTCCAGGCATAAGGATCGATATCATCATTCCCGGTCATTGATACACCCCCTCTTAATTTCAATTGATCAATAGCATTTAAGCCAGCCATAAATTCTTCAGATGAAATTAACCAGGCTCCCTGCAATGATGGAAAAACGCCCCAGCTTCTGTCAAATAGTTGAAATCCACCTTTTGTTTCACTTCCGAATTTAGAGGATCCATCAACTGCAACACCTGCTGTAAGAAAGTATCTATGATCAAAACTATAATCAATGTTGGCATATGTTGACATCGATTTCACTTTGTCGTTGATACCATTTACTACTTTAAATGCAGTTTCATTAAATAATCCATGATAAGTACCGCTGTTATGTCCCTCAACATAATCTAATTCCAGAAAACTGGAAATGTAACGCCAACCTGCAATACCATTGATTCGATGACGATTATTAAAAGTTTTAGAATATTTTAATTGCGTATCACTAAATAAACCAACAGTCCTAATTACCTGATCCTTAGAAACATTTTCAGAAACACCTAAACCTTCCAGATAAATATTCTTTACGCCAAGTGGTGGTGTATAAAAAGACTCTTTATCCTTCACTAAGCTATAATCAAATTTAGTACTTAATGTTAATACAGGACTTAATTTAAATTCCGGAGCTATTGCTACATTAAAACGATAGTGCTTATCGGTGTTGTATGAATCTTTAACTAACGCAGTCGGGTTCCCCACTCCAAAAATATCACTATCATTCAGTTTATTTGATAAGGTTCCTGAAGCTGTATATCTATAAGGATTTAAGAAAGGTGATTTAATCATACTTAAGTAGGATACCGATGAATATGAATTTACACCATCATCCAGTAAAAACCGATCTACATTAGCAAGACTTATATCCATACCAACGTTTACAGACTTACTTAGATTAAAGTCTGCATTAAAACGGGTATTAAATCTCTGTATATCTGTCCCTTTAATCACGCCTTCAGAACTTGTATATCCTACAGAGAAACCATACAATGCTCTGTCGTCTCCACCATTTACACTAATATTATAATTCTGGAATAGGGCAGTTTGATATACTTCATCATTCCAATCTGTATTATTATGGTATGTTTTATAGGACAAACCAGATGGATTATCATTCAGAAAATCCAATTCATTGACAGACTGTCCGAACATTTCCATAATTCTTGTTCTATCAATAGACCCTAACAAGTCAGTTGAAAACAGACGGAACTCATCTACATTCAAGGTTGGAATAGATTTTGGTTTTTCGATAATCCCGCCACTTGCATTCACCTCTATTCTGGTTACCATACCTTCACCTCTTCGGGTTTGAATCAGAATAACCCCATTACTGCCTTTACTACCATATATAGCTGTTCCGTCTTTTAATACAGATACACTCTTAATATCATCAATATTGATATTATTTAAGGGATTAAATACAAATCCATCATGTAATGATCTGACATCATTATAATTTTCCCAAATAACACCATCCACAACAATAAGTGGCTGATTATTTCTATAAATGGAATTGATTCCTCTTACTGAAACTGAATTTCCAACACCCGGATTACCGGATCTCGATACTGAATGAATTGCGCCACCCAGTTTGGTCTGAAGAATCCGGTCAACGGATATTAATGCCTCATTTTCAAAATTATCAACCGATACAATGGAATTGGCACTATATGATTGATTTTTAGTACCTTGTACATTCAGCACCTCTTTTACCGATGGTTTATATACATCGGAATACAAATCAATCACAATAGATTCTCTTCCTTTTACCGGTATTTCACGTGAGTTATAATCATATGCTTTTACAAAAAGGACTTCTGTACCTTCTGAAATTTCAATTCTGAACTTACCTTCAGCATCAGTAGTTGCTGAGGAGCTTACATTTAAAGCCATAATCTGAGCTGATGCTATTGGCTTTTTTGTTTTTGCATCTTGAACGACCCCGCTCACATATCGTAACGAATCTGCGGCCTTTAATTGAGAACTAATCAGAAGCAACGATAGCAACATGCTAACCATAACAATATGCTTAGCACGAAAATATGCTTGAGGAAGATGTTTCTTGAACACTCTTTTCATTGATATATTTCGTTTATTTATCATTTTACAATATTTTTAACTACTCAACAACAGGTTCGAAGATGATACAATCAATACGCATGTCTCGAGTCAGATTACTTCCTTCTGCATTTTCATCGGCAACTTTCACTTTATTTTCCACTAACAACTTAACAATCACATTTTCATAATCCTCATCCACTATATTAGCATATTCAAAATCTACCTGATCTACAAACATCTTAGTTACAGCTTGAGGATCTGTTGTATTAAATTCCGGTGTAATATTTTTACCCCTGGTTCTACCTGTTGATGTATTGATATACGTTAAACGATATGAAACCTGACTGGATTTTAAATTATCTTTATCAACAATAGAATGTGGTACAAAAACACAATATATATTGTACTTTGCCGAAAGGGTATTCGGTATAGAAAATGTTACAGATGAAGCTGGAAAATCTGAGGTTCCTGTAGCACCTGCAAGTATATATCTTTTGTTGGAAATATCTAAACCTGAGCCTAAACCCGTTTGGATACTAACATCATAATTTTTGTTTTCTCTTCCCTCAGTCCATTCCGCTTCTACCCTGATTTCTTTATACCAGGAGGTGGTATCAATAAATGGCATCTGGTCAGTGACATAAGCCATACCGTTACTTAATTCTGTACCTTGTTTACCTTGAAATAAATAAGCCGGATTGTAAAATTTATTACCATAGGTAGAGACTAAAGAATCAAGTCCGGTATAGTTCTCTATTTTACCTCTGAAAACCATATCCTGAATAATGGTTTTCTTACTTACATCCTCTTTTCTTGCTGCACCACCTGCATTTTCCGGAAAATTAAAAAATCCACTAATCCGATCGTATGCTTCTGTCCAGGCAGTATTATCGGGTAACAAAACAGTATATACACTATCCTCTACATTTAAAGATCCAAGTTCTGTCAATAATTCATTTCCATATATATTAATGGAATCAAATATTGGAATCCCTGCAGTATCTCTTCCTATTTCCACACTATTTACCGGATCAAAAATCATAGTATCCTTACTATGTACATACTCCTTTAAAGACTCCAGCCCCGGTGTATTATCAATATATTCCCATATATTGTAAGTATAAGGCTCGTAAGAATTAGCTATATGTACCAGTCCATTAGTTGTTAAATTATTTACTTCTGAAACCATTGAATGTCCAAGAACAAATTCATTTCCTGAATTAACAAAATTTACATATTTTCCATTGAGCATGTATACAGGATTATCTCCCGGAATAGAAGTTGTTACTTTACCTCTGGTAATATGATTTTTAATGGTACTCAATACCAATTCATCATTACTAAGATCTAATCCCTCAAAACTTCCATTTACCGGAGCCCAAACAGTATAGGATTGAGAAGCATTAAGGATGCTATCATATCCTGTTCTCATTAGTAAATTGGCAAACTCACTCAGATCACTACGACTATTTATAAAATCGGTAATTGTTTGATCAGATTCGTTTGATGGATCAACAGTATAATGTTCATCCCATTTTTCAGTACACCTTACCATCGAAAATACACCGAGTATGGCAAGAATATGTAAGGTGTGTTTTATAAATGATTGTTTCATAAAATTAATATTATTACTTATTTGGCACAAAAGGCTTTAATATATTCAGATTAATTCCAGAATAATTGTCACTCACTATTCATGCTAATAAACTATTGTTAATACATCAGATGAAAGCCTAAGTTCCACCTGATATTTAATCTAATAAATATCCTCACTTTCAATAGCTTCCAACGGAACAAACTCTATAAAATCCAACATAAATTCTCCGGATTTCACAGCTCTCGCCCTTAATACATGTGTACCATCTTCCTGGAAAGTATATATTCCTAATATTTTACGGTTATAAGCCACGCTCATACGTGCACTTGAATTATTCCCATACCAAACCGGATCAATATTTTTAAAATTCGCTGGCCCCTTCATAAAACCTCTGTTTCGCATCATCTTATCATTTTCGAAACCTTCAGGATCTGTATCTCTTGACCCCGGCCTTTCATATCCGATCTTTGGATCGTTAGCTCTAATATTCATATTGATAGGAATACCTGAAGGCTCTCCATCCCAATAAAACTGTACCACTCCCCGATGACCATTGGGTTGAAAACCAAATCTGACTTCATAGGTTCCGGCAGGAACGGGTAAAGTAGTTATTTCAATATCATATAAGCTAGGTTCAAGAAACACCTCATCTCCCTGGTAATCAAGGAAACGGTCATCGCTACTGATATAACCAAAAGAAGTACCCTCTACGGTTTTAACTCTATCAACATACCCTTTAGGAAATATATAGCTGAAATTGCTTACATCAGAATTAGAACTTCCTTTTCTGATATTATTATTAGCAAACTCAGGAAAGAAACTGGCCACATCCATTCGAATTCTTTTTGATGTTAATTGCGCTATAAAATCACTGGTATATGCAAGAATTCCATCGATTTCATGGTAAACACCATTAATCGCATCATTATCATAATCTGAAGTTAAACGAATGGCTTCTCCTGTGCTTTCAATCCTATTAAATACATTATATTCGTTATTAGCTCTATATGTACTCACTTCAATCAAAGTATTAGGCGCCATGGTTTCAATATACTCCGGCATATCCACCACTTTAACCGAATGAGAGGTATTATCTGTTTGAAAATGCCAACCTGTATTATCATATTTTTCAATAAAAAATGCACTTGGTATTTTTTTATTAATTAAGTGATAAGCTACAAAACGATTGAAACTATTTTTAGGATTTTTTACATCGGTAATACCTGCGTCATCAGGATAAACCTGATCATAGATCTGCTTAGCATAAGCCTTCATCTCTTCAATAGATGTAATTCTTTGTTCTGAAGATGCAAAAGTTTCATTACTTTCCATCAATACAGTATACCCGTATTTTCTTTCTCTGGGAACCACATACAAACCTCCAATTCCTGTAGTTTTTCCATCTAATTCTAAATCTATTGCACTTGGCATATAAGACTCATCTTTAATCAAATTCAATTTCTGATCTAAACCTGTTTCTATCAAAGCTTCATAGAATAGAGAAAACTTATCTTCGGCTGCGATAGCTTCAACTATAGTGTTTACTGTAGGATTCAATACTTCATTAACCTTATGTATTACACCATTATGAACCTCAATATCTCTACTTACAATTTTTGAAGAAGTATTTACATAAAAATTAAGTCCCTGATCACCAGCCTCAAAACTAATTTTTAAATTACGCCCACTCATGGTTAAATCAGGAAGAAATCCGCTTACAAAATTCTCGGCCTTTATCTCATACCCTTTAATAATATGATCATAAACGATCTTTTTCAAGGTATCGGTAGTAAATTCTTCTAATGATGAACGACCTTTGGATTGATAAAAGGAAAACATGGCCTCATTATCAGGCACAAACACGGTATAATTACCATAACTTTTCAGTAATCCCATTACACCTGTTGTATCTAATAATTGTGCAAATTCAGAAAATTGTTCGGGATGTTTTACAATGTATGATCCTGCCGTTTCCCCGGTAAAAGTATAATAACTATCTCCTACCTGATCACTATCACAAGATAAAAGATATATAGAACACAAAACAACCACTAATAGAAAAGGAATTTTTCTTAATGGTAAAACCATATTTGTGAAAGAGAATTTATTTTCTAACGTATGTATTAATATTTTTTTCATAGCTAATTTAGTTTTCCTTAGTTATATCACCTTCATCGCTCACCTCGTAATATGGATTTTGTACCAATGCTGAATTCGTATCTATTTCTCTAGAATGTATTGGTAAATAAAGGGCATCCATAACCGATATTTTTGCAGTATTTATACTACTTCCTGAAAATTTCCTGGCCACAAAATTAAGTAACGGAGATGGTGAATTATCTCGTCGGGCTAATCTCAGTAAGTCAAACCATCTTTTTCCCTCAAATAATAATTCTCTTTGTCTTTCTCTTAAGATCAACCTGTTTAATTCAAATTTTGAATTATAATCGTCTATTTTTAATGAATCATCTTGTAAATCAGGATTCGCTCTTAAAAAAGTTGTGTTTACTAATCTCATGACTTCTTTAGTATCTCCATCGCTATTTACCAGAGCCTCAGCTTTCATAAGAATTACATCTGATAACCTATAGATTATCCAGTTGGCATCTTTAGATCTGGCAGATACGAATCCTGCAACTTCATCTGTATCTGGATCAATAAAAACCTGAGCTGCTGCGTATTTCAACGCAAAATAAATATCACCTGCAGGCCAGATAAACTGTTTTTTTCTTAAATCGTTAGCCCCTTCTAATCCACTGGAGGTTTTATAATTAAATACATTTCCTGTACTATTTTCATCCACATAATTATAAGGGAAAGCCCATGCCCCTGCTTCATTAAACTCTCCACCTAAATAATTGTAAACCGTTTTATTAGGGTTATTGATTTCATCAAACTGTAATTCAAAAATACTTTCCGTTGAATTTCCACGATAAAAAACATCTATTAATACATCTTCCCCATCTACAAATTCTAAACTATTATCTGCTAAAATATCATTACAATTAGCTATACAATTCTGATAATCTTCCTGCCACAAATAAATATCTGCTAACAAACACCTTATCATATTTTTAGTAACTCTTCCTTTTGTATGATTGTCAAATTCAAATTTTTCACGTCCATATCTAAGGGCGTATTTTAAATCAACAATTAAATTACTCAGAATATCTTCTTCACTGGATTTAGCAACCCTATAATCCTGTGTATCCTCAATACTTGGTGTTGTGATATATGGAACTTCTTTAAAAGTTCTAACTAAGTAAAAATAAGCTAATGCCCTCAAGGCTAACACTTCAGCCTCCATTCCATGTAACTTACTCTCTGTAAAATTCTCATCTACTTTTACTACTCCGGGAGCATAGTATAAGAAAGTATTACAATAATTAATGATTCTATATAACGGACCCCATGTACAATATTGATTCGATGAATTGATATCAAAATTTAACATCCGAACCATATCAGCATCCATACCATCACCAATAATTATATTATCAGATCGTAACTCTCCCCATATCATTAATCGATTTGTAACATCCTCTTCGGTAAAAGCGTTGTAACAAGCAGCCAACACCTCCTGTGCCTGAGTTTCATTTTTCCAGAAATCCTCAAGAATCACTTCACTTTCAGGCCTAACATCCAGCCAATCCCGACAGCCGGAATTAGTAAAGACCAGTCCTATTACAGTAATTATTATAAAAATATTTTTCATTGTATTAAGTTTTCTGAGTATTTACAACCCATTGTGATACTCAACAGTACTTATTAAATTCATTTATATTAAAAGGTAACAGATATACCTAACATACATTCTCTGGATCTGGGAGTCTGACCTCCATCCTTACTCACTCCAAAGCTTCCATAATTTACCTCCGGATCTACTCCTGAATATTTAGTCCATGTATATATGTTTGTTAGTGATAGATTTAGTGCTAACCTTTGCAATTTAAACTTCTTCAATTTCTCCTTTGGAAAATTATAACTGAAACTCAGGTACTTAAATCTAACAAATGAACCATCTTCAACATATCTGTCACTTCCCAGCCAGTTGTAACCATACTGGTACAATGCTCTTGGAATATCAGTTACATCCCCATCTTTTCGCCATCTCCAGTTAACTGCTTTACTCTGGTTATTAAGGCTATACATATTTTCTGCATACATCTTAGCACTATTAACTATTTTATTTCCATAACGAAAATTAAAAAATGCATTCATTGACAGGTTTTTATAGCTAAGAGATGTACCAAAACCTCCATTTACTTTGGGATTTGAATTTCCCAGATATACAATATCCAATTCATCAATTGAACCATCCTTATTAATATCCTCATAAATGGCATCTCCTCCTTTAAACTGGTATTCATTGGATCTGCCGTATGCAAAATACATTGGTAATGGTACTCCATATTCGTCTGTTAGTACATTCCCCGATTCATCCTTCGCAACAGGAGCACTTTCCTGAACCCCGGATACATAATCATTATATTGATACACCCCTTTGTATCTAAATCCATAGATAGATCCATATGAGTTTCCTTCCTGAACCCTTGATAAATAAGTACCATTATTATAATCATATTCCGGATTAAATGATTCCAGAATATCATCTTTCATCTCAACAACAGTATTTACATTGTTTGAAAGGTTGAAGTTAAAATCGATTCTTAAATCTTTGGTTTTAATCAAATTGGAAGTGTAGAAATTTAATTCCCAACCTTCATTATCCATGGTACCCACATTCTGCCATGATACTTCTTCATAACCAGATGATGTGGGCAATCCACTTTTCTCGAATAATAAATCTTCAGTATGTTTGGTATAATAGTTAAAATCAAACATGATTCTATCATCCATAAACCCTAAATCCATACCGTAGTTCCAGGAGGTAGTTGTTTCCCATTTTAAATCTGCCAGTCGTAGTGAAACAGGACGAGTTGCGTTCAAATCCATATAATTACCATATGCTTGATATCTACTAAAATGTAAATATTCGGCACCTGGCTGATTCCCGCTAATACCCCAACTTGGTCGGAAGGCCAAAGTACTTAACCACTTTTTACTGGAAGCCATAAATACTTCATCAGAAATAATCCATTTAGCAGATAACCCGGGAAATGTTCCGAATTTTCTATCCGCACCAAATTTCGTACTACCATCCTGACGCAGCGTTGCTCCAAAAATATACCTTGATTTAAATACATAATGACCTCTAAAGGTTAATGCATTGGATCGGTATGAATATCTACTGGATTTAGTTTCCCCGATTAAACCATCAGATGCAACATCTGTTAATTTATTTGAGGGTAAACCATACCTACCCAAACCCTGACTGTTACTATTTCCGGTTCTCATTTGAACAGAACCATATAGTAATAATGAATGTAAAGGATTTGAGAATTTTGGCTGCCATGTTATATTATGATCCATTAACACCGACATGTTTTCAGATTCCGCATGATAGGCTTCATTATTAAAATTAATATTAGTTGCTTCATTGGGTAAGAAAACAGATGTTTTATTATTATTAACATCAAATGACACCCACATCTGATAACGTAACATTTGTTTCTCGGGATCTGCTAAATCATATTGCAACCTGAAGGTTGGCAATATCCTGTAATTTTTTAGATTATTTGATGCTAAATTTGCTAATGCAACCGGATTAAAAATTAATCTTTGGTCGGGATGTATACTACTTTCATCTATAGGAATATTATAATAGGTACTGGTATTATTTCCATTTAAATCCTGTTCATAAACACTAACATTAGGCATTTTTTTATAAGCGATTCCCATAATAGTTTGCCACTGATCATTATATTTATAGGTATAGCTTCTTCTATTATCAGAAAAGTTAAAAGAAAAATCAGTTATAAACTTAATCCTGCTGGAAACATTATACTCTAAATAAGCCCGTGTTGAAAACCTTTCATATAACTGACCTATAACAGTACCTGTTTGATTTAAATAACCTCCGGCAAATCTATAACGAGCTCTTTCTCCACCACCTGTAATAGATAAATAATGATCCTGTTTTAAACCCACTTGCTTTACTTCATCTACCCAATCTGTATTATTATTAAAGTTTTCATATTCAACGTAATTCGGATCATATAAAAATGCAGGAACATTAGCTGCTTCTTCATTCTGTTCCGGATTAAAATACGCTTGTTTCATCATCATGGTATAATCATCACCGTTAAGCATATTTAATCCTTTAGGTTGAATAGTAGCTGTTGACCTATAAGAATACTGAATTCTTGTTGGTCCTCTTACACCTTTTTTGGTTTTAATTACCAATACACCATTTGCTCCTTTTGATCCCCAGACAGCTGTTGATGCCGCATCCTTTAATACTGATATTTCTTCAATATCGTCCGGATTTATACTTAGCATATTCGCAAACTGCTCTTGATTGGCATTGGCAAAATCAAAATTCTGGTCTATTTCAACTTCATAGGGTACTCCATTTACAACAATTAAAGGCTCGGTATTGGCATTAATCGATGAGGTACCTCTGATCCGCATTTGAGAACCTGACCCCGGGTCTCCTGAATTAGCAACAATATCCAGCCCGGCAATACGTCCTTGCAAAGCATCATCAACTGAAGTCACTGACAAACCTTCTAATTTACTGAAGCTAAAGGTTTGTACCGCAGTAGAAATCTCTCTTTCAGGAATGGCAAAAGCACCATCATCATGCTTTCTGACAGCTACAACAGATATATCTTCTATCGTCTGAAATTCCTGCTCCAGTACCGCATTAATCCGGGTTTCAGCTCCAATATCTTTAACTAAGGTTTTAAAACCGATAAATGAAAATACCAGCTTATGATCAGTACTTTTAACCTGTAAAACATACTGACCATTAAAATCTGTAATTGTTGCTCCGATGATACGCTCCTGAGCATCTTTTTCAACAACTGTGGCTCCAACAAGAGGTTCATTTTCTGTTCCAAAACTTACAGTACCTTGTATTACTATACCATTTGATGTTTGTCCAAATACAAATGCACTAAAAAACAAACACCATATCAGGATAGTTCCTATTATTTTTAATTTCATATTCATATTCTATTATTCAAACTTCAACACATTATCAATTTGGTGTATAACAGCTGTTGAAGATGTTATAATTGTTGAATTATTAAAATTTGTTCCTGCTCCACTTCCGTCAATCTCTCCATATTTAGCAGGATTATCACCGAAAATATAGTCTCTTGTTAGAATATTATACAAGCCATTATCCTTAACTACATTGGCAGAGCCATAATTTTCTGTGGATATTTGTAAATTATCTCCATCGCTATTTAAACCCAGTTTATAATACTTGTTTTTATAAGTATTAAATGCAGTTTGCGAATCATCCAACTTAATGGTGGCAGTCTGATACTCTAAATCTGAATATGCCTGGTCACCAACAAATACTGAGTTATCCTGGAAATGATATCTTAAAAACCTTTCTAATTGACTAACATATTCATCTCTAATTGCAATGTCTGTAATGGCATTAATTTCGTCCCAGGTGTGAATGGTACCATCATCTATGGCTTGTTGTATAGCATCATTGGTAGGTACGAATACTGTGTAATTAAATGTATTGAAAAACTTAACATTAAAATCTATACCATAATAATTAGTCTTTTTTACAAAAATTACTGAGCTCGAAGCATTTGGAAAACCTGAAACTAAATCAAAGAACATGCTAAATTCAGGTGTTTGGCTTAACACAGCATATACCGAACGTAAAGGAGATTGAATTGGCTTATCTATAAAATAAGTATTTCCATTTTCCTGTTCAATCTTTGTGATCACACCAGGAACTTTCCCCAATTCAATATCGCCACCTCCCTGAACTGTTAAATTTTCACCACTACCGTTTACATATAAAACATTACCTCCTTTGGTAAAGTAGAAATTGTTGCCTGATTCCACATCTCCTACTACCACATGTGTATCTAATAAATCTAACAAGCGATTTGTAAGAAAAGCGGTATTTGTAATCGTTGTTAATGAATCACCAACAATACCTGTTTCAATATCGTAACTATATACTGTGGCATTCACATCATTTGTGGCCGTATTAAACCAGAACTTTAATGCTCCGGGAACATCTTTTCCAAATGATACCGGCTCAATATAATCTTTAAAGTATTCATCGGTAGGAACAAAAAAGCTGTACCTGCTTTCTAATGCATTTAAATACAATCTGAATTCATTTTGTCGAACAGCCCAATTAAATACCTGAGTCTTTTCGCTAAATAATACAGGTCCATATACCGACACAAAATCATCTGGAGCATACACATTATTGGTTTTATAAACCACTCCATTTACTGCAGTATAGGTATCTACTACATCAGACTTTTTAATGGGTATAGTGGAGTTTTCACTATCTTTTAAATCACCAAAACGACTAGGAACTGAATTTACAAATGATTCACGCATATGTCTTCTTAAAAACAAAGCAATAATATCATCAGGTACATTATCCCAACTTCCATATCTTTCCTTTAAAACCAATCCGCTACCTGCTTGAAGGTATTCTTCCATAGCCTGGTCTGTTGGTGCATATATAGCGGCCATATCTGCTTGTAACGCAAATTCAGAACTATAACTATTCCAGCCCGGATCATAGGGTAATAGTATGTTTTGATCAATCAATTCGTTAGAATTAGGATAAGTATTGGCACTTTCACTACTAAAATACTTTTTCACATATAATGAATCTGTAAAACCCGGATCAACCTGTCTTAAATTAGTAGTTGCTTCACTATCATAGTATGGTGCACAAAAACGCTCCATTAATTTTGAGAATTGGCTTAATTCCGCATCTTGTGTCAGATATTCGGCCATATTGGTGGGTGGTACCATTACATCTTCCAACACATGAATGTAACCATTCTTACATGTTATATCCTGATCAATGATTTTATGATTAAAAATATATTCGTCTGATTCTGACTCGCGATTTATTCCAGTGATTATTGAGAAATCCTCATTGGTAATTCCTGCTTCCTCCATTTGTCTGTTTAAAAAATAAACCATTGGAGAACTTGTATTATCCTTTAAAAGATAAAGTCCGTTACTTCTATAACCGTCCCAATATTCATTTTCGGGCAACTGCAAACCTGATTCATAAGAGATACTATCGAAAACAGAAACAGCAGTTGATCTGCGCATTGCTGCACCTAATTGCAAACCTCCATCGTAGTAATTGGATAATAATTCAATCAAATAAGCATTATCAATCATACCAAACTTTAAAAGCAGGTTTTTTTGAGCTTTCGACAATCCGTTATAGCTACTTACTCCCCATTCATTATTCTGAAAAAACCTTTCAAATGCTTCATCTTTGGCTACAAATAAAGTCTTACTTCCTGTACGTGATAATACTGTTTTGTAATCTCCGACATCTTCAATTAGTTTCACATAATAACTATAGTTATCCGGATCAGAAGCCAAATACTCATAGATACTTTCTCCAAGCCACTCAGGCTCTCGATCATCATAGTAATAATCATCTTTACAAGAGACAACAAACAAATTACTTAACAACAGTAATCCTGCTATTAACATTTGACTTATTTTTTGTCTCCTACTTTTTTTATTCATTGTTAGCATTGATTTAATTTTACATTACTATAAAAATTAACAAACTTATATTTACTCTACAGATACCTAGCATTCATGAATAAATGTTAAATTTCATTTAATTTACTAAATTCTAAAGCAAATCTACCGTCATAGTGTTAATAAGTGTTTCAATTATTCGATATTTAATGTGCCAAATTTGATTTGCGGAAAATTTTATCGTATTCAATAAGAAATTAGTCTTACGGAATTGTCCAATCGCCCCTGTCCCATACAAACACTAACATCCGTGGACTTTCAGAAAAGTATTTTTATTTCAATTTCATTCTGTTTTTTAACAGAATTGACGTGAACATCTTGCTTTTCTCTGTTACAATTTCCATAAAATATGTACTAACCTGAGTTCGATTAAAACTTTATAATTCAAACACCCGACTTCAGGCACAGGCAACGAATTAAACAGATCTCCTTATTTACTTTTGTTTATAAAAAAACTTTGCCCCGGTCATGCATTTCCCGGGCAAAGCTTTTTATAAATTCTCACTTAATAGTTTAAGAACGAACATACATTCATCAAACACTAAGCTTTTACTTTCTTATAATTTTACGAATTTTGGCATCTCCGATTTTCAATAAATAGACCCCTGACGGCAAATATGAAATATCGATTGACGTTGAACTTACAGTCTCAGATTGTTTTTGTCCTGTAATATCAAACACCTCTATTTTTGTATCCTGATCAAGATTAAAATAGATAATACCATCTGTTGGATTGGGATAAAAATCGTAATCCAGTTCAGGTTGGTCACCTATTGAAGTAATCACCTGATTCGGATTAATATCCATAATCATCCAACCAGCATCATCAGGTAAAATAGATGCCAATCCCCCAGACATTTCTCTCTGTTTCAATATTTTTATAGAATTGGCGGTGTATTGATAATATCTTACCGTACATGCAAAATCATTTTCTAAGGTTTGTAACTCTCCGAAAAATGCAGGCTCAGAATAGGTTTCATCATAGTCTACAATCATCGTTGAGGAAGTTAACCCTGAAACTTTTCCAACGGTAAATCTCTTTCCATCCATTACTCCATTTCCTTCTTCAACAGCGAAATAATTCACTTTCTCCGGAAAAATAGTATTGGTAATGGCTTCTTCGCTAATCAGGCTCATTTCAAAACTCGTATTGGTCACATTCCGAATGGCAACCGCAGTTGGGAAAGGTGTAGAATTAGACGTTTGTGAGCAGAAAACAACAGGAACACTTTCAAATGGCTGATTAAACGTAACGGTTACCCAATCTCTTGATACATCAGCAACAGTAGCTACTTCTCCTTTTATGCCATTGAAATCATAATTACCAATGGGTAATGCCAACGCAGATATGTTATCTGAATTAGTCATTGCTGGATTATTTAAATACGACCATGGATCTAAAATAAATTTGAAAGATGTTGTTAATACACTATTTACTCTTTTTGAAACGGCTGAAATATTACTAAAGGTAGGCATACCCAAAAATGCAACAGGAGCTGTGCTGTATTTTTTAGAGAATAAACAAGTTGACCAATCGGTGGATTTCACATCCAGATTAGCTACCTGAACATCATTAGCTCCTCCTGTTTGATAATAAGACACCGTTTCTGAAGACACATAATCCCCGTTACTTGTTTTAGTACTTACTTTGTATGTAATCTTTCCACTTATACCTGCATCTAACCCATCCAGATAGCTTAAAGTGTACACATCTTCGCTACTGTAAATTGTTTCAAAGGCACCATCATTCACCTTTTTCTCAATTTTATAACCACGCCCCAACTCTCCATTAGTATCCTGCCATGATAGTTTTATACTATTTGAAAGAGACAAATAACGATAGGATAATGTTGGTACTTGATAGTTCCAATGAGGGATTACCTCATTCTGACTGTCATATGCAATTACTGAATTATTATCGGCATAAAACTGACCGGCTTTAGTTAATTCACCTCCCAGTACTATTGCTCTGGCATCTTCTACCCAGTTATAAATTGAATAACGTTCAATAAAATGACAAGTATCAAACATATTAACGATTTCACTAATATGTGTTAGTGCATAATCTGCATTATTCGTTGTGTAAGACGATGGATCATCCGGCCACCATTCTGAGGTCCAGTTGGCACCATAATTCCATTCTGTAACCCAAATAGGTCTTCCGGTACGTTCATGCACATATTTTAATGTGTTATAATAAGAAGATGCAGAAGAGCCCCAATAAGAATGCACGGCAACATAATCCACTCGATAATTTAATGCATCACACTTATCTATAAAATCATATAACCAATTAAAGTTAGTAGTCGCAGGCGATCCAATACGTAAACCTGAATTCATAAAAGAAGGCCACATGGCAATGGCTTCATCAACAGTAATATCAGATTGCTCAGTATGATCCGGTTCATTATAACCTAACAGATGCGTAATATCCTGCTTGTCATTTATATCAGTCCATCCCGGCCATCCTGCATTTTGTCGGATCACAGAATATTCAACATTTGAAGATGAACTACCACCGACATTCCAGTCGTAATACCATGTCGAATTAGTCATCTGGTATTCATCCCAGTTCCATCCACACCATCCTTTTTTTGTTACCCATTGATATTTAAAAACTCTGATAAACGAAACGGAACCGTTGAGTTCAGCAGGTGCAATTGCAAACTCTTTATCGGATTCATCAGCAATAAATACACGACTATATCCTGAACCATCAGACTCATTAGCCAATGTTGCCATATATCCTCTTTTAAGCTTAAAGGATTTAATAGCATTATCAAAATTACCTAGACTTGTATAATAGGTATGTATTCCATATTGAGTTGACTCACCGGTAAAGTTCTCACCTGTATAAACGGTTAAAGGTTTATATGAAGTTGAATGTGGCATTAAAACTGTTCCATGAGCATAAATAGCCACTCTACCGTTTGTACCTTCAACAAATGCCTCTCCATTAACCAAAACACTGCTTAAGTAATCGGAAATTACTACGGAAGGTTTTATATTATCAAAAAATAACCATGCATCTTCATGATTTAAAGAAACGGTACTATTAGTTAAAGGTGCATTGTCTGAAGTGATATGTAATTCAACTGCAGTAGTAATAACTCTATTTTCATCTACCAGACTTACAACACTCTCCTTTACTGTAGCCTGAGATGTTAATCCGGTTATCACTAAAATAAAAACCATACATCCTCTTAGAACAACCGTATCAATTTCTTTTAATTTAATTGTCCACAAAACATTTAATTGGTGTAATAATCTTTCCATAATTTTTATTTAACGAATTGTTTTCAGATAGTTTTAAATAATTAGAATCAAAACATCCCAATACTTTTCTAAAACTCAAAACCCTCTATTACTTTTAATTATCTTCGGTAAAGATATATTAGCAATAATTCATTCTTTTTAACAAAACAGAAATAAACTATAACGAATCCTACATGAATTTTTATCATTAAATAATCAGATTGTTAGAATTATTCACAGGCACAATTTGTGATAATAAACCCAAAGTCGTTTAAAATAAGAGATCTACAGAATTAACATTACATAACAAGTAGCTTGAATTTAGCTCGGCATTATACCAGCTCATTTATTGTTTTAATTGGTATAACAATTCGTTTGATACCCTGAATGTGTTGGATGTTATTTAAGGAACGGTTCTGATGGGCAGCTTGCTTATAGAGAACCGTTCCGGATTTACGGCATTTGAGAAACATCATCATTGCTGGTTAACTAAAGGAACGGTTCTATAGAACCATCAGGAGAATCAGAACCGTTCCATAACTTTCCTGAAAATAATAATTAGTGCCTGTCAATAAAGTGGGGTGTTTGGACTTTATGGATGAATACTAATTAGCAATACGTTTGATACACTGGATGTGTGCTTGATGTTATTTAAGGAACGGTTCTGATGGACAGCTTGCTTATAGAGAACCGTTCCGGATTTCCGGTATTTGAGAAGCAACATCATTGCTGGCTAACTCCAGGAACGGTTCTATATAACTATCAGGGGAATCAGAACCGTTCCCTGACTTTCCTGAAAGTTATAATTAGTACCTGTCCATAAAGTCGGATTTTTTGGACTTTATAGATGAATACTAATTAGCAATTCGTTTGATACCCGAGATGTGTTGGATGTTATTTAAGGAACGGTTCTGATGGGCAGCTTGCTTATAGAGAACCGTTCCGGATTTCCGGCTTTTGAGTAGCAACATCATTGCTGGTTAGCTCCAGGAACGGTTCTATATAACCATCAGGGGAATCAGAACCGTTCCCTGACTTTCCTGAAAGTTATAATTTAGTATCTGTCCATAAAGTGGGGTGTTTGGACTTTATAGATGAATACTAATTAGCAATACGTTTGATACTCTGAATGTGTTGGATGTTATTTAAGGAACGGTTCTAATGGGCAGCTTGCTTATAGAGAACCGTTCCGGATTTCCGGGCTTCGAAAGCCTCAGAAATGAAGCTTTCTTATCTGCCACTTAAGTTTTCGTGAGAGGACTAAATAACTACAGCCCTATTTCTAATATTGATATCCTGAGTCCGACATCAAATTTTAATCGAACTCTGGTTGATCGTATTTCTATTTATACAAAGCAGCTTTATCACGCTCTTCTAATCGGGTATAAATATTAAAAAGTGCGCCTTTTAAACTATTTTTCTTACTCAGTTCATAAGCTTTTAATAAATATGGTAACGATTGTCGATACAAACCCTTACTTATATCCAATGATTTACGGTACTTATCGTAATCGATTCTGTCTGGATTTTTAATGGCCTCATATTTATCTTTCTGACTCTTATAAGAAGAACTTGCTTTTTTATACAGAATCATACCTAAATTAATATTAGCTCCAAGATGATTTCCATCAATTTCCAAAGCTTTTTTAAAAGCCTCTTCTGCATCAGATATTTTTTTAAGTTTTACAAATGCTAATCCTTTATAATATTGAAATTTCACATCCTCAGGGAACATTTCAACCAGCTCATCACATGTTGTTAATAACTGATTATACTGATCTGTTTTTAAATAGTGAGAAGCTAGCTTTTGTTTAATTTCAGGTTTAAAATCCGGAAATGCCATCAGTTGCTGCTGCAAACCAAACTCATAATTTTCATCATCATTCTCCTGACTGGCAAGACCTATTAAAATCTCATAAATATCGAGCCTTGGAACACGATAGGTAATTGCACTTTTAAGATAACTGATTGCATCAGCATTTTTATTCAATTTCTGACTGGATAAACCTGCATAACTATAAGCCAACGATAACTTAATAGAATCTGACACTTCTGAATCTATAATAGCTTTACTTTCATTGATAGCCTCATCATATTTACCATCCAAAAACATGGATTTTATATCTTTTAATTCATCATCATTTTCTTGTGCCTGCAAACCATTCAACACAAAGAAAACACCTATTAACTGCAATAATAAAACTTTCATCCCTTTTATAATTAAAATTTAATTTACCTTCAAATTTAATAAATAATCGGGTCACACATAAGCCGAACAAACAGTATTTCAATTTAGTACAAGTTTTTGTTGAATTTATTCAATTGTAAAATCATCTGTTAAAACGGAAATACTTAACACTCTTAAACATTGAAATACTCAATACCAATTCATAATCCTAAATACTGCATTTAAGTAATTAATCCCTAATCTCCGAATATTGAAAAAGTGAAACTAATTTTTGATTTCTTACCATTTGCCAATATAAGATTAACATACTTTTACAAACGATTATTCTTACCCTCCTTGCTTAGCTTTAGACATTGAAATTGACGGATACAAAAATCAAGCAGATAAACTTTTCAATATGAAAAACCAGTTTTTGAATTTTCTTTTTGCGGTAGCTTTTATGACAACACTTGGATTTATTAATCCGACAATCACAAAAGCCCAAACAAATACAAATTATGCCATCAGTCTGCCGGGTGGTTCCGATGGAAGTGTTAGTAATGTTGCCATACCTGCTTTAAATTTAACGGCATTACCTGTTACTATTGAAATGTGGTATAAACCCAGCGCCTTTAATACCTATGGAGGTCTGCTTTACTACAGAGGAACAACAAATGGAGGTATTCAATACGATAAATGGACTAATCCAAATACGTTAAGAGGTATTGATCCGGGGTCAAAGCAAATAGTTGCCGGAAACGAACCTGTAATGAATAGCTGGAATCACATTGCCTGGGTAGTTACCGAAACAGAAATGACAATATATATAAATGGTCAGCCTACCACTAATTCTACCGATGTACCAACACCTTTAACTTTTGATGATGGTGTTTATATCGGTTGGGATGCTGCCACTCCGGACCGAACTGTTACTGCTTTATTTGATGAGGTAAGAATCTGGAACTCTGCCAGAACGGCACAAGAAATTGAAGATAATAAGTATATTACTTTAAATGGAGACGAAGCCGGATTAGTTGGCTATTGGAACTTTGATGATCAGGCAACAACCGCTACCGACCTAACCTCAAATGGCCATGATGGTACTATAAACGGAGGAACCTATGTGGCGTCCTTCAATAATTCGGATGATGATGGAGATGGCATTCCCTATTTTGAGGATAACTGCCCGGAAACAGCCAACGCTGATCAATCAGATGTTGATTTAGATGGTATTGGTGATGTTTGCGATTCTGATTTTCAGGAAACAACCAATTATGCGATAGCATTCCCCGGAAATGATGGAACCAATAGCAACATTGATATTTCCGGTTTAGACTTAACAACATTACCCTTTACAATAGAAATGTGGATTAAACCGGAAGGAACACAACCCTGGAATGCAGGTTTATTTTACAATGAAACTACTAATACAGGTTTTGAATATGCTTCGAGCTGGTATATTGGCGGAGCAAACTACGTTCGATTTATGGCCAATGGTGGTGATATATATGGGGTAACTACTACATCCGGCATTGTTACTCCCAACAAATGGAATCATTTGGCAGTTGTGATGACAGGAACAACGAGAACCGTATATTTAAATGGAACACCACTATCTGAAACATCTACTTTTAATCCCATTACCTGGAATTCAGGATCCTTATATTTAGGTTGGGATAGTCAGGGAACAGACAGGGCCTTCAAAGGTTTAATGGACGAAGTTCGTATTTGGAATGATGCCAGAACAGAAGAAGAAATTACTTCTTATATGTTTGTTGAAGCCACAGGTTCAGAAGATAATTTATTAGCTTATTACAACTTTAATGATCAGGCAGCCACTGCAACTGATCTGGCAAACGGACACAATGGAACTATTAGCGGAGGTACTTATGTATCATCATACTCCTTAAATGACACTGATAAAGATGGAGTTATTGATATGATAGATAATTGTGTGGATACTCCTAATCCGAACCAGGAAGATGCAGATTACGATGGTATTGGCGACACATGTGATAACGAAATTGAAGGTGAAGGTTTTTTTGATATTGTAACCGGAAATGGATTTGTAACTGAAAGCGGAACAAACTTTGTTTCCTTTCAACAAGAAGCTATAAAAACTTACAATGGCTACCAGTATTTAACCTATTGGAATAAGGCAAAACATGTTTGTATGGCACGTAAAAAGTTACCCGATGGTATCTGGGAGGAAGTTGAAATTACCAGTTATACTTCTCCTCATGACCTGGGAGACAATCATTATAATATTTCATTTGGCATTTGTGAAAATGACGGCACCATACACATTGCATTTGATCATCATAATGATGAACTTAATTATATTGTATCAAACGTTGATTTAACTAATGATCCGGATAATGCAGTCTGGGCAAAAGAATCCTTTAATGCAAGAAGAAATTACTTTGTAGCCGGAACTGTAGTTTCAGACGCCAATTATACCGGAGGAATTACTTATCCCAGATTTATTTCCAAACCAGATGGCAATTTGTTATTTGAGTGTAGAACCGGTTGGAGTGGAGATGGAAATTCGCATCTGTGGGAATATAACGGTTCAACTCAGATCTGGGAATATGTTGGTGAATATTTGCATGGTCGAACCGATGGAATGCCTACCGGATACGAATCAAAATGTGGTTATATTAACGGATTACATTACACTCCCGGAGGAACAAGGTTACATGTTTCATTGGTGTGGCGTGAAACACCAAACGCATCAACAAACCATGAAGTATACTATGCATACAGCGATGATGATGGACGTACCTGGTACAATAGTGCAGGTTCGCTTATTGGCACTACCGGCTCAGGTAACGTAAGTGAATTACTAAATTATAATTCAGAAGGATTTAAAATAGTATCAATATTGCAGCAACGTGGATTAATAAATCAGGAAGGACAGGCTATTGATAGTAAAGGAGGTATTCATATTCTTCAATCTTACATGTTAGATTCAGAACCAAGTACTTCAGACTGGGGAAGCTCAAGAGCAAAATCATATATGCGCCATATATACCAGAATGAAGCTGGTCAGTGGCAAACAGATGTGGTTGCAGCATCCTATACCGACCGTGGAGATATTGCCATTGACAAAGCTGATAATGTATACGTATTAGGACCTGATTACAGAGTTTACTATGCGTTATCAAGTGAAAACTGGGCAACCTGGTACAACCTGGACATATCCCACTATGGCGATGCTGTGGCTGAAGGTATTTTTGATAAAAAAATGCTATTAGAGCATAACATTTTATCATTTGCTGAGGCTCATAGTGATTTAGATGGTAAAATTATTGTAGCTCATTATAATTTAGCTGATTATGGAATAATAACGGGTTTTAATCCGGAATTACCCGACGAAGATATTTCAATTGGTTACCCCAACCCTTTTTCAAATACATTTACAATTAATATGAAAGATGAGTTTGAATACAACGTATACAATTCAAACGGTCAATTAATTGAGAAAGGCAAAGCTTTTGAACAATGCGAACTTGGAAGCAAATACCAGTCCGGAATCTATTTTATTCTATGTACTCAAGCCGGGCAACGAAAAAACACTAAAATTATAAAGAAATAATACTTCAAAGCAAAAAACCTTCTGTAAAAGAATCTCTCTGGTATTGAATATTTACCTGAGAGGTTCTTTTTATTACTCAAAAAGCTTCATAAAACACAAAATCATGCAAATGCTGGCACATACTCATGTTTCAATAAGAATAGGTACGGATTAATACTTGAAATATTATAGATTTAAATTTATATTCAATTTATTTTATACATTTAAATTCTTTATTTTGTAAATTTCCATAAGTGAAATATAATCCTATAGTTAACTTTAATTCATCAGATATAATGTTCACAAGAAATTTTTAATTCAAAACCACAATTTACATATGTATCGTAGTCTTTTATTAATAACTTTTCTTCTTACAAAAATTGTATTAATAGCACAACCTACCCTCGAATTTGATAAACTATCAATGAATGATGGGTTTTCTTCCGGTCGTGCAAATGCAATCATTCAGGATCAGAAGGGTTACATGTGGGTAGGAACCTGGAATGGATTAAATAAATATGATGGATACACTTGTAAGGTGTATATTCCAGACTATAGAGATTCTTTAACATTGAGTAACAGAGAAGTTGTTGCTTTGCTTGAAGACAGAAATGGTAAAATATGGATAGGCACTACATCCGGGTTAAACTGTTTAGATCCGGTTTCTGAGAAAATTATATCATACCCTTTTAACAGTAGAATCTTAACCCTTTTTCAGGATAAAGGCGGCTTAATCTGGGCCGGTACTGTAAACGGAGGATTAACAATAATAGATCCTGAAACACGAAATAGAAGACATTATTTTAATAATGAAACAATTAGTGATATTTGTAAAACGTCTGACGATGTTATTTGGTTAGCATCATATGCCGGATTGATTAAGGCGGATAGAAATACCCTGGAATATACCAGATATCAGTATGATGATTCCAATACTTCAAATTCAATCAGTAACAATACTGTAACTCAGGTTGAAGTCTCTAATAATGGAGAGTTATGGGTTGGAACCTGGGGAGGTGGTTTAAACAAGGTAACTGTAAACAATCAAAATGGCAGCATAAATTTCCAGAATTATATACCAAGGGGTATTCAAAAAAACAAGAGTGCTCCTGTCATTTTTAAAATGATTTTTGATAACTCCGGAAATTTATGGATAGGAACCTGGGATAATGGTTTAATACTCCTTGATGCAGAGGAGCAGTCAAAAGACCCGGAACAAGCTCAATATCATTTCTACAAACACAATATCAACAATCCTGCCAGTCTTTCCGGCAATAACATTTCTGCCTTGTTTATTGACAGGTCTGGTATTTTATGGATAGGTGCTGTTGAAATAAATAAATGTTCCATTGTTAAAACAGGTATTAACCAGATTAAAACCGTAGGGTATGATAATGGTGAATTTTCATATAAACCCATAAGATCTTTTGCTCAGCAAAAAGATAAGGTCTGGGTAGGAACCTCAAAAGAATTATTACTCATTGAGAAGCAAAGTGAAAATTACAGAATAATAAAAGAGATAGAAGATCCATCATACACCTTTAACAACGTTACATATACTTCCACTTCAATTTTATCTATCGCCAAAAACAAACATGGTTTATGGGTAGGTACGGATGATGCAGGCTTACTATTTTATCCTGATGCCGTTGCTTTAACAGAGAAAAATCCAGCATATCAGTTTTTTAACACCGCAACATCACCGCAAATTCAAGGAAATAAAATCAATAATATAGTACCGTCAAAATTGAATCCTGACGTATTGTGGCTTGGGTCTCAACAGAATGGATTTGCAAAATTAACATACTCCGGTGGTGTAGTTTCTACTGAAATTCCGGAACAGGACAACAGGGATAATTCCATTTCTGACAATAACATCAGAGCCATATTAGAAGATCAGGATGGTTTGGTATGGATTGGCACACAAAATGGTTTAAATTGTTACAATCCGACTACCGGAATTTTTGAAAATTTCTATCACTCATTCCTCGACACTACAAGTATTAATGATAATGTAATTAATATCTTATATGAAGACAGTAACGGATATCTCTGGATTGGAACTAATTCCGGATTAAATAGAAAAGTATCCTATCAATTACCAAGTGGTAAAAAACAGGTAATTTTTAAAAACTATGGCTCATTAAGTAAAATCGGGAATAGTATAATTACAAATATTGTTGAGGATAATTCCGGATTATTATGGATAAAACCCTATCGTGGAATTGTACAATTTAACCCTCAGAGTGAGAGAGTAATAAAAGACTATCTCACAAAAGAATTCCGGAATCTGGCTATTGAGCGAAATGCCGTAATTAAATTAAATAATGGAGATATTCTCCTGGGTGGAAGTAACAGTGTTATTTCATTCCATCCGGATAGTCTCTTTATAAATTCAACAGCTCCTGAAGTTGGAATTACTGACATATTAATTTTTAACGAAAGTATCGACAGCAGGTATCCGGGAAATGTTAAGAATAAGGAATATATTTCGGCTCCTTACAGAAAAGATCTTCATTTATCATACCGTGATCAGGAAATTACCATTACTTTTTCAGCAATGGATTACAAAGATCCTGAAAGAAATAATTATGCCTATTTTTTAGAAGGACACGATGAAAAATGGAACGAAGTAGGTAATCGGAACTCTGCAACTTATACTAATATCCCTCCCGGTGAATACACTTTCTATATAAAAGCTTCAAGTAGTGATGGTAAGTGGAGTTCAAAAGCTGCAACATTAAATATAAGCATTGCAGCACCCTGGTGGAAAACAAAATGGGCATTAGTAGGATATGCCCTAATTTTTATAGCTATTCTATATTTCTTTAAGGAATACAGCATTATTCAGGTTCGAGAAAAAAGTAGAATTATGTTGGATCTGTTTCAAAAAGAAAAAGAGCAAAAGCTAAACGAAATGAAAGCCTTATTTTTTACAGATATTACCCACGAATTCAGAACACCGTTAACATTAATTCAAGGACCTGCTGAGGAAATATCTAAGCTTGCGGATGGAAACAGTCAAATTAAAAAGCAATCTCAGACTATTTTAAAAAACACTAACAAATTACTACGCCTTGTAAATCAATTGATGGATTTCAGAAAAGTGGAACGTGGTAAAATGGATGTTTTTTACCAACCATGTAATGTGAGTGATATTATGAAAGAAGTATTTGAGTCCTATTATAACCTGGCTAAATCCCGATCTATTGATTTTAAATTAGAAATACCGAAATCAGCCCTATTAGCTTATATTGATATTGACAAAATAGAAAAAACAATATACAACCTTACCTCCAATGCCTTTAAATATTCTGATGATGAATCCTCAATTATTCTTAGAGCAAAAGTTGAAAAAGATAAAAAATTAGGAGAAATAATACAGATAGAAATAGAAGATGATGGCATTGGAATATCTGAAGATGATCAGAAAAGAGTATTTGAGAGATTTTACCAGACACACCAAAAAACGACTCAAAGTACAGGGGGTATTGGCCTGTACATATCTCAAACTTTTATAGAACAACATGGTGGGTATATTAAACTTAATAGTGAATTGGGTAAAGGAAGTTGTTTTAAAGTTGTAATTCCTACGAATTCAGATAAAATAAAAGATGAACAAGCTACAATCATTAAGGAGAGCGAGTATCAGAGTGAACCAGAAACTACTATCTCCCAAAGTATTGAGCAAGAAGATTCTAAATCAAAAAGAAAAGCAACTGATCGGTTTAACGTATTGATTGTGGAGGATAACTCTGACCTGAATGAGTTTATTGTTTCCGGGCTATCAAAAGATTATAATGTAACAGGTGTTTTTAATGGTAAAGAAGGTTTTGAACAAGCCAGGTTACAAACTCCTAATATTATTATTACAGATATTATGATGCCCGAAATGGATGGTTTTGAATTGTGTAGATTACTTAGAAATGATTTATCAACCTCTCACATTCCGGTTATCTTTCTTACAGCCAAAACTTTAAGGGAAGATGAAATTAAAGGTCTTAAATTAGGTGCTGTAGATTACATATACAAACCATTCAGCCTGACCACATTAAATTTAAAAATCCATAATGTTCTGAATAATCAAAAAAATATTCATGAAAAAATACGCACTGAAAAAATTCTGGAACCAGAAAAAATTGAGTTATCATCGCTGGATGAGGAATTACTCATAAATGCTGTTAAAGCAGTAGATGATCATCTGGATGATCCTAATTTTGATGTGGATCGATTTAGTGAAGTAATTGGTTTAAGCGCTAACCAGGCATACAGAAAAATCAAGGCACTAACGGGGCAAACTGCTAAAGAGTTTATTCGGAATCAAAGACTTAAAACTGCAGCATCATTGTTGTTACAGAAAAAAAGATCAATATCTGAGATTATTTATATGGTAGGTTTTTCGAGCCCCTCATATTTCTCCAGATGTTTCAAAGAGTTTTACAAGTGTACTCCTAAGGAATACATCGCTAAGGACGGGAATATAGACTAAGCATCTCATAATGTATGCCTGATATACCTTAATTGGTGTCCGGCTATAAAGTCTGACTACTGTGTTGATGCGCAAAATCCAAATCCTAATATACCCTGGTATACTGTGGTTTGAATTTTTCACACGCCTTGTATTTTAACTTTATAGCCCAGACACACCACTTTATGGACAGGCACTGATTATAACCATTTAAACCAATTTCACTATGAGATTGGCGTTAAATAATTTTAGAGATAATGGTATTATTATTAACTTATGGTCACCTCTTCATTTTTTACATATAGAAAAAATTATAGAATGAAAGCTTAAAAAATTATCTCATCTCTGATTACGGGCATATTGCTATTATCAGGATGTTCCGGAATGGATAAACTAAAATGGAAACCATGCAACATTATGTGGTTGCAAATGAAAGTGACTGATGCTGATTTGCTGATCCTTGTGCTGTGCATTAATAAAATGAAGAGAGTACTATTAACAACCTATATAAAATGAATGGATTGACCATATAATTGAATAAGCCCGGTTTAAACATCTGACTTAATAATTGATGGCTCAATACTTAACGTTAACACCGATAAAATTTATGGCAGAAAATTAAGCCAGCAAGAAATTAGAAACCCGATCAAATAAAATTTAACGAAAATGAAAAAGATAGTAATTTCAATTCTTTCTGTGGCCTTAACTATATCACTAACGGCCCAGATAAATATGACGGTAAATGCCAAAAAAGCAGGAGCTATCATCCAACCTGAAATGTATGGTGTATTCTTTGAGGATATAAACTTTGGTGCTGATGGTGGTATATATGCTGAACTAATTAAAAACAGATCATTTGAATTTGAGCATCCTTTTGTGGGATGGACTCTATTTGGTGATGTTGTGATCAGAAATGAAAAACCAGCATTTGATAAAAATCCTCACTACGTACATATAACCGGGAAAGGTTTAAGAACCGGTTCCGGGCTGGAAAATAATGGATTTAAAGGTATCGGCTTAAAAAAAGAAGAAGATTACCGCCTATCCTTTTATGCCCGTACTGAAAAGGATAAGAATATCAAAGTTAAAATTGAGTTTGTAAATTCCCATAATGATCCTGTTGCATCCAAAGAGATTGAATTATCGGGTGATACATGGAATAAATATACAGCGGTATTAAAGGCAGGATATACTGATGCTCATTGCAAAATTCGTCTTTCTGTGCTAAACTGGGGTTATGTTGATATGGATCATATCTCATTATTCCCCGTAAAAACATGGAAAGGCAGAGAGAATGGACTACGCAGTGATTTGGTGCAAGCATTGTATGATTTAAATCCCGGAGTATTCCGTTTCCCCGGAGGCTGTATTGTCGAAGGCAACACGCTTGAAAGCCGATACCAATGGAAAAACAGTGTTGGTCCTGTTGAAAATCGCCCATTGAACATCAACAGATGGAACTATACATTTAAGCACAAGTTCTTTCCGGATTATTATCAGTCATATGGATTGGGGTTTTATGAGTACTTTCTGTTAAGTGAAGATATCGGAGCTCAACCTCTTCCGGTTTTAAGTTGTGGTTTAGCTTGTCAGTACGAGAGTCGTGAATTGGTTGCTATGGAAAATCTGGATCCATATGTTCAGGATGCATTGGACTTAATTGAATTTGCCAATGGAAGTGATGAAACAAAATGGGGTAAAATAAGAGCCGAAATGGGTCACCCTGCTCCTTTTCATTTGAAATTTATAGCTATAGGAAATGAACAATGGGGTGAAATATATGTAGAGCGATTGGAGCATTTTACAAAGATATTACGAGAAAAACATCCTGAGATTGTATTAATTGGCTCATCGGGTCCTGCACCTGATGGAGATAAGTTTGAATACCTATGGCCTGAAATGACAAAACTTGGTGTTGACCTGGTTGATGAGCATTATTACAGAAGCCCGGAGTGGTTCTTAAAAAATGCAGGACGTTATGATTCATACGACAGAAACAGGCCAAAAGTATTTGCCGGAGAATATGCAGCACATCCCGGAAACAGGGCAAATAATTTTGAAGGAGCTATTGCAGAAGCGGCCTTTATGACAGGACTGGAGCGCAATGCCGATGTGGTTCAGATGGCCACTTATGCCCCATTATTTGCACATGTAGATGCATGGCAATGGCGTCCGGATATGATTTGGTTTGATAACCTTAGCTGTGTTCGCACACCAAACTATTATGTGCAACAAATGTATGCTCACAATACTGGTACAAATGTACTACCTGTTACAGCAGAAAATCTTGATTTAAAAGGCCGGGAAGGTATTTATGCCTGTGCATCAATAGATAAACCCAATTCTGAGCTTATTGTAAAAGTTGTAAATACAAATCACGAAAGTAAAGACCTGAACCTGAACATTACAGGATTGAAAAAAGGATTGGCTGGTGATTTAGCAGAAATCACGGTGATCAGATCAAACGACTTAAGTGTTGAAAATACATTAGAACATCCCTTAAACATTGTTCCGCAAGAATTCACACAAAATTTTTCCAATAAAAATTTAAAATTGAAACTATCAGAAAATGGGTTTTATGTGATAAAATTTAAGCTCAGATAGCCTGTAAGATAAAAATTTCAACCAGTATTAATTACGAATACTGGTTGAAATGAAAAAGTGACATAATTTTTAAAATTCATAGCAGCCATCTTATACGTTTTAACATACTTTAGCTTTCTGTAGCGCATAGATTTTAATCGAGTATTATATAGAATGGTAAGAATTTTAAAGAATTTTAAAATGAAGAAAATTTTTTTTCTTGTTTTCCTGGGATTATTGACCGTGAATTTTATCACTTCGCAGAATAATGATTGGGAAAATCCGGAAATATTTGGCATAAACAAAGAAGCTCCCCGAGCTACAGCATTTCCATATTCAGATAAAAAAGAAGCCTTAAGGGGGAATCCTCTGTTATCGCCATACTACATGTCATTGAATGGAATCTGGAAATTCAACTGGGTATATAAACCCGCGGATCGTCCAGCTGATTTCTATAAAACAGATTTTGATGTGTCAGAATGGAACAACATTAAAGTTCCGGGAAACTGGGAACTACAGGGATACGGTACACCCATCTATACAAATATTAAGTATCCCTTTAAAAAAAATCCTCCCTTTATTAACCACGAACATAATCCGGTAGGTTCCTATCGTCGTAATTTTACTTTACCTGCAAATTGGAAAGAGCGCGATGTATTTTTACATTTTGCTGCAGGTACTTCTGCCATGTATATATGGGTTAATGGCGTAAAAGTGGGTTATAGCCAGGTGACTAAAAGTCCGGCTGAATTTAATATCACAAAATATATAAAACCCGGTGAAAATACGGTTGCCATTGAAGTATACCGATGGTCTGATGGATCTTATCTGGAAGATCAGGATTTCTGGAGACTATCTGGTTTTGATCGTGAAATTTGTTTGTATAGCACAGCTAAGGTTCGCATACAGGACTTATTTGTAAAGGCCGGATTAAATAACTCCTATACTGATGGTATTTTTGATTTAACAGTTGATATTAAAAATTCAGCTAAAAAGAGTTTATCCGGAAAACTGAAAATATCATTATTCGACGCCCAAGACCAAGAGGTTTTTACCGAAAGTAAATCTGTATTAACAAAAGGAAATAAAACTGCACAAATAGCTTTTACAAAAAATGTTACCAATCCTTTAAAATGGAGTGCCGAAACACCGAATTTGTACAAATTAGTTGTAGAGTTACAAAATCGTAAAGGAAATACCATCGAAGCCACTTCAACTAATGTTGGATTCCGTACGGTAGAAATTAAAAACAGTCAACTTTTGGTAAATGGTAAAGTTGTAACTGTAAAAGGCGTTGATTTACATGAGCATCACCAAATAATGGGGCACCATGTGGATGAAGCTACCATGCTAAAAGATATTGAGGTAATGAAGCAGCATAACATCAACTCTGTTCGCTTAAGCCATTACCCCCATAGTACCAAGTGGATTGAGCTATGTGATAAATATGGTTTATACCTGGTTGATGAGTGTAATATTGAAACGCATGGTATGGGAGCTACCTATCAGGCCTGGTTTGATAAAACGAAACATCCGGCCTATTTACCCGAATGGCATGCGGCACATATGGATCGTATTCATCGTTTAGTGGAACGTGACAAAAACCACCCTTCTGTAATTATCTGGAGTATGGGGAATGAGTGCGGTAACGGACAGGTTTTCTTTGATGCCTATAAATGGATGAAAGAACGCGATACAACCCGTCCGGTTCAATTTGAACAGGCTGGTCAGGAATCGAATACAGATATAGTTTGTCCTATGTATCCGGGAATGGGCAGTATGAATGACTATGCAAACAAAGAAAATCCGGGACGCCCGTTTATCATGTGTGAATATTCTCATGCCATGGGTAATAGTAACGGAAATTTTAAAGAATACTGGGATTTAATCCGGTCAAAGCCACATATGCAAGGTGGCTTTATATGGGACTGGGTTGACCAGGGCTTATTAACAAAAGACGGGAATGGTGAAGCATTTTGGGCCTATGGCGGAGATCTTGGTGGTGAAAAATATACCAATGATGAAAATTTCTGCTTAAATGGTGTTGTAAACCCAGATCGGACTCCTCATCCGGGATTATACGAAGTGAAAAAAGTTTATCAGGATATATTATTTTACAATGAAGATGTAAAAGCTGGTAAAATAAAGGTTACCAACGAGTTTTCTTTTAAATCGTTACAAGACTATGATTTTAAATGGGAACTTCAAAAAAATGGTTGTGTTATTAAAACAGGATATTTTAACCTGCAAACAGCCCCATTAACTTCTGAAGTAGTGGATATTAACATCCCTGAAATAATTGAAGAAGATGGTGTGGAATACTTTTTGAATGTATATGCTTATACAGGTCAAGATGCTCCTTTTATCCCTGTTGGATTTGAAGTCGCTAAAGAACAATTTAAACTTTCAGAAGGAGAATACAAACCTTTGATTTCTTCATGTAATAAAAAGATAACACTTGCTGAAAGTGGTGCTTCCTACATCTTTACTGATGGAAAATTTAAATTAGCCATCAGTAAAGAAACCGGATTGATTTCAAGTTATTCCATTGCAGGAAAGGAATTAGTTTCTGAGGCTTTAATGCCGGATTTCTGGAGAGCACCATTGGACAATGATTTCGGTAACAGCATGCCAGACAAATGTGAGATCTGGCGTTATGCAGGTAAAAATGCAAAACTAAAAGAGATCAATTCCAAAGCCATTGAAAACAAATATGTTGTTACTGCTAATTTGACTCTTGAGGGCATAGATGCCAGTTACACTGTGAAATATATTGTATCCGCAGGTGGCATGATTCAGGTAGATGCAGCCTATGAAACGACCGCTGAAAAAATTGCAGAGATGCCACGGTTTGGAATGGTGATGGCATTACCTAAGGAGTTTAAAAATTTCAGCTATTTTGGCCGCGGTCCCCTGGAGAATTATTCAGATAGAAATACCTCCACTTTTGTTGGAAGCTATAGTTCAGATGTAAAAGATCAGTACTTTGCTTACATCAGACCTCAGGAAAATGGTAATAAAACCGATGTTAGATGGTTAACCTTGGTTAACAATGATGGTATTGGCATTAAAATATCCGGACTGCAATTGTTAAGTGTTAGTGCCTTACCTTTTAGCACCAGCGATATTGACCCGGGGAAGCATAAAAACCAAAAACATACTACTGATGTGAAATTTGGTAACAACACCTATCTATCTGTTGATTTGATTCAAAGGGGTGTTGGCGGAGATAACAGTTGGGGAGCATATCCGCATAAGCAATACAGGTTATTAAATAACAAGTATAACTACAGTTACATTATTTCTCCATTAACCGGAAATGAATAATTATTTGTAAGATGATTATATACGGCACTTGTTAACATTCATTGAAATATAAAAAGTGCTTCATTTAAGACAAAATATACCTAAACATATTTGGTAATAATACCAATTTTATTGTCGGTAATAAGCAATAAATTCCAGACAATAACTTAAAACAAAACCTATGAAAACAGTGAAATTCAATTTTTTATATTTTGTAGTCATAGTTATATTACAGTTGACTTCCTGCACTAATCATCCCCGGGAGATTCCTTCTAAAGATGAAGTAAAAAATATAATGATCATGGTGAATGATTACTGGCAATCAACTCATCCTGAACATGGGAGATCTTTTTGGGATAATGCTGCTTATCATACCGGAAATATTGCTGCATACCAAACAACAGGCCTTGAAAAATACAAAGAATACTCCCTGGCCTGGGCTGAAAAAAATAACTGGAAAGGTGCTACTTCCGGAAATAAAGAGGAGTGGAAATATTCCTATGGTGAATCACCTGAATTTGTATTATTTGGTGACTGGCAAATTTGTTTCCAGACGTATATAGACTTATTCAACCTGTCAGAAACAAAAGACAGCATAATGATTGCTCGTGCTATTGAGGTAATGGAATACGAGATGAGCACAGGTAAACATGATTATTGGTGGTGGGCAGATGGTTTATATATGGTAATGCCTGTAATGACCAAATTATACAAAGTGACCGGAAACGAGTTATATCTTGAAAAACTGTACGTGTATTTTAAATATGCACAAAGCATTATGTATGATGAAGAAACAGGATTATTCTTCAGAGATACCAAATATATATATCCTAAACACAAATCTGCCAATGGTTTAAAAGATTTTTGGGCCAGAGGTGATGGTTGGGTATTTGCCGGTTTAGCAAAAATTATTCAGGATATGCCTCAGGATTATGAGCATAAAGCTGAGTTTATTGAAATTTATAAGAAAATGGCTGTTTCTTTAAAAGATGCTCAACAACCAGAAGGTTACTGGACCAGAAGTATCCTTGATCCGGCACATGCTCCGGGACCGGAAACCAGTGGTACAGCTTTCTTTACTTATGGTTATCTATGGGGTATCAACAATGGATTGTTAGCTGAATCTGCATATATACCTGTGATAGAAAAATCATGGAAATATTTAACCACTGTAGCATTACAGGAGAATGGCAAGATAGGTTATGTTCAACCTATTGGTGAAAGAGCGATACCTGGGCAACAAGTAGATGAAAATTCTACAGCAAATTTCGGAGTTGGAGCCTTTTTATTGGCAGCCTCTGAAATGTATAAATTTGTTGATTAGTTTATTATTTAATAACCTGAGTTCGATATAAAATTAATGGCTCAAATCGCTTATAAATATTGAGTTTTAAGGAATGTTTGCGAAAGCATAGCGGGCTATGGTAAGCAAATATGACGCAGAAAATCGGTATTTATAAGTGACATTCATAGC
>JBNKRV010000123.1:0-12954 GCA_050296935.1 Marinilabiliaceae bacterium | reverse complement strand
AATATTTTAGAATGCTATGTACTTAAATTTTGCTTTTATAATTTACAAATTATACCAATTAAAACAATGAATGCGCCTGTATAATGCCGGACTAAATTCAGGCAAGATGTGCCTGATATTATTTAAGGAACGGTTCTGAAGGACAGCATGCAAATAGAGAACCGTTCCGGATTTTCGGCATTTGAGAAGTAATAGCATTGCAGGTTAACATTCGGAACGGTTCTCTATAACCATCAATTGAATCAGAACCGTTCCCTAACCCTCCTGCAAGTACTAAATTAGTGCCAGTCCATAAAATCGGTTGTTTGGATTTTATATACGAACACTCATTAACAATACGTTTGATACCCGTGATGTGCATGATATAATTTAAGGAACTGTTCTGAAGGACAGCATGCAAATAGAGAACCGTTCCGGATTTCCGGCATTTGAGAAGCAATAGCATTGCAGGTTAACATTCGGAATGGTTCTCTATAACCATCAAGTGAATCAGAACCGTTCCCTAACCCTCCTGCAAGTGCTAAATTAGTGCCAGTCCATAAAATCGGGTGTTTAGAATTTATATACGAACACTCATTAACAATAGGTTTGCTACCCGTGATGTGCATGATATTATTTAAGGAACGGTTCTGAAGGACAGCATGCTAATAGAGAGCCGTTCTGGATTTTCGGCCTTTGAGAAGCAATAGCATTGCAGGTTAACATTCGGAACGGTTCTCTATAACCATCAATTGAATCAGAACCGTTCCCTAACTTTCCAGCAAGTACTAAATTAGTGCCAGTCCATAAAATCGGTTGTTTGGATTTTATATACGAACACTCATTAACAATACGTTTGATACCCGTGATGTGCATGATATAATTTAAGGAACGGTTCTGAAAGACAGCATGCAAATAGAGAACCGTTCCGGATTTCCGGCATTTGAGAAGTAATAGCATTGCAGGTTAACATTCGGAACCGTTCTCTATAACCATCAAGTAAATCAGAACCGTTCCCTAACTCTCCTGCAAGTACTAATTTCTATTTGAAATTTAATTTATATAATCTGTAAATGAGCAGTGATCATAAATATTCTGCCACCAGTCAAAAAAAAGAAATAATCAGGGTGTTCAACTCTTTTATTGTTGGTGTATAATGCCATATAGTATATTTTTGATTGATATAAATATGAATAATAAATGACACAAAAATCTAAGATTAATACATTAACCAAAAATACAGCTTGGATTTACCTCGGTAAAATTGGTTCTCAAATTTTAGCATTTATTACAGCAGTATTGGTGATAAAAAATCTGGATGTAGATATGTATGGTACATATAATTTACTGCTGAAATTTATTATTCTATTTAATGTATTTTCCTTATCTCCGATTGGGAGTGTATTCAATCGGTATATTCCGGAATTAATTTCTAATAATGAAAACAGGAGACTGACAAAACTTATTTTCACCGGAATTTCACTGATTGTTGTAAGTGCAATAATTATAGCTACTATAATGCTCAGTTTTAGTGATGTATTATCAGGTTTTCTTAATATTCCCGGTTTTGCTCAGTATAAAGTAGCCTTACTTGCGTATATCATGTTAATGATGCTCCGGCAGGCAATGGTATCAATTCTCACTTCGTCTCTTTTGCATAAGCAAACATCTGTTTTTTTGCTTTTAAGTTCATTTATCAGATCGGTTTTATTAATTGCACTATTGCCATTTTTAACGATCAATGTATTATTGCTAATAGAAGCAACAGCCTCATTTATTTATATTTTACCAGGAGGATATGTGTTGTATAAATTTATAGTATCGGTAAAAGCAAAAGCAGTGATTGAAACAAAAGTAGAAGTAGATAAAAAGCGAGTGATCAGATACGGTATGTTTTCTTCATTAAATGAATTAGGTGCCGGCATTGTTGGGAAAACTTCTGATTATTTTATCATTTCTTCGATGTCGAATTTGCATAATGTGGGTATTTATGCTTTTGCAACCAAAATTTATGATCTGATATTTAAATTACTGCCGTTTAAAGAATTCATGACAGTAGTACGTCCCTTGTTCTTTCAAAAATATTCGAACGACTATAATGAAAGTGAATTTCATAACGTATATAACTTCATGGTAAAGTGTATGATGCCCGTTTACATTATTCCTGTTCTGTATTTTATAGTATTTGGGCAATCATTAATTCAATTTGTTTTTGATGCTAAATATGCCGAAGCTTACCTGGTATGCGTGTTGGTTTTACTTTCAAATGTCTATTATGCATTTTTCTTTCCTGTAACATTAGTGATGCAGCTTAAAGAAAAAATGGACATCGCACTTTATAGTAAAATTGTTGTGTTTTTCAGTATTGCTGCAGGTATCCTGGCCATGAAATATTATGGTATCATAGGAGTTGCATTAGCAACATTAGTCGGGGATTTATCTAAAAATTTATTTATACTTATTTTACTGAAGCGAAAAGTGAAGATTAAATACAAACTAAATGAATACAGGAATTATTTATTTGTTTTTGCAGGTATAAATATTCCATTTTTTATGATCTCATATAACAATATTAATTTCCCCTTTTTGATTATTGGAACCTTAATTTACTTTCCGCTTACATTATGGGGCATAGTAAAATTCCACCCTTTTAAATCTTTTGATCTGGAGTTACTTGAAAAAATGGGGCAGTCCAATAAGTCAACAAAACTGGTAAGAAAAATGATTCTTAAGATACAAAAGGTTAGCTTGTAGATTCAAATTTTTATTAATTGCCGGGAGTGTGGTTCGCCGGTATAAATATTTGTAAAAAGTTCAGATTGTTAATTTAATATCCCTGAGTTCAATTTTGAGGGTGGTTGCCACTTATCAACATGAACCTATTGAATTATTGATTGTTATATGTCAGTGAAATGTTTTGTTTAATCCAAAGGGATTTCTTAATCTGTATTTCAGAATGTACATTCGATTATAGGTTGACATACTTGTATTTTATCAATAAATTGCCTTTAAATTGTTTACCGGATTTAATAGAGAGAATATTTAAGCCTATGGAAGATCTTACTTTATTTTTAAAAAGAAATGTGTCTAAGAGATTTGTATTCACAACGTATATGTTGGTTGCAGCATTTTTTATGTGTACAGGAACACCTTTAACTCCCATAAAAATATGGGGTGGAGTTGGACCGGGTTCTGAAGGTTTAACGATAGAAGAAAGGCTAAACTCAAGGACTCCAAGTGGGAGCTGTACTATTGACAGAACCGCTGCAGGAATTACAGAACCGGAGTTAGTGCCGTTTGTGCCGGTAAATCCGAACGGAATGTCAGTTATTATATGTCCTGGAGGAGGTTATTCTCAGTTAACTTATGACGTTGAAGGAACTGATATAGCAGATTGGTTTAATGGATTGGGTATTACTGCCTTCGTATTGAAATATAGACTACCACCGGAAGGGCATGTTAATTTTAGTGATGTTCCTTTAGAAGATGCACAAAGAGCATTAAGAACAATAAGATATAATGCTTCCTCATGGGGATTGTTAGAAGATAGAATCGGAATTATAGGATTTTCAGCAGGTGGGAATGTAGCTGCTTCTCTTGCAACAATGTATAATAAAGAAGTATATACCAGAATCGATAATGTTGATGATATAAGTGCCCGTCCGGATTTTGTAATGTTGGTATATGCTTTAATCAGTATGGAGTCTGATATAACTCATGATGGAGCAAGGGAAAATCTTTTGGGAAGTTCCATTACTCAAGCGTTGATTGATGAATATTCTGCAGAAAAGCATGTTGATGCGAATACTCCTGTTACCTTTTTAGCGCATGCCTCAAACGATGGATCTGTAGATTATGACAACAGCGTAAGGTTTAATACTCAGCTTGAAAATGCCGGTGTCGATTCAGAATTACACATCTACTCAAGTGGTGGTCATGGGAAAGGAATCTGTAGGTTATCTTCTTCGGATGATTTAATTAATTGGACATCCGATTGTGAAAACTGGATTAATAACTTAAACTTGCCAACATCAATTGAAGAAAAAATCTATGAAGATCAGATAGAATTTGTTTCCTATTACAAAAGAAATACGGATCAAATTATTTTTAAAATTGATAATAATTCCAGTAAACCTTTTGAAGATATAACATTAAGTTTGGTTGATATCACAGGAAATGAGGTTTATAAAAAAACTTATTCAGGAGGTGGGTATCAGTCTGTTAAGCAAGTTGAAGTTAATTCTCCGGTAAATTATAATGGAATTTTTATTTCTATTCTTTCCTATGGGTCAAAAGTATATACAAAAAAGTTGATAGTTAATAAATAGTACTTGAAGCTCTGATATTTGTATTGGAATTAGTGTACTGACAGAATAATAAAAATGTCTCCTGACTTGTTAAAAGACAGGAGATATTTTTATTATGAACCTGAGTTCGATATAAAATTAATGGCTCAAATCGCTTATAAATATTGAGTTTCAAGGAATGTTTGCGAAAGCATAGCGGGCTATGGTAAGCAAATATGACGCAGAAAATCGGTATTTATAAGTGACATTCATAGCTTTTCATTAAATAATCGATTTACGGCTCTAAATTTTATCACTATAGCTCGCTATGTCTCAAAAATTTATATTGTAAATCAATCATTTACTGAATTTTGAGCTCGCTAATTTTAATCGAACTCAGGTTAATAACTTTAAATTGCTTATTATCTCTATGCTCAACACAATACAACATCTCCTTTGTACAATTCTGGATCTGAAAACCCACAAACCTGAGCCATCCTGTTTTGCAGATTACTATTTATTGGTTTGAAAAATATTTAGTTCTTGCACCGAAAACTCAAGTGGCAGATAAGAAAGCTTCATTTCTGAAGCTTTCGAAGCTCAAAAAATGTGAGTTTACTGCCGTAAATGATCATTTTGAGAGTAAGAGTAACAGCCTGTCCCGATTATTTAGAAAAAAAAATGGAGTTTTCTTGCTGACACTATTTATTACTGACTAACTTGATAAATATCCTCATCGAGTAGTGTCACTCGTGTATGTCCAACAATAACCTTATTTTTAGCTAAAGCAACATCATCAGGCTGGCATCCTCCCACTGAGAAGTGCAAAAGCTCATCAACAATTACCAGATTACATTTATCATCCAACACCGCCATATCTTCGGGCTGAATTGTAAAATTCACACTTTGTTTTTCTCCTGGTTTTAGATGGATTCTTTTAAACCCTTTCAAACTCCTGATGGCTGTTTTATAATCCTTCAACTGATGCCATAAATAAAGTTGTACAACCTCATCTCCAGCTAAATCCCCGGTATTGACAACCTCTACAGATACATTCACCGGTTCTCCGGCAGTAATACTTTCCGGCAGGATGAGATCATTGTATGTAAAAGTGGTATAGCTTAATCCATGACCGAAAGGATAAAGTGGCTTTCCTTTAAAGTAGCGATATGTTCTGCCCTCCATGCTATAATCCTTAAAATCGGGCAACTGATCTACTGATTGATAAAATGTTACAGGTAATCTTCCGGCAGGATTATAGTCGCCGAATAAAATATCGGCAATAGCCTGGCCCCCTGCCTGTCCCGGATACCACGCCTCTAGAATAGCTGGTACATTTTCAGCCTCCCAATTCAGTGCCAATGCACTTCCATTTAATAAAACCAAAACGGTAGGCTTACCCAGCTGCTGAATTTTCCTGATTAACTTTTGTTGTGCGGCAGGTAGCTGTATGTCCACCCGATCCCCCATGTCAAAACCTTCCACTTTCACTTTCATTTCTTCACCCTCTAACATTGGACTTAGCCCCATGCAAAGTACAATAGCGTCAGATTGTTTTCCTATTTCAACAGCTTCATCAATTAAATGTACATCAGGTGTATCCCAAAGCAGATGCATATGAGCATATTCGGTTTTATTTTGCACATACTCCACTTTTATAGCATAAGATCTGCCTGCCTCAAATTCAATAAATTCATATAACTTATTTGAGTGATGTTCTCCATCCCAGGATATTATTTCTTTACCATCAATCCAAAGTGTAAATCCAGAAAATCCTTCACCTCCAATGGCATATTGCCCACTTATTTCAGGTACTAAATATCCACTCCACCGAACACTAAAAGTATCCGCATTCACACCACTTCCCGGCCCTTTATTCCACCATTTAAAGTCTATATTCTCATCAATTTGTGAGATTGATGGCTTACCTTTTAATTCTTTATTATTAAAGTATTCAGCCATTAACCCATGATTGGTTAAAGTTTCACTGGTATACAATACGTTAGAGCTAACAGGTTCCAGTAATGGAAGTTCGTCTGCCAATTTACACCCCTGTGCATATGTCACATTTATTTGTGGAACTTTTGCACGAATACCTTGTAGTGGTGTTATAGGATCAGAAGGATAGCCATTGTAATTGCCCAGTAAAACATCTTCCTGATTTGCATTAGGACCAATTACAGCGATATTTTTTATGTCTTTAGCAAACGGTAATGTTCGCTCATCATTCTTTAACAGAACCATTGACTTTCGTGCCACTTCAAGTGCGGATTCTTTATGCGATTCAGAATCTACAACCGAATAAGGTATTGATGCATAAGGCACTTCTGTATCCGGATCAAACATACCCAGCTTCATTCTGGCTAATAATAAGCGTTTTAAAACCACATCAATCTCCGGCTCCGAAATATACCCGCGTTCAACAGCTTCTAATAGTCCTGGAGATGAATTACCACAATTAAGATCGGTACCGGCTTGCACAGCCATGGCTGCAGCTTCGGCTTTGGTATTCACCACCTCATGAGCCCCCTTACTATAAAAATCTTGTATTGCCCAACAATCGGAAACAATATAACCTTCAAAGCCCCATTGGCTTCGTAATAAGTTCTCCAGTTCTTTATTACCACAACATGGAAGCCCATTATATCTGTTATAAGCACACATTACGGAATACACATGCCCTTTTTGAATCGCTTTTTTAAAATGAGGAGTATAGGTATCATAAAAATCATAAGCCTCAGGTTCGGCATTAAAACTATGTCTTAACCCTTCAGGTCCGCTATGAACAACAAAATGCTTGGCTGTAGCAACAAGCTTTAAATATTTATCATCATCTCCCTGCAGTCCTTTTATAAAGGCAACACCCAATTCTCCTGATAAGTAAGGATCTTCACCATAGGTTTCCATACCTCTTCCCCATCTTGGATCGCGAAAAATATTAATGTTTGGAGTCCAAAAAGTTAATCCCTGATATATTCCTCTCTTGCCTTGTTTTATAGCTTGATGATGCTTTGCCCTTGCTTCATCAGATATAATACCGGCAATATTGAACATCTCATCAGAATCCCACATTGCTGCCATAGCTATTGCCTGTGGATAAACTGTGGCAATACCAGCCCTGCCTACACCATGAAGACATTCATTCCACCAATTGTATTCCGGGATTCCTAAATGTTCAATGGCCGGAGACTCATAATTAAGCATAGAAACTTTTTCAGCCAAAGTCATTCTACTAACCAGGTCATCAACCCTGACATCAAAATCTAATTTGTAATTTTTATAAGGTTCCTGAACATTACAACTATCAAATATTGTGAATAGTACAAGCACTAACACCCCCTTGAAAACATTTTGATATATCCTTGTGATAGAATCCATTGTATGAAAAATTTTATTCAATTATACAAACTGTTTTATTTACAGTTACATTTCAAGCAATCAGACCATATAATGCAGGTCAGAAATGTGCTAAAACCGTTTTTTGCTATTTTAAATAAATCGCAAAAAACACCATGTTGTACCATTATTCTTTTTCAACAGTCACCACTACAGGGGACTGTATTCTTTTTGCAAAGTCAGTTAAGTAGGCTTCCCACTCTTTTTTACCAGCAAATTGTTTACTCTCGCTCCATGTAAATCCAGTGTAATATTCCACCTTACCATCAATCACTTTAAGGTGAACCAGAATATGACTCTTATCTTTTACATCTGAATCTAAATGCGTAACACCTGCATAATATTCAGGATCTACCACAATAGCATTCCCCAGTTCTTTACCAAAATGAGGAGACCAGTAACCAACCCAGACAGCTGTTGAATCCACACTTATCTCTCCTTCTTTTTCATGCAATGTGATACCTGTTGTTAATTGGTCAGTACCCTCAACCTCAATAGTAAATTTAGTAAGATTATCGCCTAAATCAATGGCTAAAGTTTTCTTTTCCTGAACAGAAATATCACCACTACCATACGGAGCATAATCCAATTCAAATTTAGATTCAACAGGTCCGTTTAACAACACATTATATCCCGTATAATTCAGCGATGGTACCAGTTCATTATCAATCATTACACCAGTACCACCACAACCTAAACTTGAGCCAACATGATAGTTATCCAAACCTTCTCCATGATCATTATGATAGTATCCGGGATTTTCATCATTACCCTTGTACCACTTATTGATAATGGAATAATCAACCTTTTTCAACCAGCAATCAACTCCTCCGGATAATGTTCCTCCAGGAACGCCATCTTCCACCATTTTTTGAGCTGTTGGTCCATAAACACGAAATGCTACTTTATCATTTTCCCAGGTAAAATCATCAGTACGCTCAGGCACAAAACGAGCATACGTTTTTACTTCTGAAGGCTCAATAGATGATTTTCCTTGTTTGATGATATACTTACGTGATTCATTGGCTTTTAGAGCTACCTGAAACAGAATAGCTTCATAAGTACTGTCAGCATCCTCATCAACTAATTGCGCCAACACTTCTTCCCCCGAGGCCTCATCTACAACTATTAAATCAGCTGATGTTGTTTTCAATTCCGCCAGATCTACCTTAACCGTTTCTGAAGATCTGACAATATCTAAAGAATTACTTACTGAAACGGTAATAGATTTGTCACTGCAAGTGCAGCTATTAAAAAATAATAGCCACACTGCAATTACACTCAAATGAAACAAATTTTTCATAGGTTTATATTATTAGTATCAAATTGATGAACACAAAAACATAAAGACGCTGAGTATTTATAACTCAAAAAGAGTTTAAATCAGACGATCTATCATCATGATCTTGTATAAAATCAGGATATTATATACTTATATTAAATTTCGTTTTCGCCTTTTACGTATCCAAAGTTGGCCAATATACCACCATCTACATATAAAATATGCCCGTTAACAAAATTGGCAGCTTTAGAAGCTAAGAATAAACTGGCATTACCCACATCTTCAGGCTCTCCCCAGCGTCCTGCCGGAGTTCTGGTCATTACCAAATCATTAAATGGATGTCCATTAACACGAATCGGAGCTGTTTGAGAAGTCGCAATATAACCGGGTCCGATACCGTTAATCTGTATATTATATTTAGCCCACTCACAAGTCATGTTTTCAGTAAGTAGCTTTAAACCACCTTTAGCAGCTGCATAAGCAGATACATTCTGACGACCGTAAACACTCATCATAGAACACATGTTAATGATTTTTCCCTGACGACGCTCAATCATACCCGGAGCAACTCTTTTGGCCACAATAAGCGGAGCCACTAAGTCAACGTCCAACACCATTTCAAAATCTTTGATTGGCATTTCTAAAATAGGTACACGCTTAATGATACCTGCATTGTTCACCAAAATATCAATCGGACCAACTTCTTTTTCAATGATGCTGATACCTTTATTCACATCCTCTTCGCTGGTTACATTAAAGTTTACCGTGAATACATCAATACCATCTTTGGCATAAACATCTTTACACTCAGCTAATTTTTCGTTATTGATATCATTTACACACAGCTTAGCACCTGCTTTTGCCAGAGCTTTACCACATGCCATACCAATACCATGAGTACCTCCGGTAACAAGGGCAACTTTTCCTGATAAGTCAAATAATTCGTTAATCATATTTCCAGATTTTAGTGAATCAGATATTTGAGCCTTTGTGTGCAATCGTTTGTATAATCTCTCAAAAAAAATCCAATTCTAATTTTTATTTTTAATAAACCATTTAATTATGAGATAAAAACCTCGCAATACTGTAATGCAAGCTTTTACTTCTCTATTTTATTTCAACCTGCTACAATCCATATCCATACCACCCTATTTAGTACTCGTCTGTAAAGTCCAGCTACTGCGTTGTTGCTCAAAATCCAAATTCTCATATACGCTGGTATACTGCGGTTTGATTTTTTCACACGTCTTGTATTTAAACTTTACTATGACCTTATTTGAATAGATAGTGCCCGGATTATTTCAATTCATTTGGCTGACGAATATCCATATCAGTATAATCCAGATTTTCACCTGCCATACCCCAGATAAAAATGTAGTTTGAAGTACCTGCAGCACTATGAATACTCCATGATGGAGAAAGTACAGCTTCTTCATTTTTCATCCAGATGTGACGTGTTTCATCAGTTTGTCCCATAAAGTGACAAATGGCTTGATTTTCCGGCACTTCAAAATAAAAGTAAGCTTCCATTCTACGGTTATGCGTGTGTGCCGGCATTGTATTCCAAACACTACCCGGCTTAAGCTCGGTCATACCCATTTGCAACTGACAAGTTTCAACCACTTCTTTTACAATCATTTGGTTAATCTGACGTTCGTTAGAAGTTTCTAAAGACCCCAATTGCAATACATTAGCATCACCTAATGTAATATGACGGCTAGGAAGTGCTTTATGAGCAGGAGCTGAATTCAAATATAAATGCGCTGGTTCGTTTGCATTTACGGATTCAAAAACCACATCCTTCACACCTTGTCCTAAATACAAAGCCTCTTTATATTTCAAAGTATACACTTCACCATCAGCTGTAACTGTTGCATCACCACCCACATTAATGATTCCCATTTCGCGACGACTTAAAAAGAAATCTGCTTTTAATTCATCATAAGTCTCTAATTTAACAGGCTTTGCAGTTGGTACAACACCTCCTACAATATATCTGTCGTAAAAAGAATATACCAAATTAATTTCACCCGGAACCATTACTTTTTCAACCAGAAATTCTTTTCTGATCCGATCGGTCCCATAACTTTTAACATCCTCAGGATGCACTGCGTAACGCACTTCCATACTCATAACAATCAGTTTTAATTATCAATTTATATTATTTCTCAGATGATTCTCTTGCTATAAAATCTATAGGAATTACAATCTCTGTATTATGCAAATCTCCTCCTATTGCACTAATCATTTCCTGTGCGGCCACTCTTCCCATTTCACTTCCGTTTTGCTCAACTGAAGTTAATGAAGGGTATATGATTTCTGAAAAAGGCTCATTCCCGAATCCAACTACTCCGAATTTTTCAGGTATCTGAATTTTTAATTCTTTTAATCCTTCTATCACCCCCAGAGCAGAATAATCACCAGCACAAAAAACAGCATCTAAACTATTGTTTTCAATAAGTTTTTTGATGGAGGCATATCCACCATCTCTGGTTAGAACATCCTCAATTATCAGATTATTTTCCTGATTTCCAAATGCTTCTGCAATAGCCAATTCATATCCTTCTTTGCGCTCTCGATAGGCCTTAAGATCCATACTTCCACCTATATGAGCAATTCGCCGATACCCTGATCTGATCAGGTGCTGCGTGGCTTTATAAGCACCTGAAAAGTTATCATTCACTATTTTCGGCCCTTTTAAATCATCACAAACCCTGTCGAACTGAACCAAGGGAACCTTGGCGTCAATGATACTTTGCAAATGTTCAAAATGATTTGTTTCTGCAGATAAAGAAGTTATAATACCTCCCACCCTATTCAACATTAATGAATAAACAGCCTTCTCTTCCGAATCCAGTTGCTCATGACTTTGCATAATCAGCAAACTATATCCGGCAGGATTTAAAATCTCCTCAACGCCACTAATCACATTACTAAAAAAGTGTCGGTTAATCCGGGGAACAATCATCCCAATCATATCCGATTTACCTTTTCTTAATGATGAGGCCATTAAATTAGGTTGATAGCCCATTTCAACAGCTACCTTTTGCACCAACTCCCTTGTTTTTTCACTCACCCGCTTGTTCCCGGCTAATGCACGTGATATTGTCGATGGTGTAACGCCTAACTTGATGGCAATATCGTTTATGGTAACCTTCTTCATTATTTAATAATTTACACAAAAATACAAACGTTTGCACACAATTGCGCAAACGTTTGTATTTAATTTTAATAATTTTTCAAACTCAACACTTAACTACCTGATATATAACTTTTTTACTTTTTATAAGTAAAAAAAATATGACAAATAAGTAATAACTTTTTCTATCAAAGATTTTCCTGAAAGTATCAAATCCATTTTTTGACTCATTCTCATCATCAGTAAGCAACAAAGAATCTTCATTTACCTGTATTGCTACATTCTCAGTCCTATAGCTATCAAGTCTAAACAAAACCCATAGATAAGGCTTGAAAATCAAATAAACACCATACAAAAGACAAAATCCAGAATATGCTACTGAAAACTTATCAAACCCCTTTCTATATAAGCTAATTCCAATTAGTATTAGTCCGGCCCCACCGATTAATCTTAACAAGGTAATCCATTTGCCAGAACCAAAATAGTAGTCCTGAAGGAACATTTTAATTTCTCTTTTCTGTAAAGCGTTTTCATTCTCAACATGTCGTATTATTCAAAAGCAGGAAACCTAAGAGTACCATTTATTAAATCATATATAATTGGAGTAAGGAATACAAATATAATTGGCTATATAAAAATCATCCATATATATTTAATCCGACCATCGACTAAATAATCATCATAAAGTTCAGAGATATTAAATTCTTTCAACTTTGACTTCATTAATCTATTAACCTGAGTTCGATATAAAATTAATGGCTCAAATCGCTTATAAATATTGAGTTTCAAGAAATGTTTGCGAAAGCATAGCGGGCTATGGTAAGCAAATATGACGCAGAAAATCGGTATTTATAAGTGAAATTCATAGCTTT
>JBNKRV010000122.1:0-6790 GCA_050296935.1 Marinilabiliaceae bacterium | reverse complement strand
AGCCTAAATACTTGCTTGCCTACTACTTTTCTGCTATCCTCACGGAATCACCCAGTAGGTTCGCTATCACTCTGCTTACGGGCTTTGAGTGAGCTGGACTTTCACCAGCTGGAAATCATTAGTAAATTTCATCAGTCCGTTGACTGAATCCCAATACTTTCGGCTTACGAAGAAGTTACCCTACAAATGGCCTTCCTCTCTTAGCGTACACGGTGAGTATAAGAATAGTAGCCGACTGCGTGGTGCTTTCCTGTCAATTTACAGTAAAGTTGAAGCGGGCGAAAACCGCCCGAAAACCTACTATCCCGGCTATTATTTTTATACATTATTACCTGCTGGTTTTTATTTTATGTCGTCCAAATTATTTGGTAATCCTTTGTTATTGTATTCTGAGAACAGCCTCAATTGAGTTATATCTATATTCTTTTTCCATTTAATTGTCGCATTTAATAGAACACATACTAATACAGATTTTTGCAATTGTTCTTCAGGGTATTTTTCTAATAATTCATTAATTAAATCTTGATTTCCATTTAGGTCAACAACATTGCCATAAAAATTATGTTTTTCACTTAATTTTTCAAGTTTATATTTATCAATGAATTCTTCATCAACAGTATTGAATAATATGCGAGGTAAATCTTCTTTTTTAAGTATGAAGAATGACTCTCCGATTAACTCTTTATAGTAAGGTGACAAATTGATAATTGGAATATTATTATAGTTGTTTTTAGTTAGCCCTTTAATATTATTCGGAGACAAATAATATGGTATGTGAATACCAAAATTTAGAATGACGTAAGAACCTCCTGATTTTACAATTTTATCTACTGCATCAAATATCTCCGAACTTTTAATGAGATAGCTTTTTTTCTTTTTAAGAAATGCTGTTTGCGAAATTGCTAGCATAAAATCTTTAGAAACTTGTCCTGCTACAAAACTATCATAGTTTAAATGAGCTGCTTCCTGATTTTCAGCAAAAGAGCTTTTCTCAAATAACATTTTTGAACCAGAATAATACCAGTTGTCATACTCAACTTTCTCAATTTTTTCATTAATAATTAATTGTACCGAGTTAAATGTTTTATCTAATAATTTTTTAGTTGTCTCCTTGAATTGATTCAATTTCTCATGTGATACCTGCTGCTCTACTTTTTCTTTTTCAAACTCTTCTGAGATTTTATCTTTAAGTTGTGAAATAAAGACGAGAGGGAAAGTTTTACCATTCTCGTCACACCACTGTTTTGTTAGCTTCTCAAATCCCAAAGTTTTCAATAGTTCATTATTAGACAATATATCTTCAACTAGTTTAGAGAAATAATCCAGACTGTTTATCCAGTTGTTTTTTTCTTGCTGAGTTGATGGAATTGTTGGAAAATCCAGAGGTTTCTGATATACATATGTAATTACCGTAAAATATTGCCTTATGAATTGTAATGCGATATACTGACAAATCCAGTTTTTTATAGTCCCATCTGCATTTAATCCAGATAATTTTGGGAAGCCATATTTATGAGTTATGAAAGGAAAATTTTGATAGTAAGGGTCATGAAAAAAGAAGAAGCTTTCAAATATTTGATTCATATTAGATGGTAGAAGTTCATATACGGGAGGAGTACTTGTTGTATAATGAAACATACCGTAGATAGTTTCATATTTCCTTGAATACAACATTAAGCCACCAAAAGCTGTATAAAATTCATAAAACCGTTTTCTTTCGTCTAATCTTTGTTCACATTCTTTTTCATTTGTTTGATTGCCTTCTTCATCATATTCAGGTTCTATTCTTCTTAGTGAATCTCTGTAGTATTGAAATGCAAACTCCCAGTTTGAAGCAAGTAGGTCTACCAAATCATTTTCAGCACCAATTATTATCAAGTTCCATAAATATCTATATGTTTTTTCGGAGATTATTGAATGCTGAAGTTCACCAAGCAGCCAAATACCACCTATGGTCCGCACTCCTAAATTTGGATAGAGTGAATTTTTATTGGACTGCAATTCTTGAGCTATTGAATAAACAAGGTCATAATATGAATCAGGATATTCAACAGGTTCACCATCTTTTTGGTCTCGGTATGATTTAAATTCATCATAAATGAACCTAGATATGGTTAGGGCGTGTGTTTTCTCATTTTTTCTATATTGGTTAATGAGTATATCTGAAATAATCCTAAAGTTTAGATTCTCAGAGTCTAATTTCCTTTTTCTATGACGTTTGAATAAATGTTCAAGCAACTTTGGAGTAGTATAATAGACAATGATTTTTCTTGTGTAAAAGAAAAATGAAGCAACCATTGCTACAGAAGTGATTATAACTAATAACGCAGCAGAATTATTAATAACCCACAGAAAATTTTTGTATTTAACCTCAAACAAAGGCTCAAACCCCAAAATCCATATGAAAGTAGAAATCAAAGATGCGACTAATAGGATAATGAATAATCGCTTTTCAATTTCTTTATTGAAAATTTCTACTATTGACATCGTTCCATACTTTTCCTCTAACCGTGCTATAACCTGTAAAAGTATCGGATATGCTATACCTAGAATTGAAGCAATAAATGGTATAAATTGTGGAATATTATTCATTTGCAGTATGTTGATTAAACTTGCAGGTAACGGCTCGCACATGAGGCTGTGTGGGGATTGAAATTGTCTGCCTTTCCAAAACCTCACTGAGCCTAATGCTTTTATAAGGGACTAATTTAACAAAAAAGTGGCTTTAAAAGCATTGGGCGGACAAATAGAAATCACCACCTCTCGCGAATCACTACACCCCACATGCATTATTATGCTTTATTGTGTGCTGGTTTTTATTAGTTCGATAATTTCATTATTTCTAAGCACCGACTTAGAATTTCTTCATTTTTAATTATTATTATATTTAAACCAATGCGTGTTCTTGATACAATTTGGAAAAGCATTTTTGTTGGATGATAATATGGACGATTTCGATATTGCCTTGTCGATAAATTATTGCCTTTATAGTAAAAGTATTCATCAATTACAGCAACAACATTGTCATATTCTTGACCAATTACAGTATGAGCGTTATCCTTTTCTTCTTCAATTTGATGTTGCTCATATGGCAAAGTATGAACTGTCGATGGCGTGTAATTAATTATTTTCCACTCTTCGACATTTAATTGTTTCATATAGAGTTTTGCCTCTTCATAATTATCAAAGTAGTTTAGCTTTATATTTGAAAAAGAGTTTTCCTTTATGGGTCTACCTTTATCAAATAGACCGTAAACAAACGAAGCAACTTCTTTATTTGTACGAATTTTGCTTTTAAGTTCAAATGGTTTAACCGTTACTGCCTTTTCAATCTGTTCTTCAACATTATTAACAATTTCTCCACGTCTTAAAGTTTGTTGACCATCATAAGAAAAAATGCATTTTTTTGACAGTCTAGAGATTTCACTAATCGCATGAACTAATTGAGGTTTATAGATTCTTTGTGCTTCATCTATTATTATCAAACTGTATTTTGAAAAATCCTGATTCATTAAATATTTTGCAGATACAATATTCCATAAATAATTATCCCTTAATGACACATGACCTTCATTAAGATATCCGCAATGAATAATTAGAACTTCATTTTGCTTAGATGCTTCATTGGCAATATCATATGTCAATAAAGTTTTTCCAGTGCCTGCTTTTCCTTTAATTGCAAAAATTGAATGGTTAGCAGATGACAACTGACCAATTATCTGATTCTTAATTTTCTCTTGATGATTTGTAAGAAAATATTTCCCTTTAATAAATTCCTCTGTTGAATTAAAAGGAGATACTAAATAATTAGATGGATTAAAATAACTTTCTATTTTTTTAATTGACGAAACTTTCTGAGAGATTAGTACTGCCACTAGTTGCTTAATATTCAGCTCTATTACATTTTGGTTATAATCTAAACTGTAGAGTTTATTTTCTGAGGACACATAAGTAAAGCCATAAATTTCTTTATTTAAAAAGCTCAAGTAGTATTTATTCCTTAATAATTGTTTTTTTATCTTCTCTGGAGTGCTACTTTTCTTTAATTCGATGTTGACTATAGTGTCATTATTAATTCTAAGTAAATCAAACTCTTTTCCAATTTGAGGAATTTTAAAGCCAATAAAAAACTTATCAAACAAATCAACTTTTACATTTAAAGTCTGTAAATAAGTAACTAAAGATTGTAAATCATTAATTTCATCTTGTTTAATCTCAATGGAATGATATTCCAAAAATGCTTTGAATAATTCAGGACTCAACTGCCTATATGCATTTAATACTGATATTAAATTAGCTTCTTTCATTTGTAATCAATCTATTTTGGTTATGGGGGTCAAACTTGCATGCAACATATCTATATCGTCATTGTCGTTTATATACCAATATGGCAGAATAACGACAATGTCTAAATAATATAATATGTTTAATTATTTTGCCAATCAAATTTAGCAATTAATTTTTCCTATAAAAAATTGCCGGGAAATTGTTTTTTGAATATATCTGCAAATGAAACACATTGTAAATAAGGTAAAAATCCAACAAACTGCTCCAAGCATAATGCTTCTGGCCTTTTTTAAATAATATGCACTTTATTTGCAATGCTTCAAGTAAACCTGACTCTGCGCATACCTGGTGTAATCATTCTCCAGTCAATATAGTAAGCCACAAGTCCTAATATAGCCAGCATACCATTTTTACCATATGATGTACGATATACAATTATCATTATTACATCCATATTGAAATTACAACATGACAAACATTAAATTACTTCGAATTACAGATGTAGTAAATACGATAATAATCGAATTTGATTCGAATTGAGAACGAGTATAATACGAGTTTACTATAAATATACTGAGTTGTTATATTAAACACGCAATATACATTAGAAAGTCTATTGCACATTGAACTTACTTCAAAACAAGATACTTCGTTGCTTCTCCTCAACTCACCAGAACGATGCTATGCCTCGTTTCGCTGAAGCCTTGTTTTATCGTACTTTCAATGTTCATGAAGAATTTCTAATACATAATACGGGTTAAACCCCGATGATCTAATCTTAATACATCTCAAAAAAAAACGCATCAAGCTTTACCTGATGCGTTTATAAATTAACTGATGCTTCCCATATCTCACAAAATGATAAAGTTCAGTCATTCGAAACTGGCGTGGCCGGAGCAAATAATTGGTCACACAAAAGAATGATTGAACTTTACATTGGTCATCAAGGTTTTGCGAAATAAAAAACATCGCAAAAAATTCTCACCTAACAATCAACAAGTCAGGTATCCTTTTCTTTTTAACCACGAATTAGCCCAATTGTAAAACCACTTTGTGGTTTATAAATTGCTTATAGCGATATAAAGAATTTTATATGACTATGAACGCTATTCCAGATCACCTCTTTCTGCGGCTCTTTGCAGCTTTTTATTGGCAAAAATAGCGATCTCAACTCTTCTGTTTTGTTTTTTTCCTGCTTCAGTTGAATTATCTGCTATGGGCATAGATTCACCATAACCCACTTCTGAAATCCGGGCACCTGCCACGCCGGAAATTTTTAGCTCATTAGCTACCGAACCGGCCCTCTTTTCTGATAAAGTTTGATTGTATTCATCAGAACCACTACTATCTGTATGGCCTTCAATTAATATATTAGTATCCTCGTATTTTTGCAGGGTTTTTGCCAGCGAAACAATATTCTGCCTTGACGTACCTGTTAATGCATCAGAATTCACATTGAACAGTATTCCGGAATCAAAAGTAATTTTAATTCCTTCTCCAACACGCTCAACTTTGGCACCTTTTAAATCCTCCTGCAATTCGCGGGCCTGCTTATCCATGTAGTTACCAATTAATGCACCTGCAGCTCCACCAATAACAGCACCCAAAATAGCACCCTTAGCCGTATTATCAGATTTAGAACCGATTAAACCTCCAATGACTCCACCAGCTCCGGCACCAATGGCTCCACCTTTTAATGTTCTGGAGGCATTACAGGAAGTCAACAACATAGCAACTGCCAGAATTTGTGGAATTGCTTTTCTAATTTTCAAATAATTCACTTTCATAGGTAAATGATTTTTATTAAACGCTTAAATAATTACTATTAACAAAATTTTGTTTCTATATAACGATTAAATACTAAACATTATGAACAAGAAAAAGTTGTTTGCAAAAAAACATATTTTTTTAACTTAAATGATAAAACCACCATGTTTTATTTTATCAGTTAATGTAAGATAACTAGCACCTGACAAAACAATAATCAATTGAGATTCAATAAATTAAGTCGCAAACACTCTTACTTAACCCTTTAATATTCAATGCCTTGAAAAAACATTATCACATCTTTTGTATGAATATGAACATCAGGATTGAGGACGAAAATACTGAATTATTTGAGTTTCTCAAGCAAACAACTAAATGGAATTAAGCTCGCAATACATGTCTCATTCTGCTTATTCAAATAAGAATTAAACTACAGAGTGTTTCATATAGTAAACCAGAACAAGGCTTTAGAGGCTGTTCCTGCTATTACTAAAATCGTTATCATATACAGCGATTTTTTGCTGTTTTTTATTTTGCCACTACCGTTTTCTCTCCTTGTCGCTCTGACGGTTTTCCGGTTAACCACCCGTAATTACCTGAGTTCGATATAAAATTAATGGCTCAAATCGCTTATAAATATTGAGTTTTAAGGAATGTTTGCGAAAGCATAGCGGGCTATGGTAAGCAAATATGACGCAGAAAATCGGTATTTATAAGTGACATTCATAGCTTTTCA
>JBNKRV010000121.1:0-62971 GCA_050296935.1 Marinilabiliaceae bacterium | reverse complement strand
TTTATAAGTGACATTCATAGCTTTTCAGTAAATAATCGATTTACGGCTCTAAATTTTATCACCATAGCTCGCTATGTCTCAAAAATTTATATTGTAAATCAATCATTTACTGAAATTTGAGCTCGCTAATTTTAATCGAACTCAGGTTAATATATGAGGGGTCAAAAGCAATGGCATATTGGCCGCTTCCCTGAGAAAGCGTTAATTCTTTGTTGAAAGTTAGAAAGTCAAATGGTTTTTCAAATTGTTGTCGGTATCTTTGTTCTTTATGCTTACCAAAGCGCCCCAACTGTAAAAAGTTAATGCGCCCTTTTATGCATAAAAATAGGATAAGAGTCTCTGTTATAAACTCTTTCCTCCAACTGTTACAATTTGACATTTTTGATAACACTCTATCTATGTGTGTTTTATAAATATTATTTCCCTTGATAGTCACCCTTAATGATGTTGTTAGAATTCACCATTAAGATGTTGATTATCAAGGGTTTAAACAAATAAATTGTTGACTTATTTTGCTGATATTCAGTATTTTACAGCATACTTTAACGGACTATTGTTTCAGATATTTAAAATATATTGGCTGAGGAGTCGAATACAGGAAATGAGGAACGAAATCACGAGTTTCATAAAAAGAATACTTATTACGATTAAATCTGTACGTCCGGATCTGCGGAGGATAGGCGGAGTAATTCGCCATTCTATCCCGATTATAGGGCATACTCTGCACATATTTAGGTGTTTTGATAAGGTAAAGGCAAGTATTAATTAATTTGTTAAATATATGAGAATAGTATTTGGAGTTAGAAGTTTTAAATTAAAATCATACTCATTAAAGGAGTTGGGACTTTCAGAAAAAGAAGTTGATAATATTACCATCGAGAGAAGACAAAAATATTTTCACTTATACTGGATTCCATTTTTCGCAACAGGCAAAATGTGGGCCATTCGAAAAGAAGATAAGCTTTATGATTTGCCATCAGAATACGAGGCAGTTTTAGCTGCAAAAGAAATAAAACATAAAACACCTTTTTATGCTTTTGCTTTTCCTTTATTAGCAGTTGTAGGTTTAATTGTATATTTACTTGGTATTCAAATAGATAATTATACATCAAAAAAAAGAGCGCAAGAACGATTCAACGTTGAATTAGCAAACTTAAATGAAAAAATTGCAGCACCTATGTTAAATGACTTTTATGAACTTGATGGAATTAAAAATTATTCTGCAGATACTTATGTAAAAGTTCATGCAGTAAAAGGTGATTCTATTCAATTACATTATATTGAGACTAAAACTAGTTGGTATTCATCCTCTGGGAGTGGAGAGCTAGCAGCATATTTTTCAGATACACCCGATATGTCAAATCTCGCATGGGTTACAAAAAGTCAATTGAAAAAATGTATTCAGGAAAGTTATGGAGATTATTCTTTTAAAGGGAATTATCTGCCTATTACAGAGGACTCGATTAATTATCGTTTAGTGAAAATTTATCATTTCAAAGGTCCTGATCTAGTTGATAGAGGAGAAGGAAATATGGCAAATGGCCTAATTACAATAACTTTAATAAATAAAGGTTTATCAACAACGATTACAGAAATTAAAAATATTGAAAGCAACGTTAAGTGGTCTACTGTATTGCCTTTAAAAGCATCTGCAAACCAAAAATTCACAATTACGGGTTCTTATGAAGAGTTACCTTTATATAATATCAAAATAATCTGTAATGAAGCAGATAGCATAACATACAAGTACGAACTAAAAGGTAAGGGCATTAGCCGTGTACTAAAACAATTGTAATTTTAATCTTGTTTAAATGAAATCTATAAAAATAATATCAAGTACAATTGCAGCACTAATTCTTACAACATTCTTTTATAGTTGCAGTAATAGACCTGAATTAAAAGAAAAAGGAATTAAAACAACGGCAATTGTTGTTGATGGTGCTAGCACTAAAAATAGAGGTAGAAACTTTAATACTTATACTACTTATGAAATTGGACTAGAGTTTAAAACTTTAAATGGTAAAAAAATAAGAGCTAAGGAATCGGTTTCCCAGCAAGAGTATAATAAGCTTTATTTGAATTGTGAAGTGCCTATTATTTATTTACCAGAAGATCCTACAAAAGTAGATGTAATTATGACTGATGAGGATGTACTGTTTTATTATGGAATTGCAAATAGACCTCTTTATTTAGAAGATTTGTATAAGGTTTATGATAAGATAAATATTGATAGTATTGCTAATTATTTAAATAATATAAGTTTTAAATGGGAGAGTAATATTAATGAAACTAGTTCATATTGGAAAAATCAGAATAAGAATGAGTTATTAGCTATTAATTCAGGTGTTTTAACTTATGTTACCCATAATTACATGTGGCATGAAAAATTCTTATCTGAATTAGAAAATGATGGATATATAAAAATTCAAAAGGATTCAACAGGAACCGATTTTTTTGAAAATGAACACTATAAGTTAGCATCATCAAGAAAAATTGACAAAAATGAACAAGGTATTGGTTTGACTATATATTTTGTTGTTAATATGGTTAAGACTGATAATGATTAGATGGGATTTTAGACCAATACAAATCAAAAGGCATTCTAAGATTTAACCGAAATATTAAAAAAAAACGAATAACTTTAATAAGCAAGGTAGCTTAAAATTCTAATTCATGCACTTCATAAAAAAGTAAATGACTAATTCGATTGATCGTCCATATAATACTTGAGTAGACGCCAGTAGTTTGTACTTGCACGAAAACTCAAGTAGCAGATAAGAGAGCTTCATTTTTGAGGCTTCCGAAGCTCGGAAAATGTGAGTTTACTACCGTAAATGATTATTTTGAGAGCAAGAGTAACAGCCTGCCCCGATTATTTCGGGGAAAAAACGGAGTTTTCTTGTTGACACTAGTTACATTAAAAAAGAATGGATTCTTAAATATTCATTGTTATATTTGTATAACATACACAACACTTAAATATTTTATTTTATGAAGAAGAGTAAATTTTTTTCAGTAATTATTGGTGCACTTTTTATTTTTGCATCATGTTCAGATGAAAATGGGGACGCAAAATTAAGTCTTCGTTTAACCGATGCACCTGCAGATTTTGAAGAAGTTCTGATTGACATTCAGGAAGTTCGTGTTAATATGTCAGATAATGGTGACGAAAGTGGCTGGATTTCTTTGGATGGTATACAAAGTGGGGTATACAATCTGTTAGACCTTACAAATGGAATGGATACTGTTTTAGCAGAAGAATATCTGCCTGTGGGAACTATCTCGCAAATCCGCTTAGTGCTTGGTGAAAACAACAAGGTAAAAAAGAATGGTGAATACTTTGACATTAAAACCCCATCAGCACAACAATCGGGTTTAAAATTAAATGTTCATGCCGAATTGGAAGCTGGTATCACTTACAGATTATGGCTGGATTTTGATGCGGGCAGGTCAATTGTTGAGAAGGGAAATGGTACATTCTCTCTTAAACCTGTTATCAGAACTTTTACAGAAGCTACCAGCGGAGCCATTAAAGGAATGATAACTCCGGTTGAGACTAAGCCCTATGTATATGCCATTTCTTCTGCTCAGGATACCTTTACAACTTATGCAGATACAATTACCGGATATTTCTTTATTAGAGCCTTACCAGAAGGTGATTACCAACTTAAGATTGAGCCAATTGATGGATATCAGATTAAGGAAATTGATGATGTTGAAGTGACCATTGGTAATGTTGCTGATGTAGGTGAAGTTGTAATTGACGAGGTAGTTGTTGAAGAAGGAATTTAAACTCTGGTTTAAATCTTTAAAATATTAAGGAGAAGTCATTTGGCTTCTCCTTTTTTTTGTTTTCAAACAGATTTATTTAGATATCAATTTGCCTTTTAATCTTATACCAATTAAAACTATAAATACGCCAGTATAATGCCGAGCTAAATTCAAGCAACTTTTGGAACGAAGTGAACTAGAAGTAGCATTTGAATTTTATTCGGTATTACCGCGATTATAAGAAAAGTAGATGCCAACTACACTAATAATTGAAAAACTGATAAAGCCCCATCTCAGAGCAGTGATAAATAGGTCATCAGAAACAGCAGTTACCGCCTTTTTACCAAATAAAACAGCAAAGAAAAATGTAGCAATAGTCATACTGGTTATTTGTCCGATAACCCGCATGGTTGCTGCAGAACCAGATGCCAGTCCCAGTTGTGATTTATTTACAGAGCCCATTATTGTACTCATGTTAGGAGACGAGAACAGGGCAAAGCCTAATCCTACCCAGACTAACAAACATACAACTACCCGGATTGGTGTTGAAATGGATAGGAATGCGAATGCAGCAAGTCCGATAGTACACATAAACATGCCCAGAGAGGATATATATCTGGGCTGAATTTTGTCAGATAACCTTCCGGCTAAAGGTGAAAAAACAGCCATTGTGATGGGTTGTGCTATTAAAATAGTTCCTGCTTCTCTAGGCATTAAATGTTGGATTTTTTGCAAATACAAACTCAGTAAAAATATAATGGCAAAAGTGGCGCTGTAATTGATTAGTGCAGCTAAATTTGAAAAAGCAAAAAGACGGTTTTGTATATATAATTTAGTTTCAATAACCGGAAGTTTTGATTTGCTTTCAATGATCCAGAATAGTATCAAAGCGACTGTTCCTGAAGTAAATAAAATTAAACCCGGTTTAGAAGGAAGTAAGGTGGAACCATATACTAGAGACGTTAATCCAAGCATATATAATAAGGTTCCTTTCATGTCCAGTTTACTATTTCCTGTAGGGCGAGCTTCATCTTTACCCAAAAATCCAAAAGTCAGTAACATCATAATAACTCCGAGTAATGATGCAGCAAAAAAGATATATCTCCATCCCAATAACTCCGTTAATATTCCTCCCATAAACGGGCCAAATGCCAGTCCGGAATAAACCGAGGATACAGCAATTCCAATTACTCGTCCTCTGAACTTTGGTAAAAATGCAGATACTAAAATGGCAGGACCGGTTGTACTGGTAAAGGCAGCTCCAATACCTTGAATAAACCTGAAAAAGATAAGCCAAAATCCGCTAGGCGAAAAACCACAGGCAATAGATGAAAGTGTAAATATGGTGACCCCCAATTTAAAAAATAACCTGATTCCTTTTAAATCGCCCCATTTACCAATTGGAAGTAAAAACATGGCCGTAGCTAATAAAAAGGCGGTTACTACCCAACTTAACTTTACTGCATCAAGGTGAAATGAGTGCTCAATAGCTGGTAAAGCAATACTTACCGAAGAAATAAGAAATGTTGACATAAACGAAGTGACAGAGACTATCGCCATTATGGAAAACTGTTGTTTTGTCCATTTCATATACAAATTATTTATTTAAAAAGAATAAAACGAATTGATGCATTGGGTTAGGTTAAAGATAAATATTTTACTTAATTAGTGCCAGTCCATAAAGTCGGGTGTTTGGATTAAAAAGTTTGAATACAAGGCGAGTGAAAAAATCAAACCGCAGTATACCAGCGTATATTAGGATCTGGATTTTGAGCAACAACGCAGTAGTTGGACTTTATAGACGAACACTAGGCTAAAAAAATAATTAATACTTAAATAATAAAGATCAAATATGCTTAAACGACGAGTTTTTTTCTTTCTTATCACTATTCTGGCAGGATTATTTTCGCGGTCTGAATTTATTGAACTCCCTCGTGTAATCGATGACTATATAGGTGATGTATTATGGGGCAGTATGGTGTTTTGGATGTTTATAATTATCTTTTATCGCAAAAAAATTATCGTGGGTTTAATCTATGCGTTACTATTTTCCTTTGCCATTGAACTTTCTCAATTGTATCATGCTCAATGGATTGATGCATTACGGAAAATTAAGGTCTTTGGACTAATTCTGGGGTATGGATTTTTATATAGCGACCTGATTTGTTATTCGGTGGGTATTTTACTTGCTTATTATTTTGAAAGTATATGCCTGAAAAGAGTAAAAGCCAGAGTTTAATTTAAATTAAAAAAGATACTTTCATCAAGGCATGATGCCACAACCCTCAACTATGTTTACAAAAAATAAGAGACAGAAAAACGAACTTAAAGAAACATTCGGAAAAATTAAAGATGAATATTTTGATTTTGATCTAATTGAAAAGTATTTCCGAAAAAGAAATAATACAGATGCTTTTCAAGTACTATCAGATAAAACATGTAATGATTTAGATGTTAATGAATTATTTATGTTTGTTGATAGAACGAATTCAAAGGTTGGTCAGCAATATTTATATAAACGATTAAGAACAATACCGAAAAATATAAACTCATTTGAGCTTGATGAAAGCCTGATTGAACTTTTTACAAGTAATGAGGAGTATAGAGTTAGTATACAAAAACATTTGGTGCAGTTGCAAAAAGATGATGTTTATTATATATCCTCTCTTTTTCAGGAAGAGCATCAAAAGCCACCCAAATGGTTTTGGATAGCCAGAGTTTTATCTGTTGGTAGTTTGATTTCAATGATAATGCTTTATTTTTCGCCGTTATTTGTTTTATTGTTACTACCCATTATTGTTGTGAATATTGGAGTGCATTACTGGAATAAGAAAAATTTATATCAATATTTAGGTTCAATTCCGCAATTATTAAAGTTGCAATCAGTGGCAAAATCAATTTTTAAGGAAAAACAGTTACAAAATATTAACCCCAACCTGCCAGATTCCTTAAAGATAATTGATCAAATCAAAAACAGGATGTCATTCTTTCAACTTGAAGCGAAAATTCAGGGGGATTTAGAAGCTGCTTTTTGGGCCATACTTGAATTAATCAAAACAGTATTTCTTTTAGAACCGCAATTGCTTTTTGGCGTGCTCAAACGGTTAAATACAAGAAGAAAACATATTGAGAATGTATTTGAATTTGTTGGACATATCGATTCATTGATCTCTATCGCTTCTTTGCGTTGTAGTTCCGATTTGACCTGTGTACCAACGATTACACAAACAAACTCAGAAATAGTATCAGATCAGATTTATCATCCGCTCATTAAAAATTGTGTTAGAAATAATATTCAGGTTGATCAAAATTCTGTTTTAATAACCGGTTCAAATATGTCTGGTAAAACAACTTTTATCCGAACAATAGGTATTAATGTATTAACCGGTTTAACTTTTAATACATGCTTTGCCAAAGCCATGTTATTCCCCAAACTTAAACTCTTTTCTGCGATTCGAATTAGTGATGATTTAATGAATGACAAAAGTTATTATTTTGAAGAAGTTTTAACCATTAAAAAAATGATTCAAAATAGTGAAGATCAACTTCCAAACCTTTTTCTACTGGATGAATTGTTTAAAGGAACAAATACAATTGAAAGAATTTCAGCAGGAAAAGCCATTTTGTCTTGCTTAGCAAAAAATAACAATATTGTGTTTGTGTCAACTCATGATGTTGAAATGACCGATATGTTGGCCAAAGAATATGATTTATACCATTTTAGCGAGATCGTTCATGAAGAAACAATAGCCTTTGATTTTAAACTTAAACAAGGACGATTAAAAATGCGCAATGCCATTCGCATTTTAGAAATCAATGATTATCCGGCAGAACTAATTGAAGAAGCATTAAGTATTTCAAAAGAACTGGATGTAAAAACACAATATGTAATTAAAGATCACAGTATAAGCGGGGATATAATTGAAAACTAAAGAAATAAGATTTTTATTTTCCCATTACATTTCATAACTTATTCAACAGTACGTCTATGTCTGTTTTTTCTATTAAGTTATGAAGAAGGTTTTAATTATTACCGCTGTTGCTTTTATTGTTATGGTTACGTCTTCGAAATTAGATGATAGTATTTCGATGAAAATACCTCAGGCAGAAGAAGTAGAGGAAACTTTTAAAAATTACTGTTTGGGTTGCCATAATGATAAAAAATCATCATTTGTAAATCGGGATTGGTTTTTCGGGAATAATAAAAATGAAATTATAAACAGCATTAAACATGGCAGAGCTCAATATGGTATGCCTGCTTTTGATGAAGGATTGTCTGATGCTCAAATCAGTGACTTGGCCAATTACATCCTGGGATTGTCTACCATGGTACCTTTAGTTTCGGATCAGGATCATGTTAATTATTCAGGAACAGAGGTTAGTGAAGGTCAGAAGTTTAGGGTGGATACCATAGTGGATGGCCTGGATGTTCCCTGGGGGTTGGAGTTTTTACCCAATGGTGATTTATTGATTTCGGAACGAAGAGGTGAATTGCTAAGATATACTACGAACAATGAGATTCGGAAAATATCAGGGCTTCCTGCTATTAAGACTAAAGGGCAAGGTGGTTTGCTTGATCTTGAATTACATCCTGATTATAAGAAAAATGGATGGTTGTATTTTGCCTATTCTTCACCAGATAAAAAGAATGATGATTTAGTGAATACAGCCATTATGAGAGCCCGGATTAAAGATAATAACCTCGTGGATAAAGAACTGATATTTGAAGCGCAGCCAAAATCGGATACCAGACACCACTTTGGATGTAAGCTGGAATTTGATAGGGATGGATTTTTATATTTTTCAGTAGGAGACAGGGGAAACAGAGATAGGAATCCGCAAACATTGGATAATGATTGTGGAAAGATACATCGCATTAATGATGACGGAAGTATTCCAAAGGACAATCCATTTGTGCATAAAAAAGGTGCTAAGCATTCAATCTATTCCTATGGTCACAGAAACCCACAAGGTGTTTGTATGCATCCAGTAACCGGCAGAATATGGACAGATGAGCATGGTCCTAAAGGAGGCGATGAAATCAATTTGATTGAACCCGGTAAAAACTATGGTTGGCCTGTAATATCATTCGGCATCAATTACAATGGTACAACTTTTACCAATGACACAGCAAAAGCGGGTATGGAACAGCCTGTTTTATACTGGGTTCCTTCTATTGCCCCTTGTGGAATGACATTCGTAAAAGGCGACAGATACCCGAATTGGAGGAACAATATCCTCACCGGATCGTTGCGTTTCGAATATCTTCATCGAGTGGTTTTAGAAGGAGAAAAAGTGGTTCATCAGGAAAAATTATTGCAAAATATTGGCAGGGTTAGAAATGTAGAGATGAGTCCTGATGGCTATATTTATGTAGCCATTGAAAAACCGGGTAAAATATTGAAGCTGATGCCGGTGGAGTAAATGCTGATTTGAGTATCAAGTATCAAGTTATTAATATCAAGGTGAATTACCAGATTTTTGAGGAATGTAGAATCTGTATGGGACTGTGTTATTATGCAAGGTGGTCTTGGGAAAAGGGTCAGATTTTAATCTTGCTACCCAATTATTATTAATTGAATATGATTAAATATATACTCCTTTTGGCAGGAATCATTTGTGTGTCAACCATAAGTAGTCAGGAACAAAAAGATAGTACACAAAACATAAAAACACAATTTATAGATGAGGTATCTGTCCAGGCTCCTATAAATATAAGCTCTGAACAGAAATGGCCAGGAGGGTACTCTTCATTATCTACATGGCAAATACATTCAGGAAATTCTTATCAGCTTTCAGAACAACTCAATTCCATGCCGGGTGTATTTATGCAGCAGGGAACCATGAGCACCAACAGAATCACAATCAGGGGAGTCGGATCGCGCACTCCATATAACTCAAATCGTATTAAAGCTTATTGGGGAGAGATGCCATTAACAGATGGCGATGGAGTTACTTCAATAGAGGATATGAGTTTAAATGATATGGGAAATATTCGGGTATTAAAAGGACCATCATCAGCATTGTATGGCGCCGGATTAGGAGGCGTGATTTTAATAGATCCTTTCGTAAATGACTCATCAACTCAAAAAATATACTACAAAAGCGAGTTTGGGAGTTTTCAAACTTGGTCGGATCAGTTAAATATTAACCTTTTTCATTCCTCTAAAAGTAAAATTGTTTTCACGGGAGGAAGTCTTAATTCTGATGGATATCGACAAAATAGTAAGTATAAAAGATATCATGTCACCTTAAAAGGAAAGCAACGAGTTGGTAATAATTACCTTACTTTTTTATACAATTACCGATTTTTAAATGGAGAAATACCAAGCTCTTTAGATAGCGTTGACTTCCATAATTCTCCCTCTAAAGCTGCGTTTTCATGGAACAATATTCAAGGATATGAAGAATCGGAGAAGCACTTACTGAGCCTCGGATTACTATCTCCACTTTCGAATAAATGGATGAACTCGATAAGTGTTTCTGGCGGAAAGTCTGATTTAGATGAACTTCGACCTTTTAATCGCTTACAAGAATCAAAAAACTCAATAGGTATTAGGGAGAAGTTAGTTTTTAATCAAAAGTCATTTAGGTTGGAAACTGGCATTGAATGGATGCATGAAAATAATAATCTTTCATTGTATGAGGTAGATGAAGCTGTATTTGGTGCATTTATCAGTTCTAATGAAATCAAAAGGAATTATTATAACTTATTTGGTTTGATGGAGTATCAGTTTCTGAATAAATTATTGGTTCAGGCTTCTGCCAATTTGAATCAAACACATTATTCTTCTCAAAATGGATTTTTGCAGAATGAGGAGGTGGATTATACTTATAATTGGATTGTATCTCCACGTCTGGGTTTGAATTATATGGTAAATTCATCAACCCATATATTCGCTTCGTTAGGACATGGTTTCTCAGCTCCTTCTGTTGAAGAGTCGCAGATGCCCGATGGTTCATTTAACCAAGATATAAAACCGGAAGAGGGTATGAGTTACGAGTTGGGATATCGTTACGTTAATTCAGGTAAACGAATAAAAGCAGACCTGACTCTTTATTTGATGAAAATGAAAAATCTGCTGGTCACAAAAAGAGATAATGAAGATGAGTTTTTCGGCGTAAATGCCGGGGAAACAACCCATAAGGGTTTTGAATCATCCATTCATTATAAGATAATACCTCAAAAAAGTACCCAGTCATTAATGGTCGGTCTTAGTTTTTTTACTTCAGAAAATAAGTTTAAAACTTTTGTTGATGATGGTAATGACTATAAAGGCAACCATCTGCCGGGTATTCCTGAATACAATATGGATGTTAACCTTTCCGGCAATTACAGGTCTTTGTATTTTTGTATAGATTATAAACGAGTGGGAAGTCAGTATCTGACAGATGGCAATGAAAAAGAATATGGAGCCTATGATAAAGTTGGAGGGAAACTATCCTATGACATTTTTATCTTAAAACAAAAAGGAAAAATCCATTTTGGATTTGATAATTTATTTAATACACATTATGCTTCCATGGTACTGATCAATGCCCAATCCTTTGGAAATAATTTACCGCGATATTATTATTCGGGACTACCTTTTAATATTTATGGAGGAGTAGCGTTTCGTTTTTAGTTCTATTCGCAGATCAAAGAAATTCTATGATGATTTGAAAACACAAAAGCGACACAAACTAAAAGAATGTGCCGCTTTAAATGTTTTCACAACGGAATAATCCTTATTGTGAATTGCTTCAAATTGTATGCTTCAAAAGTAACAATAATTGTTATAAATGCAATAATTATTAAAATATTTTGGGTGTATAAATAATTTGTTTTGTTAATTGAATATTTTAACTTTAGCATTCATTTTTTAATATTTAATCAAAATCGTATGCCAATTAAATTTAAAGTCATTGAAAAAGGCCAACCTGGAGTTGCAGGTGGTGGTGACAAAAAATTTTATGCCAGTGCTTCTTCAACTGGAGAAATGACCCTGGACAAATTAACCAAACGAATTGAACAAAGCAGTACTGTAGGCGGCGCTGATATTAGAGCGGTGCTATATTCAATGGTACAAACTATGCAGGATGCCCTTGAGGATGGACAAATTGTTCGTCTTGGCGATTTAGGTAGTTTGAGAGTTAGTATCAGCAGCAAAGGAGAAGAAAAAGCTGAAGATGTTACTTCACATTCTATTAAAAGTTCGAAAACAATTTTTACTCCCGGTAAAAATCTTAAAAATATGCTTCGAACCTTAGAGTTTGAAAAGCTTCAATAGGTTAATTTATTCCGCACAAAAAATGTAGTGTGGTTTCACTAAAACACACGTTACATTTTGCCCAAAAACACACGTCTTTTTTTTAAAAACACGTGTGTTTTTTTTAGGAACAATATGTGATTATTTAAGTGTTTGTTTATTAGTGATATAACAAAGGGCAATTATGAAAAAAATATTAGGACTGGATTTGGGGACAACATCTATAGGATGGGCTTTTGTTCATGAAGCAGAGAACGAAAATGAAGAATCTAAAATTATTCGGTTAGGAGTAAGGGTAAATCCCCTTTCAACAGACGAGCAACAAGATTTCGAGAAAGGAAAAAGTATAACAGTTAATGCGGACAGAACCTTAAAACGAGGAGCCCGAAGAAATCTTGACCGATATCAACAACGCAGAGATGAGCTGATTAATTTATTAAAAAAAGCAGGTTTAATAACAGCCAATACCATTTTAACAGAAAACGGAAAGTTTACCACTCACCAAACGCTACAGTTGCGAGCCAAAGCGGCATCAGATAAAATAGAGAGAGAAGAATTAGCAAGAGTGTTACTTGCCATCAATAAAAAAAGAGGTTATAAAAGTAGTCGAAAAGCAAAGAGTGAGGATGAAGGTGCTGTGATTGACGGAATGGAAGTAGCCATGCAGTTATATGAAAATAACCTTACCCCTGGGCAGTTTTGTTTAGAGTTATTAGAAAAAGGTAAAAAAGTAATGCCCGATTTTTATCGCTCCGATTTAAAAGCGGAGTTCGATAAAATATGGAATTTTCAAAAGGAGCATTACCCTGATATTTTAACCGATGAGTTATATAAAGCAATAGATGGGCAAGGCCAGCAGAATACTCGTAAAAGGTTTTTGGCTATAAAGGATGTTTATACTGCCGATAATAAAGGAACAAGAGACAGTAAAAAGGTTACGGCTTATACCTGGCGTAGCAAAGCAGTAAGCAAAAAATTAGATATGAGTGAGGTGGCCTATGTGCTAACTGAAATAAACAACGATTTAAACAAATCAAGCGGATACCTTGGAGCTATCAGTGATCGCAGCAAAGAGCTGTTCTTCAATAAAGAAACGGTTGGTCAGAATTTATATCGCCAAATAAAAAACAATCCACATACAAGGCTTAAAAGTCAGGTGTTTTATCGACAGGATTATTTGGATGAATTTGAAAGAATTTGGGAAATTCAAAAGCAGTTTCATTCGGAACTAACCCAAGAGTTGAAGTCAGAAATTAGAGACACCGTTATTTTTTATCAGCGAAGATTAAAATCGCAAAAGGGACTCATTAGTTTTTGTGAATTTGAGAACAAACAAATTGAGATAGAAATTGAAGGGAAGAAGAAGATAAAAACCATTGGGATGCGTGTAGCTCCAAAATCATCGCCTTTGTTTCAGGAATTTAAAATCTGGCAAATTCTGGCCAATGTTGAAGCTAAAAATGTACAAACTAAAGAAATATTAAAACTTAATCTGGAGCAAAAACAACTGCTTTTTAATGAGTTAAACGTAAAAGGCCATTTAACCAAAGCGCAAGCCTTAAGTATTATTACCGATAATCCTAAGGAGTGGGACTTAAACTATAAAATACTGGAAGGTAATAAAACCAACCAGGCTTTTTACGAAACATATCAATCTGTATTACGACATGAAGGAAATGATGCTATTGACTTTAATAAACTAAATGCAGCAGAAATTAAAGAAGCAGTTGAAAGCATTTTTACTTCGTTAGGTATAAATACTGAGATATTGGAATTTAATGCCGAGTTGGATGGAAAATCCTTTGAGAATCAAGCTTTTTATCAGCTTTGGCATTTGTTGTATTCGTATGAGGGCGATAATTCAAACACAGGTAACGATTCATTATTTAATAAGTTAGAGGAGAAATTCGGATTTAAAAAAGAGCATGCACAGTACTTGGTTAATGTTGATTTACCTGAGGATTATGGAAGTTTATCAACCAAAGCCATACGTAATATTTTTCCTTACATCAAAGAAAATAACTATAGTGATGCATGTGCATTGGCCGGTTATAATCATTCCAATTCAATAACTAAAGAAGGGAACGAAAAGCGGGCGTTAATAGACAGGTTAGAATTGTTGCCCAAGAATTCGTTGCGTAATCCGGTTGTAGAAAAGATACTAAACCAAATGGTTAATGTTATTAATGCCATTATAGATGATGAGGAACTGGGTAAGCCCGATGAAATAAGAATAGAGTTGGCCAGGGAGTTAAAGAAAAATGCGAAAGAAAGGGCTGAGATGACGCAAAATATTAATAAGGCCAAAACAGAACATGAGGCTATTCGGAATAAGCTAAAAAGCGAATTTAATATAGCTCATCCAACCAGGAATGATATAATTAGGTATAGGTTATACCAAGAACTTAAAAGCGAGGGGTACAAAACGCTTTATACTAACCAATATATTTCTCCTGAGCAACTGTTTTCCAAGGAAATAGATATTGAGCATATTATTCCCAAAGCACGGTTGTTCGACGATAGTTTCTCAAACAAAACCCTTGAATTCAGGCAGGCTAATATTGATAAGAGCGATGAAACGGCCTATGATTTTGTTTCTGATAATTATGGAGAATCGGCATTAGATACATACAAAAGCAGGGTGCAAAATCTGTATAAGCTAAACGAAATTAGTAAGGCTAAATATCAAAAACTATTAAAAACAAGCAACGAGATAGGAGAGGGGTTTATTGAGCGGGACTTGCGAGAAAGTCAATATATTGCTAAAAAAGCAAAGGAAATGTTACTGGAGTTGTGCCGTACTGTAGTTTCCACTAGTGGAAGTATTACCGACATCTTGCGTGAAGACTGGGGCTTGATTAATACTATGAAGGAACTAAACCTCGAAAAATATAAAACCTTGGGTTTAACCGAGATTCATGAAAACAGAGATGGCAAAAAAATAGAACGAATTAAAGACTGGACAAAACGAAACGATCATCGTCATCATGCTATGGATGCCCTTACCGTTGCCTTTACAAAACACAACCATATTCAGTATTTAAATAATCTTCATGCACGTAAAAACGAGCAGCATAAAAAGCATGGTAACATTATAGCTATTGAGAAAAAAGAACTGAATAGAGATGATAATGGGGTAAAGAAATTTAATTTACCTATGCCTCAATTCCGGAGGCAGGCAAAAGAACATTTAAATAATATACTTATTTCTCACAAAGCCAAGAACAAGGTGGTTACCCGGAATAAAAATAAGGTAAAAGGCAGTAATGTAGTGCAAACAGCCTTAACTCCGCGTGGGCAGTTACATTTAGAAACGGTGTATGGTAAATCTCTTAAGTACGAAACAAAGGAAATGACAGTGGGAACTAAGTTTGATGAAGATACTATTGCCATGGTTGCGAATAAGGTATATAGAGAGGCTTTATTGAAAAGATTGACTGAAAATGGGTATGATCCTAAAAAAGCCTTTGGAGGTAAAAATAGTCCCCAAAAGAATCCTGTTATTTGTTCCAATAATAAACGGGTACCGGAAATAGTAAAGATTGTTTGGCTTGATAAGCAATATACCATCCGAAAAGATATTTCTCCTGATTTAAAGATTGATAAAGTTATTGACAAAGGAATTCAGACTTTGTTGAAGAAAAGGCTGGAGCAGTTTGGAGGAAATGCGAAAGAAGCTTTTTCGAACTTGGATAAGAATCCAATTTGGTTAAACCAAGAAAAAGGTATTTCAATAAAAAGGGTTACCATTTCTGGAATTAACAATGCAGAAGCCTTACATATTAAAAGAAACCATTTTGGTAAGCCTATATTGAACAAGCAAGAAAAACATGTGCCGGTTAGCTTCGTAAATACCGGTAATAACCACCATGTAGCCATTTATAAAGACGAAAAGGGCAACCTGCAAGAAGAAGTGGTTTCGTTTTACGAAGCTGTAGCTCGTGTAAATTCAGGAGTACCTGTTATAAAAACAGAACATGAAAAAGGCTGGAAGTTTTTGTTTACCATGAAACAAAACGAAATGTTTGTTTTCCCTTCCAATGATTTTAATCCTAAGGAAGTGGATTTATTGAACCCGGATAATTATGGATTAATAAGTCCTAATTTGTTTAGGGTGCAAACTTTATCTGTTGTAAAATATGGTAATTCAACTATAAGAGATTTTAAATTTAAACACCATTTGGAAACTGTAGCAACAGAGAATAAACTTATGAAAGGGATTACTTATCATCAAATTAAAAGTTTGGAACCTTTAGCTGATATTATAAAAGTAAGAACCAACCATTTAGGTAAAATAGTTTTTGTAGGCGAATAGCCATACAGCGGTTTCGCCAATTTGGCGAAACCGCTAAATAAAATAGAATAATCTTAAATCTAAACCAATTAGCCATGCAGCCTCGAAATTTTAGAATCCCAATAGAAGAAGAAAAATTTTACCATATCTGGAATAGAGGAAACAACCGCGAAAACCTTTTTTATAATTCCGGTAACTACGAATATTTTATCAGGCAATATGATTATTATTTAGATCCTGTTGCAGAAACCTATGCCTTTTGTTTATTGCCAAATCACTTTCATTTATTAATTCGTACTAAGCAGTTTCGCTATAATAGCGAAACCGCTAAAAATAATATGAATCCGGTCAGTGCCGCTTTTAGAAAGTTATTTACAGCATATTCGCAAGCCATTAATATACAGCAAAAACGTACAGGGAGTCTGTTTCAGAAACCATTTAAACGTCTAGAAGTCACTACAACACAACAATTAGCAAATCTGGTTCATTATATACATATAAATCCACAAAAGCATGGTATATCAGAAGACTTTCGTTATTATCCCTGGAGTAGCTTTGAACGAATCATCAAAAGCAGGCCTTCAAAACTAAAAAAGGAACTGGTTATAAAATGGTTCGATACTAAAGATAATTACTTGAAGTATCACAGTCAGGAGCCTGATTTACAACTACTCAGATCTTTAATTATAGAATAATAACTTCTTGAAAATCAATAGCTGTTTATCAATGATAAATATTTATTAGTCAATAATATATTTGTTTAGGTCAACATATTTGAGCTTGTGGTATTCTATTACGTATTGATTAATAGAATATTAAAGCCATCGGTTATGATAAAACGCACTCTGTATTTTGGAAATCCAGCTTATTTGCATAAAAAAAATCAGCAATTAAAAGTACTTGAACCCCAGACAGATCATGAAATAGGATCTATCCCGATTGAAGATGTAGGTGTAATTCTACTTGATCATCCGCAAATTACCATTACTCACGCCTTGATTGCAGCAATGCTTCAAGAAAATACTGCAATAATAAGTTGCGATCACAAGCACCTGCCAACAGGTTTAATGTTGCCAATTGAAGGGAATACCTTACAATCAGAACGGTTTAAATATCAGGTTGAATCCAGTGAGCCTTTAAAGAAAAATTTATGGCAGCAAACCATAAAAGCCAAAATTGAAAACCAGGCTTCATTATTACACCGGTTTTCAATAGATAATAAACGCTTGATTGCTTTATTACCCCAAGTACAAAGTGGCGATCCGGATAATGTTGAAGGACGTGCGGCTTCTGTATATTGGAAATTATTATTTGAACAAGAAAAATTTACCCGAAATAGATTTGGTGATGCCCCGAATGCCCACTTGAACTACTGTTATGCTATTCTACGCTCAATTGTTGCAAGAGCTTTGGTAAGTAGCGGATTAATGCCAACTCTGGGGATTTTTCATCGTAACAAATACAATGCATATTGTTTAGCCGACGATATTATGGAACCTTACCGTCCGTTTTGTGATGAATTAGTATATGCAATGTGGATGAATGGTGAAATATCAGGAGATGAGATAACAAAAGAACATAAAGTTAAATTACTAAGTATTGTTTCTGTAGATGTACAGTTTGATAAACAAAAAAGTCCGTTGATGATAGGCTTAAGCCGAACTACAAATTCTTTATTTGAATGTTTTCAGGGGAATAGAAGAAAAATTATTTATCCTCAATTTATTAATTAACAACTATGTCTTTCCAGGCCATTAATCAATACCGGAATATGTGGGTACTTGTACTTTTTGATATACCTGTTGAAACAAAAAAACAAAGAAAAGCAGCAACAAGGTTTCGTAAACAGTTGCTTGACGATGGATTTTCAATGTTTCAGTTTTCAATTTATATGCGCAATTGTCCCAGTAGAGAAAATGCAGATGTTCATATAAAAAGAGTGAAAAATATGTTACCGGAATATGGTCATATTGGAGTTTTAAAAATTACAGATAAGCAATTCGGAATGATGGAATTGTTTTATAGTAAAAAACCTGCTGAAAAACCGGAAATGGTACAGCAACTTCAATTGTTTTGATATTTGAAAATAGAAATAAAAAACTGTTGTTGAAAATAAAAACCAGCCTACAACAAGACTGGTTTTTATTTTCTAATGTCTTTGATAACTGTCTGTGAATTTATGAGTTGCGGTCGATACCTTGTCAAAGACCACAGTAAATATACAATTTGAAAGCAATTCACAACAAAATGTAATTACATACGAGGTTGATAAAACTTGTCAAAGACCACAGTAAATATACAATTTGAAAGCAATTCACAACTGACCCGCCCGGCTGAATATGGCGCATTGGCTTGTCAAAGACCACAGTAAATATACAATTTGAAAGCAATTCACAACGGATTAAAAAGTGTTGAATTGTATGACGCACTTGTCAAAGACCACAGTAAATATACAATTTGAAAGCAATTCACAACACATATTGGCAGCGTTGAAAGAACAACAGCCTTGTCAAAGACCACAGTAAATATACAATTTGAAAGCAATTCACAACCAACATATTAAACGACTTTTTGCAAAAGCTCTTGTCAAAGACCACAGTAAATATACAATTTGAAAGCAATTCACAACTATGTAATTGTTTTCAAAACAACTAATGCCCTTGTCAAAGACCACAGTAAATATACAATTTGAAAGCAATTCACAACACCCGTTCTATAAATATCACCCGTGTGTAACTTGTCAAAGACCACAGTAAATATACAATTTGAAAGCAATTCACAACTATGCCGACGATTTATAACCCCATTTTTTACTTGTCAAAGACCACAGTAAATATACAATTTGAAAGCAATTCACAACTACTCCGCCCAACCTATCACTCATTACACTCTTGTCAAAGACCACAGTAAATATACAATTTGAAAGCAATTCACAACCGGACGTCAAATATTAGGATTGACGGATGACTTGTCAAAGACCACAGTAAATATACAATTTGAAAGCAATTCACAACATAGCAAATTATCACTTCCCAAACCTAGCCCTTGTCAAAGACCACAGTAAATATACAATTTGAAAGCAATTCACAACGATCTACATATCAATTCAATATATTATATTCTTGTCAAAGACCACAGTAAATATACAATTTGAAAGCAATTCACAACTTGGCTCAATACCACATTGGCAACCCCAAACTTGTCAAAGACCACAGTAAATATACAATTTGAAAGCAATTCACAACTGACCAAAACAATTATGCCTAAAGAGATAACTTGTCAAAGACCACAGTAAATATACAATTTGAAAGCAATTCACAACGCCAATCAACGTTTCTTTAAATTTCTTCTTCTTGTCAAAGACCACAGTAAATATACAATTTGAAAGCAATTCACAACCCATCATCAACCAACTCAAAAAAGAGTTTACTTGTCAAAGACCACAGTAAATATACAATTTGAAAGCAATTCACAACTAGTGGACAGGTATGGACTATTAATTAACCCTTGTCAAAGACCACAGTAAATATACAATTTGAAAGCAATTCACAACCTCCTAAACTCTTCTCAGCATTTAATATATCTTGTCAAAGACCACAGTAAATATACAATTTGAAAGCAATTCACAACAATGGTCCGTCACCAGCCAACACCACAAAGCTTGTCAAAGACCACAGTAAATATACAATTTGAAAGCAATTCACAACCATTGCTTGATGATGTTTATTCAAGAATGGCTTGTCAAAGACCACAGTAAATATACAATTTGAAAGCAATTCACAACCCCTTCTAGCTGCTCCGTTCGTACTTAGATCTTGTCAAAGACCACAGTAAATATACAATTTGAAAGCAATTCACAACTATCTTTTAAATAGAGATGCTTTTATGTTTCTTGTCAAAGACCACAGTAAATATACAATTTGAAAGCAATTCACAACTCGAAAAAAGCATCTATTATTTGCTTGGTTCTTGTCAAAGACCACAGTAAATATACAATTTGAAAGCAATTCACAACTTCTAATTGATTATTTATAACCTGTTCTTTCTTGTCAAAGACCACAGTAAATATACAATTTGAAAGCAATTCACAACTGGATTTAAACAAAGAGTCCCTCAAACAATCTTGTCAAAGACCACAGTAAATATACAATTTGAAAGCAATTCACAACTATCTCAATGATGTGGAAATAGGATCTACACTTGTCAAAGACCACAGTAAATATACAATTTGAAAGCAATTCACAACACAACGTTGGTGAGGAAGACCCAACGGGTACTTGTCAAAGACCACAGTAAATATACAATTTGAAAGCAATTCACAACCGAACCGCCAAACCTCGAAAAGATAAAAAGCTTGTCAAAGACCACAGTAAATATACAATTTGAAAACAAAAAAAGCCTGTTCTATAAATAAAACAGGTCATAAATGCTTTTAATGTTTATGATAATCTATGCTTCAACGGCAGACTCCACAAGCTCTCCTTCCAATGAGAATTTCGCCGCAGCGGTAATTTTTAATTCAACAATTTGTCCAATCAGGCTTCTGTCATCCGATCTAAAGCGAATTACTATTTTGCCATCTGTATGTCCTGATAAATAACCGGCTTTTCTATCATTTTCACGAACCAGTACTTTTAAAGTTTTTCCAATCTGAGCCTTATTGTATTCGTAAGTGTGTTTTTGCAATTCCTCACTTAATACAGCAAAACGCCTTTTCTTTTCATCCAGACTAATATTATCTTCCCACCTGTACGAAGCAGCACCCGGTCGTGGCGAATACATGGCAATATACGCCATATTGTATTTGAATTCAGCCATGGCCTTACGGGTATTTTCAAATTGCTCTTCAGTTTCATCCGTAAATCCAACAATTATATCAGTAAAAACAGTTGCTTGTGGCAGAATTCTTCTAAGCGATTCCATAGTGCTGCGGTACTTCAATAAAGAATGGTTTCTATTCATTTTAATCAGCACCTTTTCATCACCACTTTGTAAGGGGAAGTGAATTTGCTTACCTAAGCAATCATATTTGGCAATGATATGGAAAATATCATCAGACATATCACGTGGGTGAGGGGAGGTGAAATAAACCCAAAACTCATGAGTGATTTCTTCACCAATCTGACCTACTTTTTCGAGTAATTGAGCAAAGCTGATTTCTTCACCTTTTTTATCAAGACCATAAGAATTCACGTTTTGGCCAAGCAAGGTTATTGATTTATAACCTTTTTCCGCTAAATTTCTTACTTCTTGAATTATCTCTTCAGAAGGACGTGAAATCTCTCTACCTCTGGTATAGGGAACAGCACAGTAGGTGCAAAACTTATTGCAACCATTTTGAATGGGCACAAAAGCCTCAAAATTTGAATCGTATTTAGGTTTAACGTTCCAGAATAGCTTAATTTCATCGGCCGCAGTTTGAGGCTCAGAACTCAATGAAAGCGGGTTTGCAATACCATATTCCTGCAACATTTTAGGAAGTTGAGGAAGCTCAGGCATACCAAAAACAATATCAAAAAGTTTCAGAAATTTCTCTTTATCTGCGGGTAAAATACATCCGGAAATAAAGGTGACAAGGTTTTTCTTATTCTTCCATTTGTTCCATTTGGAAATTTTATTGTACACCTTATCAATAGCCTTTTGACGCACAGAACAAGCCAAAATACCAATGATATTCGCATCCTCTTCATTATCAACCTTAACACATCCGGCTGCATCTAGTACTGACGCCACTCGCTCCGAATCACTCATGTTCATTTGACATCCCAATGTCAGTAAAAAATATTTCACTATCCTTTATTTAATAATTTCAATATTGATATAACTTTAGTTGTACTGGCTTCATCAAACCAACATACATCCTCATTTTATTGAATTGTGATGTACATGATGCAATTGATCATTCAGTTTAAAAAATATCCTTTAACTTAAACAATTAAAAGTATACTTCTGCATGAATCTGCTCATTGGGTACCCCTTTGTTTTCAAGGATATCATATGCATCATGAATCATATTACAATTTCCGCACAAATATACTTCAGATTCTTTATCTATCTTAATTTCTTGTAAATAATTTGTCAGGCGGCCAATGTATTTGCCACTTGTATCCCTTGATGAACAAAGGATGTAGCGGTTTTCATCATATTCATGGTTTTCATACCCTTCATTTGCTGTACGCACACCATGCAATAGAGTATAGTCTAATGAAGGATTTGTTTTTATCATGGAATGAAATGGAGATATACCCGTACCGGTTGCAATAAACAGGTATTTCTTTTTTTTCCGGGCTTCCTTATTCAGGGTAAAATAACCTACAGGCTCTTCCACAACAACAGAGTCACCTGCTTTTAATTTTTTTAATACAGGAGTTATCAGTCCGTTTTGCACCTCTTTAACCAATATTTCAATATATGGAGAATCCTCAGGACTATAAATTGAGTATTCCCGTGTATGAATACCGTTTGCCGGACCTACACAAACATGCTGACCTGCAGTAAAATCCATCCCATTCTTTTCAAAACGAATCACAAAAGCCGAGTCCGTTAAGTGTCTTACATCTAATACCTCATGAAGGTTCAATCTATTTCTACTCATTATTCTAATTATATAAATCTGTTTTTATCTGAATCATTTAGCTTTTAAAACTTAAATTCACTAGAATTGTTCATTATACTATAAAGGAAAAAGTGCCCTGAAATAAATTTTCAATCCAATTATAAAACCAGTAATAAAAGTTGATCATTAAAAGAATTCAGTGACAATAACATGCTACATCATCAAAATTATCAGGCTTTATTACATAGTACATGCACGAAAACTCAAGTGGCAGATAAGAAATCTTCATTTTTGAGGTTTTTGAAGCTCGGAAAATGTGAGTTTACTGTCGTAAATGATCATTCTGAGGGCAAGAGTAACAGTCTGCCGTGATTATTTCGGTGAAAAAAATGGAGTTTTCTTGCTGACACTACATACCTTTTAATTATAAATGATTTGGAAAAACATAGGTAAATGAAATTTTTATTGATGAATGGAAGAAAAATAATTTTCACCAGTACTCTGAAATATTTTAAACGGATAAAACGATAATTCAATGAGGGTTTCAAGGATAATTCTTATTTTTACTACTGTTTTCATCCTATATTATTAATCTAAAATATAAAGCAATTGCAATATGATTTCAAAAAACTTTAGAAGTAAAGAAATTAGTTGGTTATCATTTAATGAAAGAGTTTTGCAGGAAGCAACACGGCAAAATGTACCCCTAATAGAACGGATAAAGTTTCTTGGAATATATTCCAATAATATGGATGAGTTTTTCAGGGTTCGTGTGGCGATTTTAAAACGTATTGTTCAGTTAGACAGAAATACGATTTTTGAAGGGGGAGCGCCTAAAGATATGCTAAAGGAAATTCATTCCATCGTTATTGATCAAACCCGGAAGTTTTCAAAAGCCTTTGATGAAATCATTATTGAACTGCAAAAGGAAGACATATTTTTAATTGATGAAAATGAATTAACAGAGGATCAGGGGAAATTTGTCAAAAGGTACTTTCAAAAAAAGGTACGTGGAAATTTAATGCCCATTATCATTACAAAAAGTCGTCCACTTCCAGATATTGCTGATGATGGCATTTATTTAGCAGTTTACCTGAAAGGCAAGTTAAAAGGAAAAGATAATTATGCCCTGATTGAAATACCTTCAGCCTTAGATCGGTTTGTGATGTTACCATCCAATGACGGACATAAATATGTTATGCTTTTGGATGATGTGATCAGATATGAATTGAAGGACATTTTTTACATGTTTAAGTTTGACGATATAAAGGCATATACTTTTAAATTAACCAGAGATGCTGAGTTAGATATTAATGACGATATTTCAGAAAGCTATGTGAAAAAAATATCCAAAGGGCTGGAAAGAAGAAAAGAAGCCAGACCGGTACGTTTTGTTCATGATAAATATATGCCGGCAGAGCTGTTGGCATTACTGCTTAAAAAGTTAAATTACACGTCGGATGATGCTGTAATAAAAGGAGGAAGGTATCACAATTTCAAGGATTTTATAGGTTTCCCAAAATTTGGCAATAAAAGATTAACTTATCAGCCTTTAGGAGTGATAGAGCATAAAGATATCATACCTCAAACCTCCCTGTTTTCCATCATATCTAAAAAGGATATATTACTTCATTTCCCATATCATTCATTTCATCATTTTATTGATTATCTGAGAGAAGCATCCATAGATCCGATGGTAAAAGAAATTAAAATTACCATTTACCGAGTGGGTAAAAATTCGGCCGTAATGAAAGCTTTAAGAAATGCGGCCAGAAATGGAAAAAGGGTAATGGCTGTAATGGAATTACAAGCCCGGTTTGATGAAAAAGCCAATATTTTTCATGCCAATAAATTAAAGGATGCCGGTGTTAAGGTAGTGTTTGGTGTACCCGGATTAAAGGTTCACTCAAAACTTTGTTTGGTTACTCGTAAAGAAAAGACCCGATTGGTGAATTATGCCTGTGTGGGAACCGGAAACTTCAATGAGGATTCTGCAGGAACATTTGCAGATCACCTGTTACTCACCAAACATTCAGGAATAGCAAATGAAGTGGCTGCAGTTTTCGAGTTCTTTCAAAAAAATTATAATATACCTGAATTTAAACACCTGTTGGTTTCCCCGTTTTATATGCGTAATTCCATCGAAAATTTTATAAAACAGGAGATAAATAATGCCAGACAAGGTAAAAAGGCATACATCTATATTAAGGTAAATAACCTGGTAGATTATGATCTGGTTCAGCTTTTATATGAGGCCAGAATTGCAGGTGTTGAAATCTTCTTAAATGTGAGGGGCATGTTTTCTTTAGTGTCAGAATTTGATACTCCTGAAAATAAAATTGAGGCCATTGGTTTAATTGATAGGTTTTTGGAGCATTCCAGGATTTTTGTTTTCTGTAATGATGGAGATGAAAAAATGTATATTTCCTCTGCTGATTTTATGACCCGTAATCTTGATAGGCGAATTGAGGTGGCCTGTCCGGTTTATAATGAAAAATTACGTAAGGAGATAAAAACAATGTTAGAAATGCAGCACAAAGACAACTGTTCGGCCAGAATATTAAATAATGCATTGGATAATGTAATAAAAACACCTGAAGGAGGGGAGAGGCAATTCAGATCTCAACTTGAATTCCACAAATGGCTTGCCAGTCATAATACTGTTAAAAATCATTTATAGATATTGAATAGGTTGAGAATTATCATTGAAGTATCATATTCAATTCCTCAACTTTGCTATTGATCTGAATTAGATAATAAAATTTAGATTCAGGTTATCAACGTATTACATTTTCAATTATGGCAAAAATGAAAGCACTGGTCAAAAAAAAGCCAGGAAAAGGTATATGGATGGAAGAAATCGATTTACCCGGAATTGGAGTAAATGATGTATTAATTAAGGTGGTGAAGTCTTCCATTTGTGGAACCGACTTGCATATTTATTTATGGGATGAGTGGGCTCAGAGAACCATTAAAACACCCATGACAATAGGTCATGAATATGTGGGATATGTAGCAGAAGTCGGGAGTGAAGTCAAGGAGTTTAAGGAAGGCGATCGTGTTACCGGAGAAGGACATATAGCTTGCGGGCATTGCAGAAATTGTCGCAGAGGACGCCAGCATATATGTGAAAATACCATTGGTATTGGTGTAAATACAGATGGTGCATTTGCAGAATATGTAAAAGTACCGGCTTATAATGTAATGAAGGTTCATGAAAATATTTCTGACGAAATTGCTTCAATCATGGATCCCTTTGGAAATGCAACCCATACAACACTTAGTTTTCCAATAATTGGTGAAGATGTTGTGGTTACAGGTTCAGGATTAATAGGAAGCATGTGTGTGGCTATTGCTAAATTTGCCGGAGCACGTTATGTGGTGGCCACTGAAATAAATGAATATAGAGCCGAACTGGCAAAAAAAATGGGTGCAACAAGGGTTATTAATCCCTTAAAAGAGGATTTGAGAGATGTAGTAAACGAACTTAATATGAAGGGATTTGATATTGGATTGGAATGCTCCGGTAATCCACAGGCATTAAATACCATGTTAGATAGCATGTATAGTTCAGGTAAAATATCACTATTAGGAATATTACCTTCCTCAACTCAGATTGACTGGAGTAAAGTGATTTTTAAAGGTCTTACGCTTAAAGGAATTTATGGTAGAGAGATGTTTGAAACCTGGTATCATATGGAACAGATGTTACTTACCGGAATTGATCTTACACCTATGATTTCTCATCGATTTCATATAGATGATTTTCAGAAAGGATTTGATATTATGGAAACAGGTAATAGTGGGAAGGTTATTTTAAATTGGGATTAGGGGGTATCTGGTTATATATCATGAAATTTTAAAAGCCCCGTTCTTACTAATGATTAATGAATGGGGTTTTTGCTTTGATATTTACAATTATACCAGTTAAAACAATAAATGCGCCGGTATAATGCCGGGCTAAATTCGAGCTGCTTTAGGAACGAAGTGAACTGGAAGTAGTATTTTGAATTTTATTCAGTATTACATCTATTTTAGTGCTAAAATAAAACCAAAAAATGCTCCGTAAATGATACTATAAATAGGATTTGAGGTTATTGTACAACTGCCTGATATACAGTCGATATATGAGTATAATGCATATCCTGATATTCCTCCCAATACTATTCCCGTAATTAAATGGAGTGGTTTTTGTTTCTTTATTTTTTCACCTAACTTCATAATATTTACCTTTACATTTTAACTTTGCAAATATATTAAAATATATATAAATGTACATATATAGACTAATTGTTTTCGGATTTTTATTTTCAACTTCTGTTCTTTATGGGCAAAAGAATTTCTATTTCTACGAAAATAAAGTCAAAGAAATATCAGAACTTACTGATGAACATGAAAAAAGATTTCAACTTGCAGAATTCTCGAAAGAATTTCAGTCATTTTTAACCCATTATAATAAGGATGTAATTCCTTCGGATACTTCTCATATTCAATATACTAAATCGTCAGATTCAAAATACCGGGTTTTCTATTACAATTCGTATAAAGATGGCATTGTATTTCGTTTAGACTGGTATATCGTATCCGGTGGCATAAAAGAGCGGAAAGTGATGCATTTTTATGATGAAAGTTTTAGTCATAAGGATAAAAAAGGAATAGGGACTTTTCAATTACACTTGTCGCGTAAAACAGTAGATGATATTGATTTTTATCCGTTGACATTTACCTTTAAAGCAGATATGAAAATTTATCGGCAATATCATGATGTTGCCATAACCTTTATGTTTGAACAGTTGTTGTTGAGAGATACCAGAAAAGAAAGACTTGCCTTAAATGATTCTATTTATAAACGAATGGAGGTGCTTTGGGCCGATAAAGAACTTTTTGATGATCCGTTAAGCGGAATGAAACGTATTTCAACACTCATATCTGAAGATAAAAAAGTGAAAGTGAGTACCTGGAATGTGGAGCTTCCTAATTCTGAAAATCAATTTTTTGGGGCTGTTATAATTAAAGATGATGATGGAAATATTAAAGTCCATAATCTTGAAGATGATACAAAAAAAATGAGATCTCCGGAAAAAGCAGTCTTGACACCGCATAAATGGTATGGAGCTGTTTATTATGATATGATTCCGGTAAAGGATAAAACATACGGTACTTATTATATGTTGTTAGGCTATAAACCCAATAACGAAATGACAAAAATAAAAGTTGTGGAGCCTCTGTATATAATTAATAAGGTGTATCCTAAATTCGGACATTCCATTTTTCAAACAGACCGGATCATTGATAAGAGATTAGTATTTGAATACGCAGCAAGTACAAATATGATGCTTCAATATGATAAGGAAAATAAAAGGATTGTATTAGATCATCTGGCTCCGTCAAATAACTTGTATAAAGGTAATTTCCGTTTTTACGGGCCCGACTTTTCTTACGATAGTTATGTGTTAGAAAAAGGAAAATGGGTGTTGTATGAGGATGTTGATTTAAGAAATCCTGCCATACAGTACTAAATTCCTGTTTTCAGAAATTCAATGCACATTTGATTAAGTACTGAAATAATTAAAGAGATATAAATGGAAATATTTGCAGAAAAATTTGACGATATAAAGATTCTTCGATTTGAAATTCCGGGTTTTGAAAAGCTAAGTTTAAAAAAGAAGATTTACATCTACCATTTGAGTCAGGCTACCATTGCAGGGCGTGATATTTTATGGGATCAACATGGAAAGTATAATCTGTTGATAAGAAAAACGCTGGAGACTATCTATCAATATGTCGACGATAAAAGTAACGTGGAGTGGGCTCAATTCGAGGTATATCTCAAAAAAGTGTGGTTCGCTTCAGGGATACACCATCATTATAGCACCGATAAGTTTGTTCCGGGGTTTTCAATAGAAAGTTTTCTTAAATGGATGACTCTGCTTGAGGAAAAGAAAAATGAAATCGTAGATTTCCGAATAATGAGTGAAAATATTGATCTCATTAAAAAACTAATATTTGATCCTCATTTTCTACCTAAAAGGGTCAACTCAAACCCTGAAGATGATTTGATTATTACTTCAGCTAATAATTTTTACGAAAATGTGAATCAGAATGAAGTTGAGGAATATTACCAAAATGTAAAAGAAAACGCTTTAAATAAAAAAGTTTCTTTTGGATTAAATGGTAAAGTTTGTAAAAAAGAAGGTCAGGTTTATGAGGCCATCTATTCGTCAAAGGGATTATATGCAGAGGCTATTCAACAAATAGTTAATCATTTAAATAAAGCCATTAAGTATGCAGAAAACGAGCAGCAGAAAGAGGCAATAGATCTGCTTGTAGAGTATTATAATACGGGTGATCTGGAAGTGTTTGATAACTTTAATATTAAATGGGTTGGAGCCCTGGATGGAGAAGTGGATTTTATTAACGGATTTATTGAAACCTATGGCGACCCACTCGGTATGAAAGCCACATGGGAAGGTGTTGTTCAGGTAGTTGATAATGAAGAAACTCAAAAAGCTAAGGTCATTGCTGAAAATGCCAATTGGTTTGAGAAAAATGCTCCCGTTGATCCAAAGTATAAAAAAGATGAAATAATCGGAATCTCTTTAAAAGCAATTAATGCAGTTATGCTGGGTGGAGATTGTTATCCTGCCAGTCCTTTGGGAATAAACCTGCCAAATGCTGAATGGATAAGAGAAGAATATGGTTCAAAATCAGTAACACTGACCAATATTTCCAATGCACATCACAAAGCATCATTAAGTTCAGGATTTATTGAAGAATTTACCCTGACTGATGAGGAAGTTTCTTTGGAAAAAGAATATGGAACTATTTCAGATAATTTGCATACGCATTTACACGAATGTGTCGGGCATGGTTCCGGAAGAATGATGCCAGGTGTTACTTCTGACTCATTAAAGTCCTTTGGATCTGTTATAGAAGAGGCAAGAGCTGACCTTTATGGATTGTATTTTATGTATCATCCCAAAGCTGTTGAATTAGGATTAATACCCCATATTGATGCCGCAAAAGCACATTATAACGGATATATACGAAATGGACTTCTTACACAAATAACCAGAATTAAACTTGGGAATGATATTGAACAAGCGCACATGCGTAATCGTCAACTCATCTCAAAATGGGTGTATGAAAAAGGAGAGGGGCAGGTAATAGAGAAAGTTGTTGAAAACGGGAAGACCTATTTTGTAGTAAAAGACCATGCCAAATTGCATGTATTGTTTGGCGAACTGCTGAATGAGATTCAGAGAATAAAGTCGGAAGGTGATTATAAGGCTGCAAAAAGTATGGTTGAAGAATATGGAGTTAAGATTGATCTGGCTTTGCATCGTGAAGTATTGGATCGTTTTAAAAAATTGAATGTACCACCGTTTACCGGTTTTTTAAATCCGCAACTTACTCTGAAATATGATGAAGATGAGATTGTTGATGTAGAAATTAATTATCAGACTAATTTTGCACATCAAATGTTAAACTACTCATCGAACTTTAATTATCTGAATCTGTTTAATACTTTATAAGTGTACAGAAACGGGGACAACAAGTAATAACATTTATAAATAAATATTTCAAAATATTTGTATTTGCAAAGCTAATAAATGTTAATACGGACGTTTAAGTCCTTTTTTTACGGCATTGTTTTTTGTATATATTAAAAAACTCGCTTTCTTTGCAAAGAATATTGATATAGAAATTCTTAAAAAAAATATACATATGGAAATTTCAAGAAACAAATTTGTGACATTATCTTATGTGTTACGTTTGAACGGATTTGAGGGGGAGATTGTTGAAGAAACTAGTGAAGATAAGCCATTAGAGTTTATTTTCGGTACTGGACGTATGCTTCAGATGTTTGAAGAAAAGCTTGAAGGCCTTAAAGTTGGTGAAGAGTTTAATTTTAAGCTAACTGCTGATGAGGCTTATGGTCAGGTGAACGAAGAGGCTAAAGTTGAAATTCCAAAGAATATTTTCGAAGTTGATGGAAAAATTGATGAAGATTTGATCAAAGTTGGAAATATGGTTCCTATGCAGGATGCTCAGGGAAACAGATTGAACGGAATTGTTTTAGATATTACTGACGAAAACGTAAAAATGGATTTCAATCATCCTTTAGCGGGTGATGATCTTTATTTTGCAGGCTCTATTACAGAGGTTCGTGAAGCTACAGATTCAGAAATGATGGCTGCCGTTGGTGGTGGTTGTGGATCTGGTTGTGGTTGTGGTACTGAAGAAACTTCAGGATGCGATACCGGATCATGTGGTTCTGATGGTTCAGGTTCTGGCGGTTGCGGATGTTCATAATAAATTGAAGGATTTTAAAGTTAAAAGTTCGTAAACTCTTATTGACTTTTAATATTTAACAATACATATAAAAGCCTGTTTTCTTTTGAAAACGGGCTTTTTTCTTATCTAATTATGTTACAAAAAGTGCAGAATACAATATCTTTTCTATTTTTGTGACAATAATCATATTCAAAGGTATTAACGATACATTATTAATTGTAGAGTCATTTATCAAGGCCTCTTATTAATGTTCTTTAATCTAATAATTAAATATAATGGCAGGTAATTCATTTGGACAATTTTTTAAGCTGACTTCTTTCGGAGAATCTCATGGAAAGGCTGTAGGGGGAGTAATTGAAGGCGTAATGCCCGGAATCGATATTGATATGGATTTTATTCAGGGAGAATTGAATCGTCGTCGTCCGGGACAAAGTGCAATTACTACTCCTCGCGATGAAAAAGATAAAGTTGAGATATTATCCGGGGTGTTAGATGGAAAAGCTACAGGTACACCCATTGGTTTTGTAATCTGGAATGCAGATCAGCGTTCTAAGGATTATGGTAACATCAAAGATGTATATCGTCCTTCTCATGCCGATTATACATACCAACAAAAATATGGAATTCGCGATCATCGTGGAGGAGGAAGATCTTCGGCCCGTGAAACAATAGCTCGTGTTGTAGGGGGAGCTATTGCAAAACTGATTTTAAAAAAATATGGTGTTGAAATAGCTGCTTATACCTCTCAGGTAGGAGGAATAAAACTTTCAAAGAGCTACAATGAGCTTGATTTATCTAAAATTGAGGATAATATCGTTCGTTGCCCGGATGCAGAAATCGCAGAAAAAATGATTGAGTATATCGATCAGGTTCGTCAGGATAAGGATTCAGTTGGTGGAGTTATTACTTGTGTCATTAAAAATACACCCATAGGATTGGGAGAGCCTGTGTTTGACAAATTCCATGCGGAAATGGGGAAAGCCATGTTAGGCATCAATGCCGTTAAAGGATTTGAATACGGAATGGGTTTTAAAGCTACTGAGATGAAAGGTTCTGAGCATAACGACGAATTTTTTATGGATGGAGACAAAGTACGAACCAGAACAAATCGTTCCGGTGGAGTGCAGGGAGGAATTACTAATGGCGAGGATGTATACATGAATATTGCTTTTAAACCTATTGCTACCATTTTAAAAGAACAGAATACGGTGAATAAGCAAGGTGAAGAGATTGTGTCTACGGTAAAAGGGCGCCATGACCCTTGTGTATTGCCACGTGCGGTACCGATTGTGGAGGCTATGGCTGCCATGGTAATGGTGGATATGATATATTTGAATAAGATGTATAGGTAGCTATAAAGAAATTTAGGAAGTTAAAAGTTATACAATATAATATAGGAAAAGGCTTCTTGTGAGTTACAGGAAGTCTTTTTTTTAATCATTAATCCTGATATGAAGAAGATTCCACTGTATGGGAGAATAATTATTGGCTTAGTACTTGGTGCTATTTGGGCTTTGATATCCGGAAGGGTTGGTCTACATGATTTTACAAGTGATTGGATTTCGCCTTTCGGTAAGATCTTTATCAGTTTATTAAAGTTGATTGCTGTACCGCTTATATTATTTTCTATTATTAGTGGAATTGTTAGTTTGGGTAATCCAAAGGATTTGGGTAAGCTCGGAGTACGAACTTTGAGTTTGTATCTAATCACTACCGTTATGGCCGTATCCCTGGGGCTTTTCCTGGTAAATATGCTGAGTCCCGGGAAGTCATTATCTGATGAAGTTCGTATTGAAAGTCGTATTTCTTATGAATTGTGGGCGAAGCAGGAAGGAATTCCGATAAAAGATAATCTTCGATTATCGGAAATAGAAGAGTATAATTCAATAACCCTTCAGAAGCAAGATCAGTTATCCAGTAATGGAAGTAACAATAATCTGGAAAAGCTTCAGTCCAAAGGAGAACAAGGTCCGCTACAACCATTGGTCGATTTAGTTCCTGAGAATATTTTTAATGCATTAACCGGTAATGGTTCAATGCTTCAAATCATATTTTTTGCCATATTTTTGGGCATCGCCATATTGTATGTCCCTGAAGGAAAAGCACAAACCGTGATTTCTTTTATGGATGGAGCAGCTGAAATATTTATAAAAATGGTGGATATCATTATGATTGGAGCCCCGTTTTTTGTTTTTGCTTTAATGGCAGGTGTGGTAAATGATATTGCAGGGGACGATCCGGCTAAAATTCTGGAACTATTTAAAGGATTAACATGGTATTCTGTCACTGTGTTGACCGGATTGCTATTGATGGCTTTTGTGATATATCCTTCCTTATTAAAACTGTTTGTTCCTAAACGAAAATATACTGAATTTGTAAAAGGGATTAGTCCGGCGCAAGCGTTGGCTTTTTCAACCAGTTCAAGTGCAGCAACGCTTCCTGTAACTTTAGAGTGTGTGGAAGAAAACCTGAAGGTAGATAAAAAGGTAGCTGGGTTTGTTCTACCCATTGGAGCTACCATTAATATGGACGGAACAAGTTTATATCAGGCGGTAGCCGTTGTGTTTTTAGCACAAATGCATATGATCGATCTTTCAGTTGGGCAGCAATTAACAGTAGTACTAACTGCTACCCTTGCCAGTATTGGATCTGCGGCCATACCGAGTGCAGGTCTTGTAATGTTAATGGTTGTGTTGAGCTCGGTTGGATTAAATCCTGCCTGGATAGCAATTATTTTACCGGTGGACCGGATTTTAGATATGGTTCGAACTGTTGTTAACGTGACCGGAGATGCTGCTGTTTGTTGCGTAATGGATAAGTTCGTGGATGGAAAGGAAGAAATTTAATCCTGTTACCATCTTTTATATTCTCAAATCAAACTTTTTTGAAATGCACTTGTCTTTGAAGTTTTTTCCTGGATTTGCATTGTATTATACTTTCGCTATTTACTTCCCTCTGATTGTGTTGTAACTTTATATTAAGGCAAAATGTGTATTGGAAATTCGTTATGAGATTTATAACTAAGAATTTCAATAACAAAACATAGACTTATAAAATCAATAAGGAGATGAATTGATGCCTGATTTGAATTTATTATTTGAATTCTACAATGCGAAGTTCTATAAAAAATATCTACATGATAGCGGCATGCCTGTTTATGGTAATGTTATATCGATGCGAAAAGATTGATGAGAATTATGATCCGATTCCGGATGAAATATTTGGCACTTGGGTTTATGAAGAATTAAGTGTTGATAATACTCCTATTCAGGCATTTAATCTTACATTTTCATTCAAATCAGAGATGGAAGGATTTTTGGAATGGTATTGGTTTGTTGATTATGAAACCGAAGGTGACTTAATTGTTGCGGGTGCAGCGAAAGGAAATTTCCATATCAATGATAATATTTTATTTCCGGACATAACTGATTTTGGTACCCGGTTGTCTAATGTTGACAGTAATATATTGCCAGAAATAGAATGGTACAACTCCGGAGATGATGTATGGATTACTTTCGATATGGAGGATGAGACGAAATTTAAATTCGAATTAGTTAACGGAAAATTTATACAGTATTCAGATGAGAATGGAGATGGTGATTTTAATGATGAGGGCGAAAAGATTGTATATAGTAAAGAGAGTTGAGTTTGAGAGATCAAATCGAATTAAGCATATAAAGCTATTTTATATCATGGGTCAGTAATATTCTAGGGGGGTAACCCTATGTAGTGTCGGGTTTAATAAAAGTAAAGCTGCTTGTGTCAAAATTCACAAGCAGCTTTTTTGTGCTATGCCGAGTGAAACAATAATCATGAAATAAATTGAGGCATAGTCTTAGTTACGACGATAATTTGTAACGCATTATAATAGGAATAAAATCAATATTTTAACAAAAATAGTTCAATTTGTAATCTGAAATTGCATGTTAATCCTAATATACAAGGCATTTGGCAAAAAAAAAGTAGTGTTGATCATATTAACGTGGAAAGTGAATTGGAGTTATGCTAAATTTAATATACAGTAGTATGATTGTTTCATATTCTCTTAATTCTTTATGGGACTGAGAAAGCGAAGCTTTGGAATGAGACATCAATAAAGGAGTTATTATACTTCCGTTAAAAAAAGAAAGAATCTAGTCTGAATAATTCACAAATATTTCTATTCCAACCTTCAACTGCCCGAACCTGACAGACATTTGAAGGTCTCATAACGAACATTTATGAATCAAAGATCAGCGAAGCTAATTAATCAGGCTAGATGTGCTTGATGTTATTTAAGGAACGATTCTGATGGACAGCTTGCTTATTTAAAACCGTTCCCGATTTTCGGCATTTGAGATACTTTAGGAACGGTTCTATATAACCATCAGGGGAATTAGAACCGTTCCCTGACTTTCCTGAAAGTAATAATTAGCACCTGTCCATAAAGACGGGTGTTTGAACTTTACATACGAACACTAATTAGCACCATCTCACTTCATTCAATTCCTTAATAATCAGATTTCAGCATAAAATTTTAATTGATCTCAGGCTCCCTGAAATCAAGCTTTTTCCTTTTAAGGGAACACATAAAACAACAACAGGCAGATAACCTGCACGATGATATATTTATATCTAAGGTAGGTTAACAGGATTCTTATGTATTGTCTCTTTTCGGAAATACTAAAATGTTCAGTAATGTTTTAATGTAAATCGTTATTACAAGAATCAATGCTACTATCCAGATACTAACCTTTAACATATGAAAAAAATTCTAATAGTCTTTGGTACCAGACCGGAAGCTATAAAGATGGCACCGGTTGTAAAGGCTTTTTTTAAGGAACCGGAATATTTTGAAACAAGAGTTTGTGTAACTGCTCAGCATCGGGAGATGTTAGATCAGGTATTAGAGTTTTTTAATATTAAGCCGGATTATGATTTAAACTTGATGAAACCAGGTCAGAATCTATATTCACTCACTGCAAATATTTTAAATGGAATAAAGCCGGTTTTAGAAGAATTTAATCCGGATTATGTTTTTGTACATGGAGATACTACAACATCAACTATTGCCTCGTTGGCGGCATTTTATAATGGATCAAAAATATGCCATGTTGAAGCAGGCTTACGAACCTATAATAAAAATGCACCTTTCCCGGAAGAGGTAAATCGACAATTAACAGGTCGGTTGGCCGATATACATTTTGCACCTACCATTAATTCCTGCAATAACTTAATCAGCGAAGGAATTAGCAAAGAACATATCGAAATTACAGGTAATACAGTGATTGATGCGCTTATGGATGGAGTAGAATTAGTGAAGCATATGGGCTCAAATGAGGCACTCAATAAAGTGAAAGGTATGGTTAACGGTCAAAGTAATATCATTCTGGTAACAGGGCATCGGCGAGAGAATTTTGGTAAAGGTTTTATAGATATATGTAATTCTTTAAAATCAATTGCTGCTCAATATAATGGAGACATAATATATCCGGTTCATTTAAATCCTAATGTGCAAAAGCCGGTATATGATTTATTGGGAGATATAGCGAATATTAAATTGATAGAACCCCAACCTTATGAAAGTTTTATTTGGTTAATGAATAAAGCAAAAATAATTTTAACAGATAGTGGAGGAGTTCAGGAAGAAGCACCCAGTTTAGGAAAACCAGTTTTGGTTATGAGGGAAACAACAGAAAGGCCGGAGGCTGTTGATGCGGGGACCGTTATACTTGTCGGAACGGATTCGAAAAAGATTGTTTCTGAAACCATTAACCTTATTGAGGATAAAGACAGGTATGATAGAATGAGTAAACTGCATAATCCATATGGAGATGGGAGAGCCGCTGTAAGAATTGTAGAATTTATGAAGCGAGTATGTAATGTGTAATGATTACATTCTTTAAAAATTGCACCTGGCAAACTACAACTATATTGTGTTCGTCTATAAAGTCCAGCTACTGTGTTTTTGCTCAAAATCCAGATCCTCATATACGCTGGTATACTGCAGTTTGAACTTTTCACACGCTTTGCATTTAAACTTTATAGTCCAAACACCCGGTTTTATGGACAGGCATTATATAGTTCCGTTTGGTTGATCATTTAATCCATCTTATCAATATTTTTTTCTATGACTAAAAATATCTCTGTTACAACTGTCGGTTTGGGTTATATTGGACTTCCAACCAGTGCTTTGGTGGCATATAACGGAATTAAAGTAAATGGTATGGATGTTAATCCAGAAGTAGTTAAAACGATTAATAATGGCAATATACATATTATAGAACCAGAGCTTTTAAAATATGTTAAGAAATCAGTTAAGATTGGTACTTTAAAAGCATCGTTGGATATTAAACCGGCAGATGTATTTTTAATTGTAGTTCCTACCCCTTTTAAAGGCAATCATGAACCTGATATTTCATTTGTGAAGACAGCAACCTTAAATATAATTCCTCATTTAAAAGAGGATAATTTGCTAATTATAGAATCAACTTCTCCGGTAGGGACTACCGAAAAGATGAGAGATTTAGTATATAAACATCGTCCTGATTTAATTAATAAAATTTACCTGGCCTATTGTCCGGAGAGGGTTTTACCCGGAAATGTAATGTATGAACTGGTACACAATGATAGGGTGATTGGAGGAATAGACCAGGCTTCAACAAATAGAGCCATTGACTTTTATAAATTATTTGTAAAAGGAGAATTACACGAATCAGATGCGCGTACAGCTGAGATGTGTAAATTAACAGAAAATGCCAGTAGGGATGTTCAAATTGCTTTTGCAAATGAGCTTTCATTAATATGCGACAAGGCAGATATTAATGTTTGGAAATTAATTGAATTGGCGAATAAACATCCTCGCGTAAATATTTTAATGCCAGGTTGTGGTGTAGGAGGGCACTGTATTGCTGTAGATCCATATTTTATAGTTTCCGATTATCCCAGAGAATCACAATTAATAGGGAAAGCAAGAGAAACTAACAATTATAAATCCTTTTGGGTGGCAGAGAGGATTCAAAATGAGATACTTAATTTTAAATTACACAATGGACGAAGCCCATCTGTTGCATTAATGGGTTTAGCTTTTAAACCCAATATAGATGATTTAAGGGAATCTCCTGCTATATACATTGCTCAAAAAGTATTGCAGAATGCTAAAGAAGAAACCATATTCTTTGTCGAACCCAATATTACTGACCATCAGGTATTAAAATTGACAAATTTTGAGGATGCATATCTCAAGGCTGATATTGTTGCATTTCTTGTTGCACACAATGAATTTAAAAAGATAAACCAGTCGGATACAAAAATAACACTTGATTTCTGTGGTATCATCAATTAATACCTGAATTAAAAAACTCCTTTATGTAATCTATGATATAGTATATCAGTCTTTTATCTAACATCTAACTTTATGAAAATTTTGATCTTATGTATTTCACTAGCTGTTTTAACATCTTGTGTGTCTTTAAAAAAGTCCATTTACTTACAAGGAAATTTAGCTAAAGAATTATCAAAAGTCGACAAGGCCTACAATCCATTGAGGTCCGATTATTTAGTAAAACCCAATGACAACCTGTATATACGTGTTACCAGTACAGATGAAAGGACATCTGCCTTTTTAAATTTTGACGTTAGAAGTACTACAGGGAGGATTGATACCCCTATGGCAGCAACTCTTGCCGGCTATCGTGTTGAAACGGATGGATCAATAAATTTTCCCTTTATAGGTAAAATTCAGATAGCTGGTTTAACATTAGCTGAAGTTCGGAACAAGATTCAAGATGCAGTCAGTAAATATTTAGATGATAGCAATGTGGATGTAAAACTGTTAAATGATAATATTTCTATAATTGGAGAAGTAAATGAACCAGGCAGGTTCTTATTGTACGCCGAAGAGATAAATATTTTAGAGGCAATTAGTTTGGCGGGTGATATGACCGATTTTGCCAATAGAAAAGAAGTACATCTTATAAGAAAGAATGGTGAAAATCCACAAATTATCAAAATCAATATTTTAGATGACAATATCATGTATTCTTCGTTTTATTATTTAAAACCCGGTGATATTGTTTATGTTCCTCCTAGGCGATTGAAAACATGGCAGTTAAGCTCAATTCCAATAAATTTGTTGTTTACACTACTTAATACCGGCATTTTGGTTTATACTGTAACAAGAGTTGATTAACAGGTATGATGTTTTCTATAGAATGGTCGAATTGTAGAGCAATGATTTTAGAAACTTCGAAGTTGATATAATCAAAGCTTAATAAACGATAAAAAGATAACAAGAGGAAATAAAGTAGGTTATGCTTTAACTAGTGTTCGTATATAAAGTCCAACTACTTCGTTTTTGCTCAAAATCCAAATCCTCATATACGCTCGTATACTGTGGTTTGAATTTTTTAAACCCCTTGTATTTAAACTTTATAGTCCAAACATCTGACTTTATAGACAGGCACTAACTATCAATGGGGAAATACATTTCAGGTAGAAATAACAATACGATTCAGGTGTTTTGGGTAAGTTTGGGGAGTCTGAGCTCATTTGCCCTGGCATTGGTCAGTACAGCCATATTGTCGAGGTATTTTGAAAAAACGGAATATGGTACCTACCGGCAAATTCTATATGTATACAACACTTTGCTAATTGTATTCACAGCAGGTTTACCTAAAGTTTTTAATTACTTTTTACCTCGATTCAATCTCAGTGCAGGTAAAGATATTGTTTGGAAGATTTCAAAAACATTATTTGTTGGAGGAATAATTTTTTCAGTCTTTCTATTTTTTTTTTCAGGACTAATTGCAGATGTACTCAAGAATCCGGAACTATCGAGAGGTTTGAAATACTTTTCGCCAATACCCATGTTATTACTGCCAACTTTAGGAATAGAAGGTATATTTTCAACTTATAAAAAGACCATATATATTGCCATATACAATGCCATATCACGAACAATAATGTTACTCTTTATTGTTTTACCAGTAATTGTTCTGAAAGGCACTTATATTTATGCTATTTATGGTTGGATTATAAGTTCATTTATATTATTAATTGTTGCATATTTTTTTAAAAGTATACCATTTAAAGGTGTTGAGAACGAAAAATCAAACCTTAAATTCAAAGAGATATTTAATTATAGTCTGCCTCTTGTGGCAGCAGCATTAGGAGGCATTATTTTTCGTGCATCAAATCAGTTTTATATAAGTAGAAATTTTGGTTCTGAAGTTTTTGCAGAGTTTAGTAATGGTTTTATTGAAATTCCATTTGTACATATGATTACAGGAGCTACCGCTACAGTATTAATGCCGATTTTCTCCAAAATAGTTCATGATAAATCAGATTTGTCTCAGATTACAAAACTTTGGAGAACAACTTTACAACGTTCTGCAGTATTAATTTATCCCCTAGTTGTCTTTTTTCTTTTTTATTCAGAAGAAGTTATAACGATAATATATTCTGATGCATATGCTGTATCTGCCAAATATTTTTCAGTAGTTATTATTATAAATTTTTTTAATATAATAATTTTCGCACCACTGTTACTTTCTTTAGGGGAAGGGAAGTTTTACGCGAAGTTAGAATATGGTAAGGCAATTACTATCTGGGTGGTTCAATATTTTACAATTAAAATTTTTAATACACCTATGGCCGTTGCCATCAGTTTTATGCTTGTTTCGGTTTGTGCTGTTTTTATTCCTTTAATGTATATAGCAAAAATTTTTAATGTATCACTGATTAGTTTGTTCCCCTTGGGTCGTTTTTTTGTTATTGCTGTTCATTCCTTTGTTTCTCTATTTGTTGTAAATCTGTTCGTTGCAAGGTTTTTTTACGGTAATTCGGATATTGTGTATCTGGCGATTTCCGGAGTGGCATATGCGGGGGTATTAATCTTATCCGCAAAATGGGTAAATATTAATTATTGGGAAATTGTACTTCCATTGCTAAAAAGAAATAAAAAGTAAGGATCCATGTTTATTAATTTTTATTAATCAAGATTTTTCATGGGAAAAAAGAAAATTTTAATTGTTTCAGGAGGATTTTATCCTGCTATTTCCCCTAGATCTTTTCGTACAACAGAGCTTGCAAAGGAATTTGCCAGGCAAGGGCATGAAGTGGTGGTGTACATCCCTTTTAAAGGAAATAATTATACTGAATTTAGCAAAAAAAATGGACTCATTATTAAAGATTTAGGACCCTTAAGATATAAACCAATAAATTTAAAAGGCAGGGGGTTTAGCTTGTATGTAAAAAGAGTTCTGAGAAGGTTACTCAACTTGTTAATTGAATATCCAAACATTGAGTTTATGTTTAATGTTGCAAGATGTCTCAAAACGGAAACGGATTATGACTTATTAATTTCTATTGCAGTTCCATACCCTATTCATTGGGGAGTTGCCTTAGTCAGGTCTGAAAAGCATCCCATCGCCAGGTATTGGGTTGCAGATTGTGGAGATCCTTATATGGGAAACTCTACTGATACATTTAGCAAAATGTTTTATTTTAAATATATAGAGAAGTGGTTTTTCCGGAAAACAGATGCCATTACAGTTCCTTTTAAAGGAGCTATTAAGGCTTATTATAAAGAGTTTCATTCTAAAATAAGAATTATTCCACAAGGCTTTCAAATGGATGATTTAATAATCAACACTTTACCTAGTTCAAACGGAAAACCAATCTTTGGTTATGCCGGTGGTTTTATTCCCGGTAAGCGTGATCCCAATGCATTGTTAACATACCTGGTAAACTATAAAGGAGATTTTAAATTTATTGTATACACTAATCAGGGAGATTTAATTGCGGGTTATAAGAATAAACTTGGAGAGAAGTTAGAGATAAGAAATTATATCCCACGTAATGAACTTTTGGCCGAATTGTCGAAGATGAATTTTTTAATTAATATAGACAATAATACTCCAAATCAAATGCCAAGTAAGTTAATCGATTATGCCATTACCGGAAGACCTGTTTTTAATGTGACTTCTAATCCTGATTTTTCAGTTCTTTCAGAATTTATGAATGGAAATTACAGGAAAAAAATGGATCTGGAACCTGCAAGTAATTATGATATTAAAGTGATTGCAGAAAAATTTGTTGAGCTTAGTTCATATTCCTCGTAGAAAACTTTTGGTGATGTACGATAATCTTTACAAAATAAATGATACATACAGAGAAGGACTTGGTTATTATTTAAGTTTCTTACTTTGGCCATTAGGACTTATGTTTGCGGCTTTCAGGTATTGGGAAAGACCTTGGGCAAAGAATGTATTTTGGTTTTTTTGCGCCTTTTTCGGTTTTACGTTTATTATCGGAGAAATTGATGGGGCCGATTCGGGTAGATACGCCAGTTTGTTTGTACAATACGCCCATTCAAAAACAAATTTTTTACAGTTTATTAGTTCGTTTTATACAGCATCCATTTCAGATCCGGACTTTGTCTCTCCTTTGATCATGTTTCTTATTTCCAGGTTCACCGACAATACAACCATTCTTTTTACTGTTTATGGAGTACTATTTGGTTATTTTTATTCAAGAAATATTTGGTATGTATTGGAGAGAACAGAAAGTAGGATATCCGGATTAATGAGCCTATACGTACTCACTCTTATTTTAATAAATCCAATATGGAATATTAATGGATTTCGTTTCTGGATGGCAGCTCAAGTATTTCTTTATGGTACGCTTCCGTATTTACTTGATGGTAAGCGAAATCGGTTGATATGGGCCTTGAGTTCAATGTTTGTTCATTTCGCCTTTGTTTTTCCTTTAGCTGTATTGAGTCTTTATTTGTTGTTGAAGAACAGATCAAATTTGTACTTAGTATTCTATCTGATAACAGCATTTATAAATGCTCTTGATCTTCAGTGGCTACAATCCGCTTTATCCTTTTTACCAGATATTTTTTATTCGAAGATAATTACATATACTAATCCTGATTACGAAGAAACCAGGAGAATAATTGATCAGGAATTACCTTGGTTTATTACTTATGCCAACCTGGGAGTTAAATGGGTTAATTATAGTATAGTTATTTCAATTTTTTATGTGGCAAGAGATTTTTTAAGAGAAAAAAAGGATTTAAATACATTGTTATGTTTTTCACTTCTTTTTTTAGGTTTTACAAATATATTAAGTGTAATTCCCTCAGTGGATCGATTTGAAGTAGTTGGTAATACATTTATATTTTCGTTCCATATTTTATTTTTTTCTACCATTTATAAAATTCGGAAGTTTCTTTTTCTTAAAGTAATTACCACACCATTTCTTATTTTGTTTTGCATGTTAGCTTTACGAAGAGGTATGGATTATTGTGGCATTATAACAGTAATAGGAAATCCGGTATCGGCAGCCTTTTATTCAGATGGTGTAAGTTTAATAACGTATTTTAAAAATATATCTTTTTAAATGCTCTTTGCAGCCTGAGTTAATATATCAATTTTAGATATTGTTTCAACTAAATAGTGCCTGTCCATAAAGTAGGGTGTTTGGAGTATAAAGTTAAAATACAAGGCGTGTGAAAAATTCAAACCGCAGTATACCAGGGTATATGAGGATTTGGATTTTGAGCAACAACGCAGTAGTTAGACTTTATAGACGAAAAACCATTTAAGAAACTAATGTATGTAATGGGTTAGTTGCATCGTACACTTGTTTATGTAATTCAGAATCAAACTATAGATTTAATTTCCTTTAACCACAATTTTCTTATTTATATCAAGTTATTCATTGCTTAAAGAGATTCATTAAATCCTAATAACCTGAGCTCGCTAATTTTATATCGAACTCAGGTTAATAAACCATCCGGAAATGATTAAGAGGAAAATGGCCCGTATATACACAAATCTTCAGGGTTGGAGAACAAAACGTAAAATTGTTGTGATTGAATCTGATGATTGGGGAAGCATCAGGATGCCATCAAGGGAAGTATATAATAAATGTATCCAGGAAGGATATCCGGTTGATAAAAGACCTTATGAACGTTTTGACTCTATTGCAAGTGAGGAAGATTTGGAAATGCTGTTTAATTTACTTTTGTCATTTAAAGATGTAAATGGAAATCATCCGATTATTACGGCAAACTGTTTAATGGCTAACCCTGATTTTGAAAAGATAAAAAATGATGACTTCCGGAATTACCATTATGAACTGATTACAGAAACATTTAAAAAATATCCGAAGCACAGTAATAACTTTAATCTATGGAAAAATGGGATGAAGGATAAAGTGTTTTATCCTCAGTTTCATGGAAGAGAGCATGTTAATGTTAGTCTGTTAATGGATGCATTGATAAAAGGAGATAGAGAAGCCCATTTTGGTTTTTCAAATCATATGGCAGGGTGTATTGCTAAAGAGCCTGAGGTTAAAGGGAATTATTATGTGGTTGCCATGCAATATAATTCATTGAAGGATAAGGAAGAGAAATTGAATATTTTTTTGGAAGGATTGGATTTATTTGAGAATTTATTTAATTATAAATCAGAATCTACCATCCCTCCTAATTTTATCTGGAGTCCAGATTATAACAAAGCTGTATTAGAAAGAGGGGTAAGGTTTTTTCAGGGCATACGTAAAATGCGGGAGCCGGTTCCCGGAGCAAAAAATTTACTACATAGTATTCATCTGGGTAAGAGGAATGAATTTGGCCAGATTTTTAGTGTCAGGAATGTTACATTTGAGCCATCTATGTTCAACATGGGTATTAAAAATCCGGTGGCTCAGTGCCTGTCTGAAATGGATATTGCATTTAAAATGCATAAGCCGGCAATTATTACAAGCCACCGAATAAATTATGTTGGTTTTATTGATGTTAATAACCGGGATCGTAACCTGAAAATGTTAAATAAGATTCTTTCCTCAGCATTAAAGCGTTGGCCGGATATTGAGTTTATGACCTCAGATCAGTTAGGATGGCTTATGAGTGAAAACAATAAAAACATAATAACCTCAGTTCAACATAAAATTAATGGCTCAGAGCGCTTATAAGTCATGTGTTTGGATTCTGAGCAACAACGCAGTAATTTGAGCTTTATAGACGTCCACTCGTTAACAATACGTTTGACACGCGGGATGTGCCTGATGTTATTTAAGGAACGGTTCAGATGGGCCGCATGCTTATAGAGAACCGTTCCGGATTTTCGGCATTTGAGAAGCAATAGCATTTCAGGTTAACTTTCGGAACGGTTCTCTATAACCATCAAGTGAATCAGATCCGTTCCCTGACTTTCCTGAAAGTACTAATCAGTACCAGCCCGTAAAGTCGGATTTCTGGAGTTTATATACGACCACTCGTTAACAATACGTTTGACATGCGGGATGTGCTTGATGTTATGTAAGGAACGGTTCAGATGGGCCGCTTGCTTATAGAGAACCGTTCCGGATTTTCGGCAATAGAGAAGCAATAGCATTGCAGGTTAACTTTCGGAACGGTTCTCTATAACCATCAAGAGAATCAGAACCGTTCCCTGACTTTCCTGAAAGTACTAATCAGTGCCAGCCCGTAAAGTCGGATTTCTGGAGTTTATATACGACCACTCGTTAACAATACGTTTGACATCCGGGATGTGCCTGATGTTATGTAAGGAAGGGTTCTGATGAACAGCTTGTTTATAGAGAACCTTCCGGATTTTCGGCAATAGAGAAGCAATAGCATTGCAGGTTAACTTTCGGAACGGTTCTATATAACCATCAAGAGAATCAGAACCGTTCCCTGACTCTCCTGAAAGTACTAATCAGTGCCAGCCCGTAAAGTCGGATTTCTGGAGTTTATATACGACCACTGAATAAGTGGTTTTCAGGATCTAAATTCCAGAATATTTCATTTCTTTAAAAATATGCGTGTATCATGAAATTAGCTATTCACCATAGAAAAGGCTCTTTTAGTAAACATTGGATACAATATTGTGAAGAGAAGGGAGTGGATTTCAAGGTAGTAAATTGTTATGATAGTGATATTATTTCGCAGCTTCAGGATTGTGATGCATTAATGTGGCATCATCATCATGCCAGCGCAAAGGATACTCAGTTTGCCAAACAATTACTTTATTCACTACAGCTTGCAGGAAAAATGGTTTTTCCGGATTTTCAAACCAATTGGCACTTCGATGATAAATTAGGTCAAAAATATTTGCTTGAAGCTATTGAAGCACCCTTAGTAAAATCTTATGCTTTTTATTCAAAAAAGGATGCGAAGAAATGGGTAAAAGAGTGTTCTTTTCCAAAAGTTTTTAAGTTAAGGGGAGGCTCAGGTTCAGAAAATGTTAGATTAGTTAAATCTCAGAAAAAAGCCAATGGAATTATTAACAAAGCTTTTAATTCCGGTTTTTCACAATATAATGCATGGGGAAGTATTAAAGAGCGCTGGCGTAAGTATAAGAGTGGGAAAACAAGTTTAACGGATGTTTCTAAAGGACTCGCAAGGATATGTATTCCAACTGAATATTCTAAAATTCAGGGAAAGGAAAAGGGCTATTTGTTGTTTCAGGATTTTATCCCTGGTAATACTCACGATGTCAGGGTAACATTTGTTTATAATAAGTGCTTTGCGCTTCGGAGAAGAGTACGCTCAGGTGATTTTCGTGCTTCGGGCAGTGGAATGATTGAATATGACATATCTAAAATTCCTGAGAGTGCTTTGGAAATCGCATTTAAAGTGGCTAATAGATTAAACCTGCAAACTGCTGCATTTGATTTTGTTTTTCAGGATGGAAAGCCACTTATAGTTGAAATGAGTTATGGATTTGGGTATGATGTGGACCAGTTTAATCATGGTTACTGGGACAAAAATCTGAATTATTACCCGGGAAGCTTTAATCCATATGGTTGGATGATAGAAGGTGTGGTTCAATCTGTTCAATCAAAAGTGATAGTGGAATAATTTCCTGTTTGCCAGTTATTGGTATTGTATTTTTGATGAAATCAATGTTTAAAACTAAATTCCTAATTATTTAAATGTGAGAATTGTTTTAATACTTCCATCTTTAGCATCTGGTGGTTTAGAGAAAGTTATCACTGAATTAGCATGGTATTTCTCAAAACAGACTAATGTTCAGGTTAATGTTATTTGCTTAATGAAAGGCAATGTTTTTTTTCCACTACCTGAAGAAGTTGAGGTTCATATACCACCTTTTAGTTCTGCAGATTTACCAAGACTTTTATTTTTGTACCAACTAATGTTTTGGCTGAGGAAGCAGATTAAGCTTATTGTTCCTGATGTGTTGTTAAGCTTTGGGGGTAAATTTAATTCCTTTGTTTGTCTTTCAGTTCAAGGATTACCTGTTCGGGTATTTATTTCGGATCGTAGCCGGCCTTCAATCAGTTATGGTATTTTCTTAGATTTTATAAATCCAAGGGTATATAAAAAGGTAACAGGAATTATTGCTCAAACGGATATGGCAAAAGAATTGATGTTTAAGCGTACGCATCATTCTAATATAAAGGTTATAGGAAATCCGTTGAGAATGAATGGAATGATTACTAAAGAAAAGGAAAAGATCATTCTTAACGTGGGTCGTTTTGTTTCAACCAAACAACAGGAATTATTGGTTAGATATTTTGCGCGGATCAATTCTAAAGACTGGAAGATTTGTTTTTTGGGTAGCGGTCCAACAAAAGCAAGAGTAGAGCAGGTTGTTCAGGAATTAAATATGGAAGACAAAATTCAGTTTTGTGGTGTAGTAACCAATGTACAGGATTTTTATAAGAGAAGTAGCATATTTGCATTCACTTCCAATTCCGAAGGTTTTCCGAATGCATTGGGAGAAGCAATGGTAGCAGGAGAGGCTTGTATAAGTTTTGATTGTGAAGCTGGTCCTTCAGACTTAATACAGGATGGCGAAAATGGATTCTTAATTAAAGAAGGTGATCATGAATCTTTTATTAAGAAGCTTGAATTACTCATGAATGATGATTCTTTACGAAAAGAGTTTGGTAACAAAGCGAGGGAAACCATCAAAAGGTTTGATATTAATCATATCGGTAATCAATATCTCGGGTTCTTTAAACAAAAGCAGTGATGAGAGTACTGATAAATACAGCCAAACTTCGATTTGGAGGAGCCATACAGGTTGCTCTTTCCTTTATTTATGAATGTAGAGAAATTAATGAACATGAATACCATGTATTTGTAGGTTCGGGAGTAGGCAAATCATTGAAAGTCGAAGATTTTCCGCAGAATTTTTATTTCTACAATCTGAATTTCGGAACCGTTAACTTATTGAAAATACCCTCCATTTCAACTAAGCTGAATGAATATGAAGAAAAAATAAAACCAGATTGTGTTATTACAACCAGCGGTCCATCATACTGGCAACCCAAAGTGCCACATGTGATGGGTTTTAACCTTGGTAACCATATTTATTTTGACTCTCCCTATTATAAATCTATAAGTTTATATCGAAAACTGAGGTTTGCCATAAAAAGGGGAATTCATTATTATTTTTTCAAGAGAGATGCATCGGCTTATATTGTGCAAACAGATGATGTTAATCAAAGGGTAAGGAAAGCACTGAAAACAGAAAATGTCTATACTATTTCAAATACTCATAGCGGGTTTTTTAACAATTTTAAGCAAGTAGATTTGAAATTACCTGATAAGCAAAAGGATGAGATTTGGTTTCTTACTGTAAGTTCATATTACAGGCATAAAAATGTTGAGATTATACCTTTTGTAATTAAAGAGTTGAAAAACAGAGGGTATACCAATGTGAAATTCTTGTTAACTCTTCCTCCATCAACATTTACAAATGTGTTTAAAAACTTTAATACAACTGATATAATAAATGTTGGAGTAGTTAAACCTGAGGATTGCCCGGCTTTGTATAATGAATGCGATTTTATGTTTTTACCTACGCTTGTTGAATGCTTTTCTGCTTCATATCCGGAAGCCATGGTAATGAAAAAGCCAATAATTACCACCGACCTGCCTTTTGCTCATAGTATATGTGATAATGCAGCAGTTTATTACAAACCAATGGATGCTTTAGCAGCTGCAGATGCCATAGAAACGCTTTTGAAGAACGAAGATTTAAAGCTGACTTTAATAGAAAATGGTTTGCAGCGATTACAACTGTTCGATAATGCCAGAGACAGAGCAGATAAAATTCTAAACATTTGTAAGTTGTTAGTTACCAATTGATAAAAAATAACAGATGAGGCAAATTATTCAAAATCTGAAAACTGGAGAGACAACTCTTGAACAAATACCTATACCTAAACCCGGTTCCGGACAGGTATTAATCCGGACTACACATTCACTTGTATCTCTTGGTACAGAAAGGATGTTAGTTGAGTTTAGTAAAGCAAATCTGGTACAAAAAGCAAAACAACAACCCGATAAAGTGAAGCAGGTTCTGGATAAAATTAAGGCAGAAGGATTGATTCCTACACTTGAAAATATCTTTAAAAGACTAGAGGAGCCATTGCCCTTAGGTTATTGTAATGTGGGAGAGGTTGTTGAATTGGGGGCTGGTGTTTCTGATATTGCAGTGGGAGATATTGTGGCCTCTAATGGAAAGCATGCGGAGTATGTATGTGTTCCTAACAATCTGGTTGCCAGGGTACCTGAGGGAGTAAGTCCGGAAGAAGCTGTTTTTACTGTAATTGGCTCAATAAGTCTTCAGGGTATTCGTTTGTGTAATCCAACATTTGCAGAAACTATTGTGGTGTATGGGCTTGGACTAATTGGTCTTATTGCCTCTCAAATACTTATTTCAAATGGTTGCCAGGTTATTGGAATTGATATTGATAAGAATAAATGTGCATTGGCTGAAAAATGGGGTGTTACTACCATAAATCCTCTTTTAGGAGATGACGTTGTTAAATCGGTAATGGAATCAACAAACGGAGTTGGGGCTGATGGGGTAATTATTACGGCTTCCACCAAAAATAATGATATAATCTCTAAAGCTGCTCAGATGAGCAGAAAACGTGGCCGCATAATACTTGTTGGAGTAATTGGCCTGGATATAAATAGAGCAGAGTTTTATGAAAAAGAATTGCAGTTTCAGGTTTCATGTTCATATGGACCTGGTCGTTATGATGATAACTATGAGCAAAAAGGAATAGATTACCCCCTTTCGTTTGTACGATGGACTGAGAAGCGAAATTTCGAAGCTGTTTTAGGTGCTATTGATAAAGGATTATTGAAGGTGAAAGATCTTATTTCAGATATTGTGGATCTTGAAGAATATGGTAAGATTTATAACAATATAAGTAAGTCAGGGTCAATTGCATCCATACTCAAATACAAGTCAGTTGCAGATAATAAGGTAAATGGAAATACTATTTTATTGAAACAAGGCTCATATAATGGATCGAAGGCAGTTACTGGGTTTATTGGGGCCGGTAACTTTACCAAAATGACCATGTTACCCGCCTTAAAGAAAACAGGGGCAAATTTTAAGTACATTGCTTCTTCAAAAGGAGTGTCTGGTACCGCTTTAGCAAATAAATATGGATTTTCGCACAGCACTACGGACTATAGTCAAATAATTAACGATCCTGAAGTAGATACTGTTTTTATAACTACAAGACATAATTCTCATGCCAAATTTGTAATTGAAGCTTTAAAAGCAAAAAAAAATGTATTTGTTGAAAAACCTCTTGCCATTAATAATGATCAGTTAACAGATATTGTTAATACCTATCAAAAAACAATAAATGGAGATCGTAATCCGAGTTTAATGGTGGGTTTTAACAGGCGGTTTTCACCACATTCTCAATCTATTAAATCAGCTTTGGGTGCAAATCCGGGACCCGTAAATATTGTAGCAACCATGAATGCAGGCTTCATTCCTCCACAGGTTTGGGTTCATGATTTACAAATAGGCGGAGGGCGTATTATTGGTGAAGCTTGTCATTATATCGATTTATGCAGTTTTTTCTCTGGTTCATTGGTAAAGTCTGTTTGCATGAATAGTTTGGGCGGTGCGATGAAAGAAAACACAGATAATGTTAGCATCTTGCTCAAGTATGATAATGGGAGTAATGCAGTCATTAATTATTTTTCAAATGGGTCTAAATCATACGGTAAGGAACGCGTAGAGGTGTTTTCCAGAGAACGTGTTTTTATCATTGATAATTTCCGTACAACCAAGGCGTATGGAGTTAAAGGCTTTAAAAACCTGAAAACCAGAATTGATAAGGGGCATAAAGCGCAGTTTTTAAAATATATTAATAATATCAAAGAGGGAGGGCAACCTTTAATCCCCTTCAACGAAATTATAAATGCAACTAAAGCATCATTCGCAGCTATACAAAGTTTAAAAGAAAGTCGCTGGATGAATGTAGAATAATCGACATTTCTTTAGTTAGCCTATATTTCCTATCATTAATAAAATACAATGATGCAACCTAATAGCTTTGTTAAGCTCTTCTGGTATTTAGAAATTGTTCCAAAGCTTGGAATTTTAAATGTTTTTTATGTATTTATTTATCGGTTAAAATTAAAATATGGATTGTTTTTAAAAAGGTATCCTATTATTAAAATTGCAAATGAAGGGGATGTATATATAGATAGACGACCCGATGTAAAGGGGTATAATAGTACTTGGGAGAAAGAATTGATAGTTAGAGCCAATAGAATTATTGATGGTTGTTTACCCTATTATTCGCATCATTGGATTAAACAGTCAACCCCACCTGATTGGTTTGTAAATCGTTTTAATGGTAAAAAATGTAATCAGGAAAAAATACATTGGACAAAAATTGCAGATTTTAATAATGACCTTGGAGATATCAAAAACATATGGGAACTATCAAGGTTTTCATGGGTAGGTATTTTAGCAAGAGCCTACGCTATAAGTGGTAATACTAAATATCTAAAAACCTTAAATGAATGGTTATCGGATTGGGTAAGTAAAAATCCACTAAATCAAGGACCAAACTGGAAATGCGGACAAGAGGCTTCTTTCAGGTTAATTAATTTATTAAATAGTGCTAATATCCTGAGTCAGTTAGATTCCCCGACGGAAATGTTGATTTTAATTGTTCAGTTGCATTTGCGCAGAATATCCTCAAACCTGAAATATGGATTAGCACAACGAAACAATCATGCAACAAGTGAAGCGGCCGCCTTATATATTGGTGGAAACTGGCTTTTAAAAGTTTCAGACTCCAATCATCGTTTATATCAAAAGTATGCAGAAAAAGGAAAAACAGCGCTTGAGAAATTAGTGAGACAATTAACTTATGAGGATGGAAGTTTTGCACAACATTCATTGATTTATCATCGATTATTTCTTGATACAGTTTCTAATACTTTAATTTGGTCTGAACAACTTCATTTATCTCGATTTTCTCCTGAATATTACAATACTGTTGAAAAGTCTTTGGATTGGCTTTTATCTATTGTAGACAAGTCAGGATTTTGTTCTAACCTGGGTTCAAATGATGGAACGATGTTACTATCAGATCATAGTTGTGATTATAAAGATTATCGCCCCTCATTACAAATTTCGTCTGTATTATTAAAGGGGAAAAGGGTTTTTGGCAACGGATTACATGATGAGGAGCTGTTTTGGATGAGGGTTGAAGCAGGTAGCTATCCTATAGTTTTATCAAATAAAAAGTCGCAGTTTTATAAATCAGGTTACACAATTATGAATGGAGAAGATTCCCGGGCATTGATTCGGCTTCCCAACTATCAATTCAGGCCCTCTCATAATGATGTGATGCATTTTGATCTTTGGGCAGATGGCAAAAACATATTGTTTGATTCTGGTAGTTATTCATACAATCCTGATAAAGAAAGTATAGTACCTGATTTGAAATCAGTTCATTCGCATAATTCATTATCATTTGATGGCGGAGAGCAGATGCCCCGGCTAGGGCGTTTTTTATTGGCGAAATGGATCAAACCCATCTTCAATCAAATGCATGTTTTAAATCATACTTCCGGAGAATGGGAAGGGGCATATAAAGATTATCTGGGCAATTACCATGAGAGAAGAATACTGTGGAAGAATAATACCTGGGAGATAAATGATAAGTTTAGTGGAAACGCCAGTACCGTGGAAATAGGGTTTAATTTTGAAAAGTGTGAATACCTTATTAAGGAAAATGAAATTGAATTGCCCTGGGGAAAGATAATTGTTCCAATAAATGCCGGAATTCAAGTTGCCGATCAATTAATCTCAAATTATTATTTCCAATATGAAACGGTTTTTCGATTAATGATCACATCTCCTAATAATAGAAAATTAAAAACTACAATACAGATCATAAAATGAAAGTACTTTATTTCCATCAGTATTTCTGTACTCCGGAAGGTAATTCTGGCATACGTTCTTATGAAATGGCGAAATATTTGGTTTATAAAGGAAATAAAGTAACAATGGTATTTGGAGAATCACCAAGGTTAAAATCTCCTTTGTCTGAAGTAGCATATAAAAAGGGAATGCGAAGAGGTATTTATGAGGGTATTGATCTTATTGAATTTAATTTAAAGTATAACAATAAGATGAATTTTTTGCAACGGACTCTGGTGTTTTTTAAGTATTCAATCAGGAGCGTAGGATTAATATTTAAAGAAGATTTTGATATCGTATTTGCAACCTCAACACCAATTACAGCTGGCATACCCGGAATAGTATTAAAATTTTTAAGGAAGAATATACCATTTGTATTTGAGGTGAGAGATTTATGGCCCGAGCTTCCCAGAGAAATGGGCATTATTAAAAATAAATTTTTACTATGGGGCATGGGAGTGCTTGAGTATTATTCCTATAATACAGCTGATGCTTGCATTGCTTTGTCTCCGGGCATTAAAAACGGAATTCAAAGAAGATTATCATCGGAAAAGCCTGTTTATTTAATACCAAACGGATGTGATCTGGAATTATTTATACCGGGACGTCACTCAAAAACAATAATTCCGGGTTGTGATGAGCAAAATTTTATTGCCATATTCATTGGAGCGCATGGCATTGCCAATGGACTTGATGCAGCATTGAATGCAGCTAATGAACTTTTAAAAGAGGAAAATAACAATCATATTAAAATTGTTTTAATTGGAGATGGAAAACAAAAAGCACACCTCGCTCAAAGAGTAAAAAACGAAAACCTTAGTAATGTTATTCTTCTTAATTCAGTTCCTAAAAAGGAACTGATTAAATATTTATGGGCTGCAGATGTTGGGTTAATGTTGTTAGAAAATGTACCGGCTTTTTATTACGGAACTTCACCCAATAAATTCTTTGATTATATATCGTCGGGTCTTCCTGTTTTAAACAACTATCCGGGATGGTTAGCAGAAATGATAAATGAAAAGGGTATAGGTGTTGTTGTTGAACCTGATAATCCGGTAAGCTTTGCTAACGCATTGGTAGAGTTAAGTTTAGAAAATGGAAGTCTCGAAGAAAAAGGTATTAATGCCAGGCGGTTTGCAGAGTGTAATTTTGATAGAATTCAACTGGCCTCGCAATTTGAAAAGGCATTACGATGCACATATTCAGCTTTTTATGGAACGGTTGTATATAACCATCAAGAGAATTAGAACCGTTCCCTAATCCTCCTGAAAGTATTAATCAGTACCTGTCCATAGAGTCGGATTTCTGGAGTTTATAAACGAACACGAATAAGCAACACGTTTGCCACCCGGGATGTGCCTGATGTTATTTAAGGAACGATTCTGACGGACAGCATGCTTATCGAGAACCGTTCCGGATTTCCAGCATTTGAGAAACAATAGCATTGCAGGTTAACTTTCGGAACGGTTGTATATAACCATCAAGAGAATTAGAACCGTATCCTGACTCTCCGGAAAGTATTAATCAGTGACTGTTCATAAAGTCGGATTTCTGGAGTCTATAGATGAATACTAATTAAAAAAAACATCTAAACAGTATAAAATTAACGGGTCTCGAAAATTAGACTCATTATCTGAAATTAAATAATGATAAATTTCCTGAAGCGAAACTTAAAAAACAGTATTGGATGGAAAACAAATCGTAAGATAGTTGTTTTTTCTGTAGATGATTATGGTAATGTACGATTAGCATCCGAAGAAGCCCGGAAAAAAATAGATCAATCAGGATTTAAAGCGTCGGGATGGTTCGATAAATTTGATTCACTCGAGAACCGTGAAGATCTGGAGATGCTATTTGATGTTTTAACATCAGTAAAGGATGTCAATGGAAAACATGCCGTATTTACCCCTTTTGCGGTGCCTTGTAACATCAATTTTGAACAAATGGAAGCTGAGGATTATTCACGCTATGTTTATGAATTACTACCTCAGACCTTTGCTAAATTAGAAGCCTATGATGAATCGGCTTATAAGGGAACATGGAACTTGTGGAAGGAAGGAATACAAAAAGGATTAATGAACCCTCAATTTCATGGTAGAGAACATTTTAATTTAAAAGTTTTTGAAGATAAGCTTGCCAGAAGGGATAAGGAACTTCTGGTTGTTTTAAAGAATAGGTCTTATACAGGTTTATCAACTCCGGGGTATAAAAATATAGGACAAACTTCTGCATTTGGATTTTGGGATTTTTCTGAAAATAAGGAGTTTGAAACTATTATAATTGATGGGTTGGATGCATTTGAAAAAGTATTTGGTTATCGTTCAATTCATTTTAATGCACCGGCAGGTAATGAGCATAGCATTATATATCAGTACTTATCAGATAACGGTGTAAAATATATTGATATTCCATTAATTAAGAGAGAACATCAGGGGGGTGGGAAATATAAAACGAGGATTAATTATACGGGAAAAAAATATCAGAACAAATTGTTGTATTTAGTAAGAAATGTGGTTTTTGAGCCTTCCGAAAATACTGGAACAGATTGGTTAAATTTTGCTATGAGGCAAGTGGATACAGCTTTTAAATGGAATAAGCCAGCAATTATCAGTTCACATAGGGTAAATTTTTGTGGTCATATAGATCCGGATAATAGAAAAAACGGACTTCAGGTTTTAAGTCAATTATTAAAAAAAATGATAAAAAAGTGGCCTGATATTGAGTTTATGTCTGCAAATCAGCTTGGAGATTTAATTGCTAACAATAAATGAAGAATAAACGGTATCTGTGTTGATTCTTTAAATTTTAGATTTCCCTTGTTTAGTAGAATATATATTTTAACTTTTTTGCGCTTGAAACAGGCTTTACCAGACTAAAATATCAGATACCAGCACCTAAATAGAGCCTTTCCATAAAGCTAGGTGTTTGGACATTTATACGAACGCTAATTACAGCCACTTTGCTGAATGAATACAAATAATAAATACAACAATAAATTTAACAGGATAATCTATCTGGGTTATTATCTTAAGAAATTAGATAAAAGTAAACTGGCTAAGTTTGGCAAATATACTTCAGATAAAACAGGTAAATCAAAGATAACCCTTTGGATGGATGCCATAATTTGTGTTTTTGTCTATAATATTTCAATAATAGATTATTTTTTATTTGGGTTCTGTAGAAAAAATAAAAATGAACGTAAACAATGGGCAGGAACTGGATTTATGTATGAGTTTCAACTGAAAATGAATCCTGTAGAGTACAGAGGTGTTTTGGAGAATAAACTCAGATTTAACGCTCATTTTAAATCATTTATTACACGTAAACATGCCGGAATTATTGAAATTAAATCCAACCCATCATTACTTCAGGAGTTTTTGGATAATAAAACCGGAAAAATTGTATTGAAAAATGCTGTGGGACAAATAGGAGCAGAGGTTGAAATTGTTAATTGTAGCGACTTTTCATTTCATTCATTAATTGCCTATATGGAAAAAAATCATTTTGATTTAATTGAAGAGTTTGTGAAACAGCACCAGGATCTTATGTCCTTATCACCATCTGGTTTAAATACTATACGCGTATTTACTCAATTATTGAATGGGAAAGTTGATTTTTTGGGAGCCAGGTTACGCATATCCGTAAACTCAAAAGTGGATAATATGGCGGCAGGAAATTTGGCAGCTCCTGTTGATATTTTATCCGGATTAGTTTGTGGTACTGCTGTATATAGTGATATTACCAAAAAAGAAGAAGAGTTTCATCCGGTTACTGAAAAACGGATTGTGGGATTTCAGATTCCGTATTGGGAGGAGGTATTAAAATTAGTGACAAAAGCGGCATTACATACCCCGGAGAACAGGTCTGTTGGATGGGATGTTGCTATAAGTCAATATGGACCGGAATTGATAGAGGGGAATCATAATTGGTGTAAAATATTGTGGCAACTTCCCGTAAAAGAGGGACTTAAAAATGAATTGTTAAGGTATTTGTAATGGAGAAAATTCTGATTTTTATAAAACATCATTTCCCGGTTTTCTGGAAGGTGATTGAAAGTATAAATAGTTTCGTTTTCAGTTTGTTGTATAAGAATAAATTGGATAGAATTTTATCTGAAGTCATGGACAATACAGAACACTCATGGACAATAAGAATTCTAAATCCTGAAGATGCAGAATCTCTGTATTTATTTATTGAATCCCAACCTCCAAATGATCTTAAGTATTTTAATCCTCATGGTTTTGATAGAAAAAAAATTCAAAAACAATTTAAAGTTCGTTCTTTTCTAATGATGGGGGTTTTTGATAAAGATAAACTTGTTGGCTATTTCTTTTTACGGTTTTTTGCCAATAAAAAGTGTTTTGTTGGTAGACTGATAGACGTGCCTTACAGAGGTACCGGAATAGGTCATGTAATGAATAACGTGATGTACGAAATAGCATGGAATCTTAATTTTCGATGTCTTTCAACCATATCTAAAAATAACAAGGCAGTAATAAAGAGTCACAAAAAAAACTCTTCAGTGGTGGTTTTAAAAAATCTTTCTGATGATTACATGCTCATTGAGTTTGTTAAGAGGTAATTGATCAATCCCGCTTGATCAATTAGTAATTTGTTTTGAAGTAACTTCAATGTGTAATTGGATTTCTGATACCTGTTACGGGATAATGTGAGTTTCAAAGTACATGTCTGTTCATAACTTTTAATACCAATGAAGAGATTATTTGATATTGTTTTTTCTATTGGGGGGTTAATCTTACTGAGTCCCATACTGCTTATTATTGCTATACTTATTAAATTGTATATGCCCGGACCTGTTTTTTTTAACCAGGAAAGAGGAGGGCAATTTGGTAAGCCATTTGTCATTCATAAGTTCCGCACAATGAAGGTAAATTCAGAAGGATCAACGATATCGGTAAGAGGTGATGAGCGTATAACCCCATTAGGAGCCATATTACGAAAAATGAAACTGGATGAATTACCTGAACTGTGGAATGTACTTAAAGGAGATATGAGTTTTGTGGGACCCAGACCAGATATGCCTGAGTATTCTTTAAAGTTAAATGGCGAAGAGAAAAAGATTCTTGAGTTAAAACCAGGTATTACCGGTCCGGCTACTTTAAAATTTTTCAATGAAGAGGAACTTTTAGCTACAGTACCGGAGCCACATAAGTATAATGATGAAGTAATATGGCCTGAGAAAGTGAAGCTGAACCTTCAATATTATTATAATAATAGTATATCACTGGATATATTAATAATTTTTAAAACAATATTTAAAAATGCCTAAGGATTCGTAATGAAATAAGTTGCTCAGAATTTATTCAATTATTTTTTCTTTATACAAGGCAGAATTTGAAAGCATAGCACCGCTACGGTTGAAAATTCTAGCGAAGTAAAAAGGATAAAGAATGATCAGAATGGGTAAATTATTTCTTTACAAAGCCAGAGAACAAATGTCATATTTGACTGACTGAAATGATGAATATTTCTAAATCTTATCTAATTTACTATTAAAGTTCCCGGATATGAAGAACAGAATATATCTTTCGAGCCCTCATATGTCAGGGTTAGAATTAAACTATATAAATGAGGCGTTTAGTCAGAATTGGATTGCACCCATCGGTCCCAATGTGGATTTGTTTGAAGAGGCTCTAACCGAGTATTGCAGTGTGAAGCATGCCGTGGCATTAATTTCAGGAACAGCTGCTATTCACTTGGCGTTAATAATGTTAGGGGTAAAAACAGGAGATGAGGTTTTGGTATCAACATTTACATTTTCAGCAACCGTTAATCCTGTTGTTTATCAGGGGGCTATCCCTGTTTTTATTGATAGTGAAAAAGATACAATGAATATGGATCCGGAATTGCTGGAAAAGGCTATTCTGGATCGTAAGAATAAAGGTTCTGGAGATAAACTGAAGGCAATAGTGGTTGTTCACCTTTATGGTATGCCAGCTAAAATGGATGAAATACTAGCGGTTGCTAATCGGTATGGCATTCCGGTTATTGAAGATGCAGCAGAGGCTTTAGGAAGCAAATACAATGGGAAACCATTAGGATCCTTTGGCAGGATAGGAGTTTTATCCTTTAACGGAAATAAAATAATAACAACTTCCGGTGGCGGAGCTCTGTTATCAAACGATAAACAATTTATAGATAAAGCCAGGTTCCTGGCAACTCAAGCCAGAGATGATGCCCCATATTATCAGCATACTGAAATTGGTTTTAATTATAGAATGAGTAATGTTTTAGCCGGGATAGGAAGAGGCCAGATGCAGGTTATTGAAGAGCGCGTAAAAAAGAGAAGGAGTATTTATGATTTTTATAAAGCCAGTCTTAGTAAATACGAAGGGATTACCTTTATTGATGAACCCAATGAATTTTTTTATTCAAATCGCTGGCTTACAACAATAATTATAGATCCGTTAAAATCCGGTACAACCTTTGAAAAAGTCCGGATAGAACTGGAAAAAGTAAACATTGAGTCCAGACCACTTTGGAAACCAATGCATTTACAGCCTGTATTTTCATCCTATCCGTCTTATATGAATGAAACCTCTGAAGGCTTATTTTCAAAAGGACTATGCTTGCCCTCAGGATCAAACATGTCTGATGAAGATTGTTGGAAAATTACAGACGTATTAAGTCGTTTTTTAGGAAATTGATTTACACATACGGTGCCGTACACTCAGATGAACGTTAAATACTTTGAAATATGCTACTTAGAACTTTCATAAAAAGATTGGAAAGATACTATGTGACAAAGTCAGGGTCACATACCAAGGTCAGTTACTTCAGAAAGCTAGGTATGAAAATTGGTGAGAATTGTCACATTTACACCATGCAGTTTTCAACGGAACCCTATTTAATTGAGATAGGTAATGATGTTGCCATTGCTATTGGCACTCTTTTTATTACACATGATGCCGGAATCAGGTGTTTTAGAGATTTGTTTCCGAAAACAGATTTATTTGGAAAGATAAAAATCGGAAATAATGTTTTCATAGGTTCAAATTGTACACTTCTACCGAACACTATTATCGGAGATAACTGCGTAATAGGGGCAGGAAGCGTTGTTAGAGGTAAGTTTCCCTGTAACTCTGTTATACTGGGGAATCCAGCCAAGGTAACAATGAATATGAATATGCTTAAGTTGTTATATAGTAAATCAAAAGGGCGGCTAAAAACCGGAGGAATGTCTGACTCCATGAAAAAGCCTATTGTAATTGAACATTTTAAGGATAAGTAACAGATTTTCAGTATCAGATATTTACAGATCTTGCTGTTTTATGAAAACAGCATCTTTCATATTCACTGTATTGTTGTGAATCAAAACATAATCCAATGAAGAATATTATCTTTTTACATCATAGCACCGGACAAATTGTATGGTACGGTAAAACCAATAGATTTATCCGAAAGCTTACAGGCAGGGGAGATGTTAAAACATTTTTCAATAGGTACAATATAAAGAATAAAACAAATTATAGAATATCTGAATCTTCTTTTCCTAAGAAAGCTACTTACGGCTGGAAAAATTATCCATACGATTACTATAACATTTGGGTGAAAAATGCAGGAGAAACTCCATATCAAGGTGAACCAACACTTGAAATGCTAACCAGAGAATATGACATTATCATTTTAAAACATTGCTATCCCGTAAGTAATATTTTAGAGGATACTGGTAAACCCGATATTGATTCAGATGTGAAACGGTTAGAAAATTATAGGTTACAATACAACGCCTTGAAAAAGAAGATGCACGAATTTCCAGATAACAAATTTATTGTTTGGACACCAACAGTGCATGTGAAAAATCGTATTTCAGAGGACGAAGCAATAAGAACGCAACAGTTTTATAGGTGGATGAAAGATGAATGGAACGAAAAAGGTGACAATATCTACATTTGGGATTTTTATAAATATGAAACAGAAGGCGGGCTATATTTAAAGGATAATTATGCTACGGGAGTAAATAATTCTCATCCCAATAAAGAATTTGGAGCAAGACTTGCACCTTTGTTTTCAAAGTTTATTATCGAGGTAGCAGAAGGTAAAATAGAATAATAGGAGTTTGGTTAAAATTTAATAATCTTTTGTGAAATATTAATGTTATCAATAGATAGTATATAAAATCCGGGTTTAACTTGGGATATGTCTATTTTATTTAAAGTTTCAGAATGAGATAATCGTTTATTAAAAATAATAGTTTCGTCAAGCGATAAAATATTGATTATCAGTTCTTTTGAAGGATTAATGTGAGATATGTCGATATAGAAAATTCCATTGTTTGGATTAGGGTATGTTTTTATAGAATCATGATACGTATGTAATGATTGAGCGCTGGAATTGTCGATTCTCAAAACAGCGCCAACCTGCCATTTACCATTTTGTTTGATGGTGTCAGGATATTCACCGGTACTCCAAACTGCATTTGCTGCTATACCATATTGAAAGGTTTCATCTAAATCGGTTCCGAAATCCAGCCTTGTTGTTGGTGCAAAATTTTCCAAATCAATAAAATCAGGATTCATGATTTTAGAATTTAAATCATAACCTAAGGCTTGCCATTCAATCCAGGATAAAATATTACCTTCCACTTCAAATTCAGGTGTATTTTCTACACATTCTTCGCACCAATAAATGTTATAATCAATTTCCAATCCATCCTGAGAATCAGGGAAAAGCTTTATGGCTGGAGAATTTGCTTTTTGATAAAAAATATTGTTTTTAATTATGGTGTTGTTTGCAGATGCGTAAGGAGGAGTCTGATCACTGCCATTGTTTTCTAAAATTCCGATATGATGCCAGTTGGAGTACCTGTTGTTAAAAAAAGTATTGTTATAAATTTTTACTCCACTCATTCCTTTAACATTTACTCCTATTTTTACATTCTTATGAATATTATAGGAATGTGCTCCATAGGTCCATTCCATAGGTTCATCATTACCCCCTTTGTAAATAAAGGCATAAGGCATGCCATCATTGTAATTGTGTTTTACAGTGTAGTTAATATTATAGCCCAGCATTACTCCATGTAATATGGAATTCGGATATTGTTCATAAGCCGTCCAAACAAACTTATTTCCTGATATTTTTGCACCATCCAGATTATTACTTTTTGATGGTACAAAACTATCATCTCCGGCAATCACAACAAAGTCTTTATCCTTGTCAGATGTAAATAAACTCCTTTTTATGGTTAATGAAGTCGGTGAAGTTCGTGGTACATCATAATAGGTTGTATCAACCCCATCTATTGTTAGTGTTATTTGTGAATACGAGAACAATGTATGACAATATAATAATGACAATATGAAAATTTTTCTCATACCTTTCTAATTCTGTTCAAGGATGTATATATCATTGCAAATGAATGCTTAATAGCCTTCTTATTCAATATTACTGACTGCAATTACTTTCCGGTTTTTTATTAACCTGAGTTCGATTAAAATTAGCGAGCTCAAAATTCAGTAAATGATTGATTTACAATATAAATTTTTGAGACATAGCGAGCTATGGTGATAAAATTTAGAGCCGTAAATCGATTATTTACTGAAAAGCTATGAAT